>CAYTSW010000021.1:0-29222 GCA_964440605.1 uncultured Phycisphaeraceae bacterium | reverse complement strand
CCCACGACCTCCACCACACCCACCTCGTCGGGCGACCCCGCCGAGGCCATCGACCGCCTCGCCCACCACGCCAGACAACTCCGCCAACGCATCGCCCACGTCGTCATCGGCCAGACCGACATCGTCGACCATCTGATCACCGCGGTCTTCTGCCAGGGCCACGCCCTGCTCGAAGGCGTGCCCGGTCTTGCCAAGACCATGCTCGTGCGCACCATCGCTGGCGCGCTCGACCTCCCGTTCAGCCGCATCCAGTTCACCCCCGACATGATGCCCGCCGACGTCCTCGGCGCCGACGTTCTCCGCACCGACCCCACAACCGGCGAACGCTCCCTCGCCTTCGTCGCCGGCCCCATCTTCGCCAGCGTCGTCCTCGCCGACGAGATCAACCGCACGCCCCCCAAGACTCAGGCCGCCCTTCTCGAAGCCATGGCCGAGCGTCAGGTCTCCGTCGGCGGCCGCACCCGCACCCTCGACCAGCCCTTCATCGTCGTCGCCACGCAGAACCCCATCGAACAGGAAGGCACGTACCCCCTCCCCGAAGCGCAGCTCGACCGCTTCATGATGTGCCTGCGCATGACGTACCCGAGCGCCAGCGAAGAGCGCCGCGTCGTCGCGCTGGCCGAGGACATCGCGCACAACGCCTCGATCGTGCGCCCGCTGATGAACGCGGGTGAGCTCAACGACGTCCGAGCCCTGATCGGGCGCATCCCTGTGAGCGATCACGTCGTCGACGCCGCCGTCCGCCTTGCACGCGCCTCGCGCCCCGACGACCCCACCTGTCCACAGTCGCTGCGCCCGCTCATCGCCTGGGGAGCCGGCCCGCGCACCGGCCAGGCACTGATCCTCGCGGCCCGCTGCCGCGCCGCTCTGCGGGGCGACCCGACCCCGTCGGAGGCCGACGTCGCCGCCCTCGCCAAGCCCGTCCTGCGTCACCGCATCGTGCTCAGCTACGCCGCGACGGCTGACAACGTCCGCCCCGAGGCGGTCATCGAGACCCTGCTTCAGGCGACCCAGCTCCACCGCCCCGCACGCTCGCGGTGAGCGCCGATGCTCCACACCGGCGTTGTATGCCTCTGGATGTGAGGTATAGTCGAGGGAGGCAACCGCCCCGCGCCAACACCGGTTGAACCCTGCAACGGGTTCCGGCGCTCCAGCGCCGTCGTCACCCACCCGGAAGGGCGCCATACTGGCGAAGAAGGAGCGTGCGGCGTGCTCGAACTCACTATTACCGCCGGCGCGGGGCAGTTCCTCCGCCGCGTCGAACTCACGGGCGAACGCCCCATCACCATCGGACGCGCCCGCGAATGCGACATCCGCATCGCCAACCCCATGGTCTCGCGCCACCACGCCGAGATCCGCAAACTCGAGGATGGACACTGGATCCTCCGCGACCTCGGCTCCACCCACGGCTGCTTCGTCAACGGCAACCGTGTCAACGAAGCACGCATCGTCAGCGGCCTCGAAGCTCGCATCGGCCCCGCCAAGCTCGTCTTCGACAACCTCGCCACACGCATCGGGCGCGAACTCGACGCCATGATCAGCGATGACGATGAGGGCCCGGAGATCGAGATCATCGCCAGCAACGGCCGACGCGCCCAACCGATGGACGAAACCATCCACTAACCCGCGGCTGGCCCGCACCGCTCTTCGACCCTACTCGACCCGGTAAACACCGGGCGCAAGCCCGGTGACCCGTGTGAACACGCTCCGGGCAGCACCCCGAAGTAAGCACCTACTATAGATCCGCCCACAATTTTCTTCGGCGCCCCCGCACCAGTGAACTCCGCCCCGCGCCAGGCGTATTCACCCTTGGACAGCACTCGGGACTCTCTCTCCCCGCGACTCCTCTCTCCGAAACGAGTCATCTCTCTCCTCCAGCGAGCCGCCGCCTCACGACACGGGCGACGGCTCGCTTTGCTTCCCGCCCGCGCGTCCGGGGCGTGCCTGCCGACCCGCCCGCTGGACGCGCCACACACCATCCGGTCAACTGCCCCCTTCCCACTCCTCGCCTGGGGCACGCATGATCGGACTGCTCGGCATCCTCGCGCTCGTCGGCCTCGCCTGGCTCCTCTCCGAGCGTAAGTCGCGCGTGCCATGGAAGCTCGTCGCCGGCGGCATCGGAGTGCAGTTCCTCCTCGCCCTGCTGCTGCTGCGCATCCCTGTCGCCCGCGACGTCTTCGAGGCCTTCGCCCGGCTCGTCACCGGCCTTATCGATCGCTCGCAGCAAGGCATCGAGTTCGTCTTCGGCCCCGAGGCCGCCGATGCTTCCGGTTCGCTCGGCTTCGTCTTCGCCTTCCAAGTCCTGCCCATCATCGTCTTCTTCGCGGCCCTCATGAGCGTGCTCTACTACGTCCGCGTGATGCCGCTGATCATCGCGGGCCTCGCCTGGCTGCTCCGGCGCACCCTCGGCGTCACCGGCGCCGAGTCACTCGCGATGGCCGCCAACGTCTTCGTGGGTCAGACCGAAGCCCCGCTGACCGTCAAACCCCTCATCGAGCGCATGACCCGTGCGCAGATCGCCACCCTCATGGTCGGCGGCTTCGCCACCATCGCCGGCTCCGTCCTCGTCGCTTTCACCGACATGCTCGGCGGCGACGACCCCGAGCGCCGCGTCCTCTTCGCCAAGCACCTCATCACCGCCAGCGTCCTCTCGGCGCCCGCCGCCTTCGTCATGGCCCGCATCATCGTCCCCGAGACGGAATCGCCGCCCGACGAAGGTTCCACCGGCGACCTGCTCAAACCCGCTGATCAGCGAGCCGCCAACGTCTTCGACGCCGCCGCGCTGGGCGCGACCGACGGCCTCAAGCTCGCGCTCAACGTCGGCGCCATGCTCATCGCCTTTCTCGCCCTGCTCTCGGTCATCAACTGGCCGCTCGAAGCGCTCTCCGATGTCCCAGCCTTCGACACCTGGCTCGCCGACCGCGGCATCGAAGAGCTCAACCTCCAGACCATCCTGGGCTTCCTCCTCGCCCCCATCGCCTGGCTGATCGGCGTCGACTGGGCGGACGCCCGCGTCGTCGGTTCGCTGATGGGCCAAAAGATGCTCGTCACCGAGTTCGTCGCCTTCGGCTCGCTGCGCAACGCCATCGCCGACGGGGCGATCTCCGACCGGTCGGCGCAGATCGCCGCGTACGCGCTCTGCGGCTTCGCCAACTTCGGCTCCATCGCCATCCAGATCGGCGGGCTCAGCGCTATCGCGCCGGGGCAGCGAGCCACCTTCAGCACCCTTGCTCTGCGCGCGATGATCGCCGGCGCCCTGGCCAGCTTCATCACCGCCGCCGTCGCCGGGATCCTTCTCTGACCGATGCCGCCGGACCGCGGACGCGCGAGCACCGCGAGCCGGCCATCGCCGCCGTCGTTCGCGTTATAGTCCCCGCCCCATGAAGCCCCGGGTGCTCTACCAGTACGCCCTGCTCGCCCTGCTGCTCGCGCTCTTCGCCGCGTTCCTGATCTATCCCATTCTTCTCACGGTCCGGGGCGGCTTCGCGGAGGATGTCTCCACCGGCGAGGGCTTCACGCTCCGCCACGTCGCCCTCGTCTTCATGGACCCCATCCTGCGCGAGGGGCTCGTCAACGCCTTCCTCATCGCCATCGCCACGACGACGCTCTGCATCGTCATCGCGCTGCCGCTGGCCTTCGCGACCGCGCGCTACTCCTTCCCACTCAAAAAACTCTGGAACGCGGTCATCCTCGTCCCGCTGATCCTGCCGCCCTTCGTCGGCGCCATCGGGCTCAAGATGATCCTGGGCCGCTTCGGCTCGCTCAACGAGCTGACCGGGATGGGCGTCGACTGGCTCGGCGCCGCCAAGTTCTGGGGCGTGGTCATCGCGCTGGCGCTGCACCTCTACCCCATCGTCTACCTCAACGCCACCGCCGCCCTGGCCAACCTCGACCCCGCTCTCGAGGAAGCCGCCGAGAACGTCGGCATCGGGCCCTGGAGGCGTTTCTTCCACATCACCCTCCCGCTCATCCGCCCCGGCCTCTTCGCCGGCGGCACCATCGTCTTCATCTGGAGCTTCACCGAACTCGGCACGCCGCTGATGTTCGACTACTACACCGTCACCTCCGTGCAGATCTTCAACGGCATCAAGGAAGTCGGCGACTCGGCGCAGCCCTACGCCCTCACCGTCGTCCTCCTCGGCTTCAGCATCATCCTTTATCTGCTGGGCAAGACCATCTTCGGCGGGCGGGGCTACGCCATGTACTCCAAGGCCGCCCGCGCCTCCGAAGAGAAACCCCTCACCGGCGCCGCGGGCGTCCTCACCACCGTCGGCTTCGCCTTCGTCGTCGGCCTTGCACTCCTGCCCCACCTCGGCGTCATCGTCGGCGCTCTCGCGGAAGAAGGCACCTGGTACCGCTCGGTCTGGCCGCGCGAGTGGACGCTCAGCCACTTCAGCGACGCATTGGGTCACCCGCTGGCCTTTGGCTCCATCGTCAACAGCCTCCAGTACGCCACCGTCGCGGTCATCCTCAACATCCTCATCGGCCTGGTCATCGGCTATCTCATTGTCCGAACGCGCATCCGAGGCCGCTCGCTCCTCGACGCCCTGGCCATGCTCCCGCTCGCGGTGCCCGGTCTGGTCATGGCTTTCGGCTACGTCGCGATGTCCCTCGCCTGGCCCTTCGGCACGGGCGATCCGCTCGACGGCCTCGTCGATGTCGTCGGCGCCGAGCCCAACCCCGTGCTCCTGCTCATTATCGCCTACGCCGTCCGACGCATGCCGTACGTCGTCCGCTCCACTGTAGCGGGGCTCGAACAGACCTCGGGCGAGCTCGAAGAAGCCGCCCGCAACCTCGGCGCGAGCACCGTCACCGCCGTGCGACGCATCATCGTCCCGCTGATCACCGCCAACCTCATCGCCGGCGGCCTGCTCGCCTTCAGCTTCAGCATGCTCGAGGTGAGCGACTCGCTCGTCCTCGCTCAACGCGAAGAGCACTACCCCATCACCAAGGCTATCTACGTTTTCTCCGAACGCCTGGGCGACGGCCACGCCATCGCCAGCGCCATGGGTGTCTGGGGCATGGCCCTGCTGACGGTCACCCTCGTCGGCGCGTCGATCTTCATGGGGAAGAAGCTTGGGGCGATCTTCCGGGTCTAGCGTATCTCTCCGGCCCGGCTCCCAAAGCCAAGATGGCGGCGACCCGGGCACCCGTCCGATGGATCGTCCCAAAACAGTTTACAGACGAGCCTTGTTTAAGTCTTTCGACGGCGCATAATCACCTGCCCGCGGGAGTGGCGGGCATTCGGAGAGAGACGGGGACGGAGAGACGGGGACGGAGAGAGACGGAGACGGAGAGAGACGGAGACGGAGAGAGACAGAGAGTCCCGCGCGGTCCGACGAGGAGTCGGGCCGCGAACGGGGACCATCGCCGCGAGCGGCAGCCCTCTGCGAGGCGGTCGCGCCATGTCTATCCCGCCCGTTCTGCAGCCAAGTTCTATGGTGCAGGTCTGGCGGCTTCAGGGACTCGCGGGAGGACAAATCATTATAATTTCGATCACCGGTCTCGTTGCGTCCGCGGTGTCGTGCAGTTTCGCGACCAGCGTTGCATCGGCGCGGGTCACCGTCTTCAGCAACCGCGGGCCGGAAGACACGTTCGACCCCGTCATCGGCAACATCGTCCTCGGCGAAGATGACCTGAGCATCGGCAACGTCGATCAAGCCGTCCGGTTCACCACCGGTCGGCACGGCCTGTTCTTCCCCAACGCGGAACTAGCCGGGCGCCTCGTCGACAGCGCGCACTTCGTAAACGTCTACCTCACGAGCAAATCGGGCGGACTGCCCGGCCGGGTTCTCTTCACGATGGCGCTCACCAACCTGCCCGGGCCGGACGACGCTGGGCTCGTCGTCGCCGCGACGCCGATGCAGTTCACGCTGATGCCCAACACCACCCCCTGGATCGCCGCCGACGCGATGGGCAATACGGACATCGCGTGGCACCGCAACACGACCGGCCAGATCGGCGGCCGCGCTGGTCGCTTGGGCTTCCCTTCCGACCCCTGAAACCTCAACCTCGATCAGGCAACGCCAGCCCTTCGGGTGACCGCCCGCGTGCCCGCGCCCGGCGTAGCCGGGATGCTCGTCCTCGCCGCCCTCCCGGTCTTCCGCCGGCGTCGGTAAACCGCATCGGCCGCAAACAAGCGGAACTCGATGGACGATCGCCCGGCGAATCGGAAGAGAGCGCCGGGCGTTTCTGCGGGCTCACACCCCGTCCAGCCTTGAGCCAAACACATCCCCCGCCCGCTCGTTCACGTCGTCCCGAGCCGTTGTCAACACCAGCATCCCGCCCACCACGCAGCAACTCGTCACGTTCTGCGCCGGCACTCCCACCACGTGCGTCGCCTCGCCGGTCTGCGGGTCGAACCGGGTCGCACGCCCGCCCGCCCAGTGCGCCACCCACACGCCCCCCGACGGGTCCACGCACATCCCATCCGGGAAGCCGTCGGCGATCTCCACGAACGTGCGCCGGTTCGAGACGCTCCCCGTCGCGACGTCGTAGTCCAGCGCATCGACACGTCGCGTCGGCGAGTCGATGTAGTACATCGTCCGCCCGTCGGGGGACCACCCGAGCCCGTTCGAGATCGTGACGCCTTCGATGACCCTCGTCACCGAGCCGTCGTGATCCACGCGGTACAACGTCCCCGCGCCCGGCGTCTGGTCGGTCGCCATCGTCCCGATGAACACCCGCCCCGCGGGGTCGACCTTGCCATCGTTGTACCGGTTTTCCGGCTTCCCCGGCTCCGGCTCCACCCACAGCTCGCCCTCGCGCAGGTCCGGCCCCAACTCCACCAGACCTCTGGCCATGAGCGCCGCGACAAGCACCCCGTCCCGACGCGGCAGCACCGCGCCGACTTTCGTGCTCAGCTCCACCCTCTCGTGCTCGACCAACAACCAGTTGTGGTCGAAGCGCATCCGGTGCACCGCCGGCGCATGGATGTCCACGATGTGCAGCCGCCTGTCGTGCCACAGCGGCCCCTCGCCGAGGATGCACCGCGTCGGGGCGAGATGTCCCGCCGTGAGTCGTGTCGGCATGTCTTGCTCCGTTCGCACGGGCGGGACGCCCGTGCCGCCGTGCAGGGGGTGGAGTGGATCAGAGATTGTCCCGATGGATCCGCCCCGGCCCCTTGCCCGCCTTCTTTTCGTACGACCCGTCGCCCGACTTGACGTACTTCGTGAACCCCAGCTCACCCAGCCGACGGTCGTTGTCCACCGCGTGCGCGCCGGACTGCTGCGATTCCGGCACCGGGATGTTGGGCGGCAGGATCACCCGCCGCACCGGCGCCCCCGTCTCCGGATGACGCGTCAGCGCGTCGTCCTTCATCGACTGGACGACCTCGAACCGCTCCGCCGGTCGATCGTCCCCCTCCTCGCGGATCACCTCGTAGACGTACGTCGGCATCGGGTTCAGCCTCCGATCTTCTCGTTCAGCGCAGCGAGCTGATCGCTGAGCTGCTCATCGAGCCCGCGGGCGAGCTGCTCGTCTTCCGGGCCGCCTCCGATCGTGCCGAGCCGTCCGAGCAGCCGCGCGCGCTGTTCGATCGCGCGGTAGGCGAAGACGAACATTTCGCCCAGCAGGCGCGCGTCGGTGTCGTTCCATCGCTCGCGGGCCGCCTCGAACCGCAGCATGTCGATCCCGAAGACCGACTCGTTGAGCCGCTGCGCATATTCGATGCGATTTTTCCGCACCTCCTCGGACGCCTCCGCCCGGGCGACCGCTTCGGTGCTGTCGAGCACCGCTTCGTGCGCGCGCGCGGAGTGCGCTTCAAGATTCGAGAAGTCACGATGCGTGGCGCACCCGCCCAGCACGACCAACGCCGCCACCATCCCGAGCCGGTTTATCCACTGCCTCATGATCAACTCTCCTGCGATTCGCGCAATCGCGCCACCACCGAGAAGTCTTCAAGCGTCGACGTGTCCTGCCGGATGTGCTCCACGCCCGCCGCCACGTCGCGCAGCAGCCGGCGCATGATCTTGCCCGAGCGCGTCTTGGGCAGCGCCTCGGCGAAGCGGATCTGCTCGGGCTTGGCGAACGAGCCGATCTCCTGCGCCACGTGCGCCCGCAACTGCTCCGCCAGCCGATCGCCCGCCTCGAACGCCGAGGCGAGCGTCACGAACGCCGCGATCGCGGTCCCCTTCACCTCGTGCGGCACGCCCACCACCGCCGCCTCCACCACCGCCTCGTGCGCCACGAGCGCGCTTTCTACTTCCATCGTCCCGATCCGGTGGCCCGACACGTTGATCACGTCGTCGATCCGACCCATGATCCAGAAATATCCATCGGCGTCCCGACGCGCGCCGTCACCCGCCGTGTACACCGGCCTCCCGTCGACCGACACCGTCGACCAGTACGTCTCGAGGAACCGCTTGCGGTCCCCCAGCACGCCTCTGAGCATCCCGGGCCACGGCCGCCGAATCACCAGCAAGCCACCCTCGTTCGCTCCCGCTTCCTTGCCTTCGGTGTCCGTCACCGCCGCGTCCACGCCCAACGCCGGCAGCGTGCACGAGCCCGGCTTCGTCGGCGTCGCGCCGGGCAGCGGCGTGATCACGTGCCCGCCCGTCTCTGTCTGCCAATACGTATCCACCACCGGGCACGCCCCGTGCCCGATCACCCGGTGGTACCACGCCCACGCTTCGGGATTGATCGGCTCGCCCACCGTCCCGAGCACCTGCAACGACGACAGATCGTGCTTGCCGGGGTGCTCGTCGCCCCACTTCATGAACGCCCGGATCGCCGTCGGCGCCGTGTAGAACTGCGTCACCTTGTGCCGCGCGACGATCGACCAGAAGCGGTCCTCTGCCGGGAAGTTCGGCGCTCCCTCGTACATCAGCGTCGGCACGCGGTTGGGCAGGATGCCGTACAGGATGTACGAGTGCCCCGTGATCCACCCCACGTCCGCGGTGCACCAGTACACCTGCCCCGCGTCGGGACGAAGGTTGAAAGCCAGCTTCGCCGTCAGCGCGGTGTACACCATGTACCCGCCCGTCGTGTGCTGGATCCCCTTGGGCTTGCCCGTCGAGCCCGAGGTGTACAGCACAAACAACGGGTCTTCGGCCTCGATCTGCTCGCAGGCGCACTCGTCGTCGGCCATCGCCATCAGGTCGCGCCACGCGTGGTCGCGGTCGGCGTGCCAGGTGATCTGGTTCATGCACCGCTTGTAGTAGATCACCTTGTCGACGACCGGATCATCGGTCGACCCGCCGCCGCGCAGCTCGTTGATCGCCGCGTCCACGTTCTCCTTCAGCGGGATCACCTTCCCCCGCCGGTACAGCCCGTCGCACGTCACGATGACCCGCGACTGCGCATCGGCCACGCGGTCCGCGATCGCCTGCGCGCTGAAGCCGCCGAAGATCACCGAATGCACCGCGCCGATCCGCGCGCACGCCAGCACCGCGATCGCCAGCTCCGGGATCATTCCCATGTAAATCGTGACCACATCCCCACGCTTGACCCCCATCTTCTTCAAGACGTTCCCGAACCGCGCCGTCTCACGCCTCAGCTCGGCGTACGTCAGCCGGCGCACCTCCGGCTCCCCGCCCGGGCCGATCGGCTCGCCCTCCCACACGATCGCCACCTCGTCCCCGTGCCCCGAGTCGACGTGGCGATCGACGCAGTTGAAACACAGGTTGGTCGTCCCACCCGAAAACCACTTCGCGTCGGGCATCTCACCGCTCAGCACGCTGTTCCAGGGCTGGAACCAGTGGAACTCCCGTGCCGCCTCGCCCCAGAACCCCTCCGGGTCCTCCAGCGAACTCCGGTGCAACGCCCGGTACTCCTCCAGCGACCCGATGTGCCACGCCCCCCCGCGCAGCCGAGCCTCCGACGGCGGCGGAAACACCCGGTCCTCGTGCAGACTCGACTCGATCGAAGTCCCGGCGGCGTCGCGATCCATCGCACATCCTTTCTCGAACCGACGGAGCATACCGCTCACCCCGCGGAATACGCCGACCAACTTCTCTGTTTCAACACACAACTCAAACGCTCGCCAACCACGAGGATCACCGCCATGACGCCCCCAACCATCCGCGGCTTCCACCACGTCACCGCCATCGCGTCCCACCCGCGTGACTGGACCCGCTTCTACACCGACATCCTCGGCCTCCGCATGGTCAAACGCACCGTCAACTTCGACGACACCTCCACCCTCCACCTCTACGCCGCCGACGAGCACGGCTCGACCGGCTCTATCCTGACCGCCTTTCCCTACCCCCGCGCCCACGCCTCGAGCCCAGGCCGCCCCATGATCGAGCGCACCACCCTCGCCATCCCCGCCGGCTCGCTCGACGACTGGCGCGACCGGCTGACACACGCCGGCGTCGACGTCAACGACGACCAATCCTTCGGCACCCCCCGCCTCATCTTCGCCGACCACGACGGCCAAGGCCTCGCCCTTGTCGAACGGGCCGAGTTTGACGACGCCGACCGCGTCGGTCCGATCGTCAGCGCGGCCTTCCGCGTCGGCCGCGCCGAGTCCACCATCGCCCTCCTCACCGACCTCTTCGGCTTCGACAACACCGCGACCGAAGGCGACACCTCGCGCCTCACCCTCACCCGCGCCGACCGCGGAACCCTCATCGACGTCGTCAGCGACGCCGGCTCACCCCCCGCCTCCTCCGGCGCCGGCTTCGTCCACCACATCGCGCTCGCCGTCGACGATGAAGACGCGCTGCGCGCCTTCCAACGCGTTCTCGAAGACCGCGGTCTGCCCACCAGCGGCGTCAAGGACCGCACCTACTTCAAGTCCCTCTACGTGCGCGAGCCGGGCGGCATCATCATCGAACTCGCGACCAACGGCCCGGGCTTCCACGCCGACGAACCCGCCGACACCATGGGCCAGGCCCTCATCCTCCCCGACTACGCCGACAAGGGCGTGCGCGACAAGCTCGAAGCACTCCTCGCCGAGTAGATGCATCGCGCCGAGTGACCGCGCCGCTCACTCGCCCATGACGTGCGCGAACATGAGCGGCGCCACGATCGTCGCGTCCGACTCGATCACGAACCGCGGCGTGTCCGGCTCCAGCTTCCCCCACGTGATCTTCTCGTTCGGCACCGCCCCGCTGTACGACCCGTAGCTCGTCGTGCTGTCGGAGATCTGGCAGAAGTACGACCACACGCGCACGTCGCGCTTGAGGTCGTAGTTCAGCATCGGCACCACGCAGATGGGAAAGTCACCCGCGATCCCGCCGCCGATCTGGAAGAACCCCGGCGACCGCTTCTCGCCCGCGGTCGCCTCGTACCATGTGGCCAGCTCGACCATGTACGCGCACCCGTGCTTCACCACAGCCGTGCTCGGCAGGTCGCCCGAAATCACGTGCGACGCGAAGATGTTCCCCAGCGTCGAGTCCTCCCAGCCCGGCACGAAGATCGGCAGCTTCTTCTGCGCCGCCGCCATCAGCCACGAGTCCTGCGGGTCGATCTGGTACTCGTCCTCCAGCGTACCGCTCAGCAGCAGCTCGTAGAGGTACTCGTGCGCGAAGCGGTGCTCACCCGTCGCCGCGGCGTTGGTCCACAGCGCCAGGATGTGGTGCTCGATCTTCCGGATCGCCGCTTCTTCGGGGATGCACGTGTCCGTCACCCGCGCGTACCCCTCGTCCAACAGCTTCTGCTCGTCCTGCGGCGTCAGGTCGCGCCAGTGCGGCACGCGTTTGTAATGGTCGTGCGCCACGAGATTGAACACGTCTTCCTCGAGATTCGCCCCCGTGCAGCAGATCGCGTGCACGTTGTCCCTGCGGATCATCTCCGCCAGGCTGCGTCCGAGCTGGGCCGTGCTCATCGCGCCCGCCAGCGTCACCATCATCGAGGCGCCGTCATCGACCGCGGCGCGGTACGCGTGCGCCGCTTCCACGACAGTCGCCGCGTTGAAGTGCAGGAAGTGACGCTCGAGAAAAGCGGAGATCGACATCCGTAGAAGCCCTTTCCGGGAGAGGTCATTGCCCGAGATAGCGCTCGGTGATCGCGTTCCAGTCGCTGCCGCTCAACACGGTGAGCATTGCCACGTTGATCCGCTCGCGCAGCGACGAATCCGTCGGCAGCGCCAGCGCGTACTGCTGCACACCAAGCTCCTCACCCAGGATCCGCAACCCGTCGAACTCGTCCGACTCGTTCACCCGGTGCTGCACGAGCGGCGCGTCGTATACCGCGGCGTCGATGCGCTCCTCGTTCGCCGCCCGCAGCAGCGCCTCGAGGTCGTCGTAATCTCTGAACGCGAGGCGTCGCGCTCGCAGCTCGGACGCCGCCGAGGATCCCCCGACCGTGCCCACCTCGACGCCGTAGAGATCGCTCACACCGCTGATCCCGCCGCGCAGTTCTGATGCGGTCAGCGCCGACGACACGCCCGCGGTGAAGGCCGAGATCATGAACAACGAGCCGAACATCCAGAAGATCGCCACGACGCGCCCACCGAACGTCACGGGCGCCTTGTCGCCGTACCCCACCGTCGTCATCGTCACCGCCGACCACCAGAACCCGTTGCCGACGCCCCGCATCCCATTCCCGAACTGCTCGGCGTTCTTCCTGCGCTCGAACGCCCAGAGAATCAGCCCACCCACCAGCAGCACAACGCTCAACCCGACTAGCGCCTGGAACAGCGACACGATCGGGAACCCCGTCAGCAGCCTCACAATCCCACCGCCGCCCTGCTCGGGCGTCACGATCGCGTATCCCGACGTGTAGAACGGGTGCGAGAAGTCGAAGCGCCGCTCACGCTCCGGCGTGATCGTCAGCGCCCCCAGCCCCATGTCCAGCCGCCCCGTCTCAACCCCTTCCAAGACCGAGTCCAGCGACTCCTCGACGAACACCGCCTCCACCCCCATCTCGGCCGACATCAACTCCCACAGATCAACCGCCACTCCTTCCCACTCCCCGGTCACCCGCTGCATCGCGAAGGGCGGTGCGGGCTTGATGCCGATCGTCAACGTCTCCCGCATCACCCCTTCATCCGTCGCCTGCGCGCGCGCCTCGGCTACGCCGACCATGGTCAGCACCCCAACCAAAACACCCGTTAACAACACGCGCAACTGCTTCATGAGGGGCCTCCCAGCGACACACCCTACGGGCGTCACCACTCAGGCACCACTCACGCCCTCAAGGCAGCGCTCGCTCCCACCGCTCATCGACGCGCGCCTGCGTTCTCACCGAGCCGTCATACTTCACGGCCTGAAAACGCTCGCCGCCCGAGTGCCACCACCCCAGCCGCTCGTCGATGTGTTCCTGCTGGCGGAAGTCGATCACGCTGTAGGTCCGCGTTGGCGGCGGCAGGTCGGGCTGCTGAGGCGTTGGCGCTGAACTCACCGCCAGCGGAATCTGCGAGGGCGTCGGCACCGCGAAGAACCGCACGAACACCGGCTCCTCATCGAAGCTGTCCCGGTCCGCCACGCCGCCCGACTCCTCGTCCTCCGCAGACAGCCCCGCCCGCCCCGTTACGTTCATCGCGTACGTCCGCGTCATGTCGGCCGCGGTCTGCTGCTGGCACGCCGGGCACACCAGAATCGAGTGCTCGTCGTACAGCTCGCCGGGCGTCTCGCCCGTCCTTCCCGCGTAGGTCTGCACGACCAGCGCCCAGTTCGGCACCGAGCCCCACGGCACGCCGAGCGCCGGCCCCTTGCCGCCATGCTCGTTCGCATACATCGCGCACATCGCGTGGATCTGCCTCATGTTCGCCGCGGACTGCGCTGTCAACGCCGCGCCGCGACCGCGCGCCAGCGCCGGCAGCAACAGACCCAGCAGCAGCGCCACGATCGCCACCACCACCAGCAGTTCGACCAGCGTGAACCCGCGATGTGCCACGGATCGCACGGTCACTCGCCGTCCATCGACGTCGGCTCGATCCGGATCAACTCGCCCGGCGTCTCGTCCGTCAGGATGTACAGGAATCCGTCCGGCCCCTGCGCCACGTCACGCACGCGCTTACCCACGCTGATCTGCTCCTGTCCAACCACTTCCGCGCCATCGAGCATCACCCGCCGCACCTGTTCGCCGATCAACCCGCCCGCGAACAGGTCGCCCTGCCACGCCGGTGCCTGATCGCCCGTGTAGAACTCGAGCCCGCACGGCGCGATGCACGGCGTCCACACCGTCTTCGGGTCCTCGAACGCGGGCGCTGCCGTCCGGTCGGAGATCCGCGGGCCGTGGTACTCGAGCGAGTACGTCACCGTGGGCCATCCGTAGTTCTTCCCGCGCTCGACGAGATTGAGCTCGTCCCCGCCCCGCGCGCCGTGCTCGGTCGCCCAGACCCGCCCCGACTCCGGATCACGCGCCATGCCCTGGATGTTCCGGTGCCCAAGCGAAAAGAGCGTCGGCTCGGCGACCGCATCATCCGCGAACGGGCTCGAGCCCGTCGGCGAGCCGTCGTCCTTCAGGTGGTGCACCTTTCCGAGGTCGCTGTCGTTCTCCTGCGCCTGCTTGCGGATCCAATCGCCCTCCAGCCGCACAGGCGGGTTCCCGCCGTCGCCGATCGAGAGCAGGAACGTGTTGTCCGGCAGCCACAGCATGCGCGATCCGTAGTGCTGCAGGCCGCTCTTGATCTGATCAACCTTGAAGATCACCTCCACATCCGTCAGCCGATCCCGCTCCAGCTTGCCCCGCGCCACTTCCGTGCGGTTCGCCTCGCGTGTGCCCGCGGCGTACGTCAGGTACACGAGGCGGTTCTTCTCGAACTCGGGGTGCACGGACACGTCGAACAGCCCCGCCTGATTCCCGAGCCCCCCGCCCGTGATCGAGAGCACGTCCGGCGTGCCGCGCACGACCTGCGGCTCCGACGAAGCTTCCTCGATCAGCAACAGCCGCCCCGGGCGCTCCGTAATCAGGCGATCTCCATTGGGCAACCAGTCGATCGCCCACGGCTTGTTCAACCCCCGCAGCACCGTCACCAGCCGAACCCCCTGCATTTCCGGCGCCTTGGCGACCGGGTCGACGGGACCGCTCGGCTGCTGACCACGCTGCGCGCAGGCAGTGGTCGCCGACGAAGCGAGGAGTGCGGCAATGGCAAGAGTGCGGACCATGCGTGCGTGTCCTTTCGAGCAAGACCAATCCCGGAACCGACGCAGCCTCGCTACGCCCGAACGATCGTAGATCCCCCCCGCCGCAGAACCACCCTCGCCACGCGCACACCCCCGCGCCTGCGCCGCGATTTCACGCACGTGTCCCGCAAAGCGCCCGCCCACGCCTTGCGGCAACCGCGCCCGCGCCCCATGCTCTGGCCGCGCGGGGGCACCATCAGGGAGATCGAACATGAACACCCGATCGCGCCACGCACCGAACCGCCGCTTGTGGGCGACGCTCGGCTCGCTCGTGATGCTCGCCGCCCTCGGCGCCTGCCGCACGCTGCCCGACGTCTCGCCGTACGTCGACGCGACGGTGCAGCTCCGCGGTGCCGTCGGTGCCGCTGGCGACACGACGACCGCCGCCATCCGCCGCACCGAGTCCCCGAACGCCGATGCGTTGGCCCGGCGTCTGGAAGCCGAGTGGGACGAGCGCGTCCGCGCCATGGACGCCGCGGTCCGCTACGCCCACGCCATCCAGGGCATCACCCAGGCCGGGCGATCGGGCGAACAGGCGGCCCGCGAGGTCGCCGGCGCGATGACGCGCTTCGCCGAGACCGTCGGCGTCGTCCCCGCAGCGCCCGCCGTCGGCGTCGCGACCGACATCGGCGCGTTCGTCTACGGTCAGATCGCCATGATCCGCGCGAGCAGGTCCCTCGAAGAAGCGCTCGACAACGCCCAGCCCGTCGTCGCGCGCCTCGCACAACTCATCCCGGGCGACCTCGCAGACCTGCGCACCATCATCGTCGAGGCCGCCGTCGCCGAGCGTCGCGGCATGGCCACCACCGCCGACTCCGCGCAGGACGTCGAGAACCTGCTGAGACTGCGTCAACGCCGCACGGCGCTCCAGTCCACGATCATCGACGGGCTGCCCGACGCCGACCGCGGCCCCGAAGTCGCCGACGCGCTCACGAAGGTCGAGATCGTCGCGGACCAACTCGAAACGCTGCAAGACATCGCCGATCAGTACGACCAGCGGGTCACCGTCATCGACGAGCGACAACGAGCGGCCCTGCTGCTGCTCGACGAGATCGACGCCGCCGCCGGCGAATGGGCCCGGGCCCACGCGCGGCTGGCCGAGGCCGTCGCCTCCCGCACGACGCCGAGCGTCGCGGATCTCTTGCAGACCGCTTCAGAAATTCGGGACCTCGTCAGAAAGGTGCGTGGACTGTGAGCGAGTTTGATGCCATCAATACACTCGTGGGCTGGGTCGAGAAGCTGGGCGAGCTCGTTCGTGCCGGTGAGGAGGCCGTCGCCGCCCGGGACGAGCAGGCCGTCGCCAGCGCCCGCGAGCGCCTGTTCAGCTACGTCCTTCACTCGCGGCCCAACTCGCCCGAGATCCGCCAGCTCGACAATCTCGCCAACGCCACACGACTCAGCCTGTTCGAAGCGCAAGTCGACTGGGCCATCGGGCGCATCGCCGCCCGCACCGCCGAGTACGCCGACCTGCGCAAGACACTCCTCGGCATGGCCGCCGACGCCGAAGCCGCCGGCGCCTCCATCCGCCTGCGCAACGTCCGTCGCGTCATCGACGGCTCGAGCGAACTCGTCACAAGCCTCATGGCCGTGCGCGACGAACTCGCCGAAGGCGAAGACGCCGAGAAGCTCAAGGGCAAGATCGAGCGCGTCGTCAAAAACATTCAGGACATCCGCGACGCCCTCGAACGACGCGAGGGGTTGGACCCTCCCGCCGACTAACCCGGCAGCACACGACCGACGGCAGCCAGCACCGCACGCCGAAGAGGCCGAACCCCGAACACCACCAACACCGCGAGCGCCCCCGCCCGCAACCACCCGGGCATCATCTCGTGCCCCATCGCCTCGCCCACGTCGACCGACCACTCGGTCCGCTCCAGCACGAGGTTGAACAGCCAGCCCATCAGGATCGACAGCGGCACCACGCCCACTAGATACCCGAGCAACGCGGGTGTCCCGAGCTCCTTCTTCACGATCCCGATGGTCCCCAGATTCGTCGCCGGCCCGGCGAGCAACAGCACCAACGCCGCCCCCGGGCTCACGCCAGCCGCGATCAGGCCCGCCGCGATCGGCGTCGCCGCCGTTGCACACACATACATCGGCACCCCGACGAACGCCATCACCACCAGCGCCAGCGGCCCCGAGCCCCACTCCCGCAGCGTCCCGGGCTCCACGAACGCCAGAATCGCGCCCGACACCGCCAGCCCGATCACCAGCCAGAGCATCAGATCGTCCAACAGCTTCCCGAACGAGTACGACAGTCCCTCGCCCAACTGCTCACCCAGCGACACCTTCTCGGGCGCCACCGCGTCGGTCGCGCAGCACGATGTCTGCTCCTCCACCGCATCCACTCGCGCATCGCAGCACATCGCCGGTTCGCCCGCGGGCGCGCTCCCGCAGCTGGACGAACCCGCCGCTTCATCCTCTTGTATCGCCGGCGTGTGATTGTCGGCCCGATCGCCGAAGACGATCGTCAGCAAGCCAGCCGTCACCGCGCAAATGAACGCCGCGACCGGCCTCACCACCGCGAACACGGGCCCGAGCAGCGCGTAGCTGAGGGCGATCGAGTCCGCGCCGTTCTCCGGCGTTGCGACCAGGAACGACACCGTCGACGACTTTGAAGCGCCCCCACGCCTCAGCCCCACCGCCGCCGGCACCACGCCGCACGAACACAGCGGCAGGGGCGTCCCGATCAGCGCCGCCCGCACCGCGCCGCCCATGCCGCCCCCACCCAGCCACTTCGCGACCAGCCGGTCGGGCAGCCAGGCGCGCACCACGCCCGCGACCACGAGCCCGAAGACCAGCCACGGCGCCGCCTTCAGGCCCAGCTCGAGGGTCGCGCTGGCGAAGCGCTCCAAACTGTCGAGTACGACATCCATATCGTGACCACAACTGTACGCACCGCCCGACACACACTCGTTATTCCGGCTTCACGCCCCACTCCCGAGGAGCACCCGCCATGACCCTCTCCAGCGCCACCACCTGGAACGTCTACCTCTCGGGCGAGATCCACTCCGACTGGCGCGAGCGCATCACCGCCGCCTGCCGCGACCGGAAGCTGCCCGTCGCCTTCTCGGGTCCCGTCACCGATCATGACGCTTCGGACCACTGCGCGACTTATATCCTGGGCGAGCAGCCCGCGGGCTTCTGGCGCGATCATGCCTCGGCCAGCATCAACGCCATCCGCACGCGCACGCACATCAACGCCGCCGACGTCGTCGTGATCCGCTTCGCGGGGCAGTACCGCGAGTGGAACGCCGCCTTCGACGCCGGACTCGCCGCCGCCCGCGACGTGCCCATCGTGACGCTGCACGAGGAAGACCTCGACCACGCGCTCAAGGAGGTCGACGCCGCCGCCCTGGCCACCGCGCGCACGCCCGACCAGGTCGTCGACCTGCTCGACTACGTCATCAATCAGAAGTAGCCCGCCTTCCCCGGAAGCCCCGTGCGGTCAGGCCGCGATTATCGCGCGTCGGCCACGGTGAAGATCACCGCGCGATCGCCACGGTCGTTGATGGGGCCTTCGATCGACAGCGACGACAAATCCTGAGGCTCGAGGAGATTGACGAGCACCGGCACGAAGCCGCCGGTTGCTTCGAACTTATCCACGCCCTCGAACCCGGACTGCGTCCGCACGACGAGTCGGTACTCGCCCTGTGCGACCGGGAGACCGTCGCAGATCAGGAACGCCTCGTTCTGCTCGTCGCAGAAGTAGAGCCGTGCCCGCAGTTTGCCGTCGTTGTTGGGGACACCCGCCGAAGCGACCATGTTCACCGGTCGCACGCTCGGCCGCAGGATCATGTCCTGCGCGCGCGGTCCGAGTTGCGCGAGGGCCTGATCGATCAGTGCGCCGGTCTCGGCGAAGCTCTGGCTCCGCTGCTGCTCGCGCGACGCCCAGACGAGCACCGACGAGAGCACGACCGTCGCGGTCGCGAAGCCGATGCACGCCGCCCGCCAGACCGGGCCGGTGTTGATCAGCCGCGTGCGCAGCGGCGCGTCATCCGCGCCGATCGTCGCTAGCACGTCGTGCTCGTCACGCTGACCGCCCATAGCCGCGATCGCCCGGCGCACCGCCTCCAGCACGCGGCCGCGCAGGCCGGCGGGCGGCTCGACGTCCGGCAGCAGGTAATCGAGATGCGCGTGGCGTGTCTGTTCACGGCGCACGGACGCCTGCACCTCGGGCGACGCCGAAGCCAGGGCCCGCTCGAAGGCCTGCGTGTCCTGCTCGTCGAGCAGCCCGAGCGCGTGGAGCGGGGCGAGTTCGATCAGTTCGTGCGTTGTCATCTCGTCATTTCCTCGCTCGCTGAACGTTCCCGAAGTCGAACCAGCGCTCGACTGAGCGCCGACTTGATCGTGCCAAGCGGGACATCCAACTCAATCCCGATCTGCTTGAGCGTCTGCCCTCCCAGATACGCACGCTTGATGACCGTCTGTTGCAGTTCGGGAAGTTTCTCGACACGTTCGAGCACTTTCGCGAACCGCTCGTCCTGCAAAATATCGGACTCCGGCGCATTCACGCTCGCCGGGGGCGACCACCCTTCCTCCAAAGCCCCCGCCTTCACCTTGCTCCGCAGGCGACGCAGACGATCCACCATATGCCTGCGGGCGATAAGCATGACCCAGGTGACCAGCGCCGCCCGCTTGGGATCAAACCGCCCCGCCGTCCGCCACAACCGAACAAAAACCTCCTGAACCACATCGTCCGCATCGGCCCGCGTCGGCATGGTCTGATACGCCATGCGGTACACCAGCGATCCGAAGCGGTCGTACAGCTCCTCGATAGCGGCCTGGTCGTTCTCCGCGATCCGCTGCATCAACGCGAAGTCCTGGGCTTTGTCGCTCTTGGCCATGACTCCATCCGCGACGGGCCGTCTGGGCTAGCGCCCGCCATTGCGTCGCTACGGGATCCAACGGACTCGGGTTCCGTTTCTACTGCGGGGGTGTCTGTG
Organism: uncultured Phycisphaeraceae bacterium; assembly: GCA_964440605.1. GTDB lineage: Bacteria > Planctomycetota > Phycisphaerae > Phycisphaerales > UBA1924 > CAYTSW01. The sequence continues at coordinate 9,262 of CAYTSW010000021.1, read as the reverse complement.
GGATGCTGGCCCCCGCCGTTTCAGGCGTTCCGAGGCGGAAACTCTACCCATCTTTGCATGTTTGGTCGATAGACGGGCGTTCGGGACACGTCAAAAATGCAATCAGGCCGGTACGCCTGCTCCGCGGTTGTGGATGCAGAAAATCGGGGTATAGTCCACCCAACGAGGAATATGCCCACTTTGCGTTCACTCTGCGCACAATCTGCGACCGATTTGACGCCGCCCACGACCCCGCCGGCAGCCTCTCGAGCGCTTGCCGCCCGTTCGTCGCGCGGGTTCACAATGGTCGACCTGCTGGTTTCGATCACCGTCGTTTCGCTGCTCGTCGGTGTCTCGTTCCCCTCCATTTCCCGCGTGCTCGAGTCCGCTCGCCGCGCCGAGTCGGCCTCAAATGTCCGCCAGATGGGCCTGGCGCTCCAGATGTACGCCTACGAGCTCTCGGGTGAGTTGCCCGCATCGATCTTCGACGATCCGACTTCCGACGAGTTGGACGCGCTCGAGCAGATGGTGTTCCTGCATGTCACCCCCCAGACCGTCGCCGCCACCTCCGAGCGCCTCTCGTCCTCGATGAACCGGGCCGGCTGGGACGGGCTCGGGCGGCTCTTTGAGCGCGAATACCTCACCCACCCTGAGGTCTTCTACAACCCAAGCCACCGCGCCAACTTCACGTACGAGGCCTATCAGGACCGCTGGCTCGCCCGCGAAGGCGACATCGTCGGCAACTATCAGTTCCGACTCCCCGACGGGGTCCGCCACCTGACGCGTGTGGCGCCCGACCGCACGCTCATCGCCGACTCGATGCGCAGCAAGCCGGAGTACAACCACATCGTCGGCAACAACATGCTCAAGGGAGACATGAGCGTCTCCTGGTTCGCCGACGTCGAGGGCAAGCTGTTTGAGGGCCTTGCCGACCGCATCCTCGACCGCCCCGACGCGAGCACTTCGATCGAGTCGCGGACGGGCGTGAAGCAGGGTTGGCAACTGCTCGACCACAAGGGCGTGCGGCCCGAGCCGGTCATCCAGGGCCAGGACCCCGCGCTGCCCGCCGCCGCCGGCCGCACCGACTAATCGGAACGCCTGTCCCCATCAAGCGTCTACCCTCCGCCCATGCGCGCGGCGCTCTGCCTATCTCTGTCGCTCACGATCGCCGGCCTTGCCTCGCCCGCTCTCGCACAGCCGACGAAGGGCGGGGCGGCACCCGCGTCAACCACATCTGAAGCAGCATCGCCGCTGGTCGCGGTCGAGCCGCTGCGCGGGATGGCGGGCGTGCTGCGCCCGATGCCGATTTCGGTTTCCGCTCCCGCTGAAGTCGCTCTCGAACTGCGTCTGGTCGAGCCGACGACCCAGCGCGTGGTCGCCTTCTCTCCCATCGTCCCCGGCGAGCGCGACCTCACCGAGCTCTTCCCCGTCCTCTGGACCCAGCGCGATACCGACGTCCTCTTCCTCCAGGCCTATGCCGATGACGAGCCCGTCGGCCCGCCGCTCGTCGTCGAGCCCCTGCTCAACCGACGCCCCGCGACGAACGAGCTCACCCACCGCCTCCTCGAGGCCTACGACAACCGCGACAGCGACGCGCTCACGCGGCTCCTCCGCCTCGACGACCGCGAGCGCGCCCGGCTCCGCCGCCAGGTCCACCTCGGCGAGCGCGACACCCCCCCCCTCGTCGGCATGCGCATCTACACCCTCCAGCGCGTCATCCTCGAGACCGACCGAGGCGACCTCGCCATCCGACTTCGGCCCGACCACGCCCCCCGCACCACCCACGCCTTCCTCCGCAACGCCAGCAACGGCCTCTACGACGGCCTGGCGTTCCACCGCGTCATCCGCACCGACGCCCAGGGCCGACGCGTCCTCGTCCAGACCGGCGACCCCACCGGCACCGGACGCGCTTCCGCCGGACCCACCATCGACTTCGAGCCCTCCGCCCTCGAGCACGCCTACGGCGTCGTCTCCCTCGCACGACCCGCGACCGACCCCAACGCCGGCGGCTCGCAGTTCTTCATCACCCTCAGCCGCGAGGCCGGGCGCGACTTCGACGGCCGCTACACCAGCTTCGCCGAAGTCGTCGACGGCGCCCCCACGCTCGAAGCCATCGCCCTCTCACCCCTGGGCCTCTCCAACCCCGACGACCCGTCATCCCCACGCGACCGCCCCCTCGAACCCGCCATCATCGAGCGCGTCCGCCTCGTGGACGAACTCCCGCTCGAACAATGGCCGGGCCGGATTCGTCCATCGGACGCCGCGCCGGTCGGGCGCTGACGCGCCTCAACTGCCCGGGGTCGGATCCCCGCAGTTCCGGCTCGCCGGCACCAGGCACAGGAACCGCAGCCCCTCGTGGCCCGCGATGAACTGGTGCTCCGAGTCGGCGGGGACGAAGATCACGTCGCCGCCGCCGATGTCCTGCTCTTGGCCGTTGAGCAGCACGTGCCCCTCACCCTCGAGCACGACGACTTCGTGCTCGTAGTCATGGCTGTGCCGCGGCGTGTGGCCGCCCGGCTCGACCGCGAACTGCCGAAGCGAGAAGTGCGGCGCCCCGTCCTCCCGCCCGATCATCAGCGCCATCCGCGCCCCCTTGACCCCCTCCATCGGCACGGGCGACAGCTCCACGTCGTCCAGGTGCCGGATGAATCCCTTGGCAGCGCTCATCGCTGGCTCCTTCCTCGCCGCACCACCCCGAAGCGCGCACGACGCGCATCCACGCGATTCTACATCGCGTCCCCCCGCCCGGCTCGGCACCTCAGCTCCACGAGCACGCGCGCCACGCCGGTACCATGGCCCCATGACACACGCCTCACTCGCCCTCGATTCCGGCCTGACCATCGAACGCTTCGAGCTCGGCCCCTTCCTCACCAACTGCTACATCCTCCACACGCCGCCCAACCCCGCGTGCGTCATCGTCGACGCCAGCTTCGGACCCGAAGTCATGATCGACTTCATCCGCGAGGAATCGCTCGACGTCCAGGCCATCGTCCTCACCCACGCCCACATCGATCACATCGCCGGCATCAACGAACTGCGCGAAACCTTCCCCGACGCCCCCACCATGATCCACGACGATGAGGCGAACTGGCTCACCGACGCCAAGGTCAACATGTCCGCGGACTACGGCTCACCCATCCAGTCCACCCCCGCCGACCGCCTGCTTACGCACGATGACACGCTCGAGCTCGTCGGTTGCCCGTGGCGCGTCCTTCACGTCCCGGGCCACTCCCCGGGCAGCATCGCCCTCTATTCGGATGACCACCGCGTCGCCCTCGTCGGCGACGCCCTCTTCAAAGGCTCCGTCGGGCGGCACGACTTCCCCTCCTCCAACGGCGACCAGCTCTTTTCCACCATCAAACAGCACCTCTACGCCCTCCCCGACGACACCCTCGCCCTGCCCGGCCACGGCCCGCACACCGCCATCGGCGATGAGAAAGCCAACAACCCCTTCGTCCGTGGAGACTGATCGCATGGCCGCGCCCACACGGGCGAGACGCCCGTGCCACCATCCATCGCACAAACAGCAGTTGCGGCAGCGCGTGTGCTGAGCAAACTGCCGCCATTCCGGGGGCTGCCCAACCCGCGCGAGGTCTTCTCGTGGGGCATGTTCGACCTCGCCAACCAATCCTTCACCCTCCTCGTCAACACCCTTCTCTTCGGGCCCTTCCTGAAGCTCGTCGTGCTCGACGGCCATGAGGCAGGCGACTTCTATTGGTCGCTCGCCGTCTCCCTCAGCATGCTGGTCGTCGTCGTCTCGGGGCCCATCCTCGGCGCCTGGGCCGACGCTGCGGCGATGAAGAAACGCTTTCTCGTCGCCTCGGCGGCCGTCTGCGTCGCCTTCACCATCGCGCTGGGCTTCCTTCCCGCGGGCTCGAAGAACAACATCCTCGTCCCGCTGCTGATCGCCTACGCGCTATACATCCCCGCCAACATCGCCTTCAACCTGGGCGAGAACTTCCTCGCCTCCTTTCTGCCCGAGGTCAGCTCGCGCAAGACCATGGGACGGGTCAGCGCCATCGGCTGGACCATGGGCTACATCGGCGCCCTTGTTCTGCTCGCCCTCATGGCCCTCGCTTCCATCGCCTTCGGCATCGACGAACCCGCCGAGCAACGCCCCCTGCTCATCGTCGCTGGCCTCTGGTTTGCGATCATGGTCATCCCCACCATCGTCGGCCTGCCCGAACGCGCGGAGCCCGACGGCCGCCTCAAGGACGCCACCGCTCTCAAGATCGCCTTCGTGCGCATCCGTGCGTCGGTCGCCCACGCGCGCTCCTACCCCGATCTGCTGCGCCTCCTCGCCGCCTTCTTCGTCTACGCCTTCGGCGTCCAGACGGTCATTTTCTTTGCCGGCATCATCATCACGGAAGACTTCCAGTTCGAGCAGGCCGCCCAGTTCCTCTTCCTCCTGCTCATCACCATCACCGCGGGGCTCGGCGCCGTCGTCTCCGGCCGCATCCAGAACCGCCTGGGGTATCTCAACACCATCATCTTCTACGTGCTCGTCTGGCTCGTCACCACGCTCGGCGTCGCGACGCTCGTCGCCATCAACGCCGCCCGCGCGCCGCTCGACGAACCGCCCATCACCTGGCCCGTCTGGATCTGCGCCGTCGGCGTGGGCATCGGGCTCGGCGGCATCGGCACCGCCACCCGCGCCGCGGTCGGGCTCTTCACACCCGCCCACCGCACGGGAGAGTTCTTCGGCCTCTGGGGGCTCACCTACAAACTCGCCGGCATGGTCGGCGTGCTCCTCTTCGGCGCCGTCCGCACCCTGCTCGGCTCCGTCCCCTCGCTCATCGTCCTCGCGGGCTTCTTCGTCCTCGGCGCCGCGCTGCTCGCCCCCGTCCGAGAACGCCGAGGCTCCGCTCGCGCCGAACAAGCCGAACTGCTTCGCGAATAACGGCATCGCGGTGAACGGCGGCACGGGCGTCCCGCACGTGCGCACGCCAGACCACATCTCTCTCTCTGTGCGCTCCGTTCCCCTCCGTTGCTCCGTGTACCCCTCTCCCTCGATTGCCCATCAACCCGTACCATCGCTCCATGACCACCCTCAACACCGCCACGACCGAGTTCGAACGCAGGGACCGCTGCGACGACCTGCCGCACCGGCCCCGCGTGCTTCTGGGCAAGATGGGCCTCGACGGGCACGACCGCGGCGTCAAGGTCATCGCCCGTGCCCTGCGCGACTCGGGCGTCCACGTCATCTACTCCGGCCTCTGGCAGACCCCGCGCTCGCTGGCGATCTCCGCACGCGACGAAGACGTCGACGTCATCGCCGCCAGCATGATGTCCAACTCGCACCTCGTCCTCGGCCCGCGTCTCGTCCAGGGCCTCAAAGACGTGGGGCGGCCTGACATCCCCGTCCACATGGGCGGCATCCTGCCCGAGAAGGACCTGCCCGAGCTCAAGGCCAGCGGCGTCAAGGAGTGCTTTACCACCGGCACGGGCCTGCTCGAGATCGTTGAAGCCGTCCGGCGCGAAGTGGAGCCCCGCGAAGCAGCGCTCAGCGATCACCCCACCGCGCAGCTCGCGCGCGATCTCTCGATCGCCCACCACTCGGGCGACGTGCGCACGGATGCGAAGATGGCGCGGCCCAAGCGCGTCGTCGGCATCACCGGCTCCCCCGGCGCGGGCAAGAGCACGCTCGTCGCCGCTCTCGCCGGCGAGCACGCCCGGCGCGCTGAAGACAACGCGGGCGACAAGCCCAAGCGTTCCGACGGCCGCGTCGCGGTCGTCGCCTTCGACCCGCAGAGCCCCATCACCCGCGGCGCGCTGCTGGGCGACCGCCTCCGCGTCGACTTCAACCGCCTCGAAGAAGCGGTCTACTACCGCTCGCTCGCCATCGCCGGGGAGGACTACCACGCACTCGACGAGATCATTCAACTCGTCGGCGGCTGCCCGCCTGCGCCCGAGATGCAGCCCTTCGACACCCTCTTCGTCGAAACCGTCGGCGCCGGGCAGAACGAAGTCCGCATCCGCGAACACGTGGACGTCACCGCCGTCGTCCTCGTCCCCGGCATGGGCGACGCCGTTCAGATGGACAAGGCCGGCATCCTCGAGATCGCCGACCTCTTCGTCTGCAACAAGGCCGACCACCACGGCCAGAACGAACTCATGCGCGACCTGCGCGACATCGCCGGGAAACGACCCGTCATCGAAACCGTCGCCACCCACAGCACGGGCATCCCCGAGCTCTACGACGCACTCATGGACGCCACGGCTTGAGCCCCCCTCCACCCGCTCCATCCACACCGGGCGACGACACACCACTGGACCCTCAACACGCGCAGCAGCTCGACACCGTCGGGGTTGAACTCCACGCCGCGCTGCGCGACATCCTCGCCTGCCTTTCCCGCAACGACCGCACCGCCCACGGTCTGGCGAAGCGCTTCGGCATCGAAGGCGTCATCGCACGCCGCCTCGTCCGCGCCGCCGCCAGCGAGCCCGGCCTCATCACGCTCACACGGATGCCCGCCGAGCATCACCTCCGTGCCTTCGCCCAGCGCATCGACGAGGCCAACATCCACCGCGACGCCTGCGGGCGCCTGCATCGGGCCATCGACGCCGTCGAACACCAACACCGAACCATCGGCGGCAGCAAGGCCCGCATGACCAAGCGCATCCGCGCGACGCTCCGCGATCAACCCACCATTCGAGCAACGCCCCTGCCTGAACTGCGGGTCATCCACACCAACGCCGCCGATCTCAAGGTGGTCGACGCGCACAACGAGGTCTGGGCCGGCGTCTGGACGGGCAACCTGCTGTCCGATCTCGACGCTCTGCCCGATGAGGCACCGGGCAGACGCCTCATCGCGTGGTCGGGCTCGCGCTCGGAAGACGATCTCTTCGCGCGCGACCCGAGCACCTGGATGCCCGCCGGCCTCGAAGAGCTCCACACCGCGCTCGATCGCCTCTCCACCATCGCGCAGGATCGCGGCTGGACGATCTCCATCCGTCCCCACGCGCGCCACGTCCTCTGCGACGCCCAGCGCACGCGCACCATGTTCACGCAGCATGAGCGCCCCAACATCGGCCTCGTGCTCGATCCGCTCGCGCTGCTCGAGCGCGACATGCTCGATCAGTGGGAGGAACACACCAACCGCAACTGCGAAGCACTCGCGCCCCTTGTGCGGGCGCTGTGGCTGGAGAACATCGCGCCGCCGCGACCCGACGACGATGACGACGCGCCGTTTGCGCGCGTGCCTCTTGAGGACGGCTTCATCGACGCGGCGCGTCTGCGCGCGCTCGTTGATGCGCACGCCGACGCTTCGATCCCGCGCATCGTGCGTTTTGATGCGTGATGCCGCGCGCTTCGCCGCGCGTTCGCCGCAGTTCAAAGCGCATTCGCGCACGTTCACCGCGCGTTGCATGCATGCGCAGGACAAAAAAGAAGCCGCCGGTCGAGGGCTCCGATCCCCGACCGGCGACGTGTGCCACGGCATTGCTGCCGCGAAGAAGCCTGCTGGTGTTCCACTTCAAGCCGCGATCATCGCCACGGCTTGTGTCTTGCCTTGGCACGCGAGCGAGAGGCTCACGCCCGCGGAGTACCGTAGCGTACGCAGGGCCACCGGGTCGTCAACGCGACGGCCTGCGCCCCGACAAAGAATCACGTAAGTGTCTATGAATAAGGTATTTAGAAAAACTGACGCCAGCATGCCCTCTCAGCCCCCCAAGGTCGATGCTGCGATCGCCCTCTGCCTCCGTTCCGTCCTCTTTGGGGGGCCCACAGGCGGTGGGTCGGTGTCTGATCGGTACGAGATCCTGATTACCCACCGGCTGCTGGACACCGTGTACGGGGGATATTGGGAGTTCCCTGGAGGAAAAGTGGAGCCTGGCGAGGCCGCGACCGATGCCGCCGCCCGCGAGGTCCGCGAGGAGCTGGGGCTCGACGTGCAACCCGCCGCCGCGCTCGCGCCCGTGGAGCACCGTTACGAGCACGCCCACGTCCGCCTGCATCCGGTCCTCTGCACGCTCATTCACCCGGCTCAGCAGCCGCAGCACCACGCCGTTGCCGACCACCGTTGGGTCCGCATCGATGGGCTCCCGTGGGACGTCTTCCTCCCCGCCAACGTCCGCCTCGTCACCGCGCTGCTGCGTTGGATGGACGAGCACGACCACGCCGCGATCCTCCAGGCGTGACGACCGCATCGCTTCATGTCATCCACGAAGGCGAGGGCTTCGCCGTGATCGACAAGCCCGCCGGGCTGCGCTCCGTCCCCGCCCGCGGCTCCGACACCGACCCCGGCAAGCACGATTCCGTCCAATCCCGCATCACTCACCACTGGCCCGACGCCAGCGGCCCGCTCATGGTCCACCGCCTGGACCGCGAGACCAGCGGCCTCATGGTCATCGCCCTCGAGCGCGACACCCACCGGCGCCTGTCCTCGCAGTTCATGAAGCGCCGCGTCGGCAAGTCGTACACGGCCCTCGTCGCCGGCCACTGGCCCGAGGACGACGACGCCCAGCCGCGCGAAGCCGCGATCGATCTGCCGCTCATCGTCGACTGGGATCGTCGCCCGCGTCAGAAGGTGGACTTCGACGCCGGCCGCTCCGCGCGCACGCTGTACCGCGTCCTCGCGAACGAATCTCTCACCATCGAAGGCCAGCGTCACGCCGTCACGCGCGTCGCCTTTCGCCCCCTCACGGGCCGCACCCACCAGCTCCGCGTCCACTGCGCCTGGCCCGCCCACGTCGACCGCCCGCCCGGCTGGCGACCGACCATCATCGAACAGACCCGCAAACGCCGCGACCGCGAACCGCTTGCCCCCACGCTCCCCGGCGGGCTCGCCCGACCCATCCTCGGCGACGCGCTCTACGAAGGCCTCCGGGCACCCCGCTTGATGCTTCACGCCCACACGCTCGCCTTCTGGGAGCCCCGAGGGAGTGGCTGGCTCACCTTTGCTGCGCCGTGTCCCTTCTAACGGGGCGGCAGCGGAGCTTTTATTGGATCTCAGCGACAACTTCGAGTACTTTGGAAGTGGTTCCGGCCTCTTGGCCGGCACCGTCGTGGAGAGGAGAACGAAGATGCGTGCCAGACGAGTTGCCGCTCCCGCGTGCGCCAGCGCGATTGCCCTCGCGGCGTGCGGCTGCGCAGAGTACCGCGTGTACTCCGAACACGAGGACCCTGTCCGCAACGACTACGAGTCCCAAACCCTCCACTCGATGTTCTGGGGTCTCGGCGATCAGCCCACCATCGAGACCGACCATCGCTATGGCTACGACGACGTCGTCGTGCACGACAACTTTCTGTACGACGTCGTGAGCGTCATCACCCTGGGCATCT
>CAYTSW010000020.1:4623-29664 GCA_964440605.1 uncultured Phycisphaeraceae bacterium | reverse complement strand
GGGTTGGGCGGGTGACGCGGGCGCGGCCTCATCGCGTCCTCCACGCCGCTACAGGGCGCACGCACGGCGACCGAGTCCCGCGCTTGAGGTGTCCTAGAAAGACGTGGCGGATTCAGTCGAGGCGTTGGGCGAGCAGTTCGACGGGGTGCAGGGCGTGGCGCTTCGTGCCGTCATGGACCTGGTGACGACAGCTCGTGCCGGGGGCGACGAGGGCGTCGTCGGCGTCGAGCTCTCGGGCGGCGGGGAAGAGGGCGAGCTCGCCGATGGTCATGGAGAGGTCGTAGCGGTCGGCGGTGTAGCCGAAGCTGCCCGCCATGCCGCAGCAGCCGGTGTCGAGCACGGTGACGCGATCGGGGAACGCACGTTCGAGCAGGTGGGCCGACGTCTCGGCGCCCCAGAGGGCCTTCTGGTGGCAGTGCCCGTGCACGACGACACGACCGGGCGGCTGCGCGAAGCGAGGCGTGCGGGGCAGCTCGTCCCAGTGCTTGTGCACGAAGTCTTCGACCATCCAGGCGCGCTGGGCGACGCGCTCGGCGCGCTCGCGGCCGTCCTTTGGTGTGCGGGCAAACTTGCGCCACTCGTCCTTCATCGCGCTGAGGCAGCTCGGCTCGCAGGCGACGACACCGAGCGTGTGGTCGTCGGCGTTCAGCGCGTCGTCGAGGATGCGGGAACCGCGTTCGGACCAGACGCGGGCCTCGTCGAGGAGTCCGGTGCTGATCGCCGCCCGGCCACAACAACCGGCGTCGATGACCTCGACGCGCAGGCCGCAGGCGTTGAGCAGCTTTGCGGCGGCGACGCCGATGCGCGGGTCGTTGTACGTCGTAAAGCAGTCGGCGTAGAGCAGCACGCGGGGTGCGTCGGTAGGCAGGTCGCGGTTGTACCAGGCGGCTTTGCGGAGCTGGGCGAAGAGCGAGCGGTCGAACGCCGGGAGCGTGCGCTGCTTGGCCAGGCCCAGCACGCGATCGGCGATGAAGCGGTTGGGCTTTGCGTTGGCGACCCAGTTGCTGAGGGGCGCGAAGGCGGAGCCGAGCTTGTTGAGCGTGCGCACATGGCCGAAGACGCGGGCGGCGAGCGGCGTCCTGCCGGCGTCGCGGTACGACTGGGCGAGGTATTCGGCCTTATACTGCGCAACGTCGACATTGCTGGGGCACTCGGTCTTGCAGGCCTTGCACGAGAGGCAGAGCCGGAGCGTGTCGAGCGTGCCCTCGTCGTTCCACTTGGGGTCGGTGCCGTCGTCGTTGAGTTGGCCGCTGATGGCCAGGCGCAGGGCGTTGCCGCGGCCTCGGGTGGAGTGGCGTTCGTCGAGCGTGCCCATGTAGGAGGGGCACATGGTGCCCGAGTGGGTCTTGCGGCAGACGCCGGCGCCGTTGCACATCTCGACGGCGTGGTCGAAGCCGTGCTCGGCGGTGTAGTCGAAAAAGGTGTCGACGTTGGGATAAGACAGATTGCGGTCGCGCGGGCGGACGCGTGTCGATTCGTGGATGGAGGCGATGGTGCCGGGGCGGACGATGTTGCCCGGGTTGAGCAGGCCGCTGGGATCGAACAGCGCTTTGAGTTGTCGGAAGGCGTGCATGAGCTCGGGGCCGTAGAGGCGTTCGAGCAGCGGACCGCGTGCCTTGCCGTCGCCGTGCTCGCCGGACATGACGCCGCCGAGGCGTTGGGCAAGGTCGGCGGTTTCGACCGCGATGCGCTCCATGGCGGCGGTGTCGGCGTCGCTGCGCAGGTCGAGCAGGGGCCGCACGTGCAGCACGCCGACGGAGGCGTGGGCGTAGAACGCGCCGCGCGTACCTTCACGCTCGATGATCGCGCGCAGCTCGCGAACGAACTCCCCGAGGTTTTCGACGGGCACGGCGTTGTCCTCGATGAATCCCAGGGGCTTGCGGCTGCCGGGGATCGCGTGCAGCAGCGGCTCGCCGGCCTTGCGGAGCTTGAGGGCGCCGGCCATCTGCGGGCCGTCTTCGAGGACGAGCACCTTCGCGCCGGCGGGCAACGCTCGGGCGGTGTCGTGGACGCGAGCGATCTTGTTCTCGAGCGCTTCGGCTGAGGGTTCGAAGAACTCGACGTAGAGCACGGCTTTGAGCTCGCCGCCGTCGGTCGGCGCGGGCATGCGTTCGACGTAGCGCGTGTATTCCAGGTTCGTGCGGGCGAGGCCGATGACCAGGTCATCGAGCAACTCGACGGCGCTGGGGCCGAGTTCGAGCAGGCGCGGGACGGCTTCGATCGCCGCGTCGAGATCGGAGAAGCCGACCACCGCCAGGCCCTTGGCCTTTGGCGTTTCGTGCAGCTTCAGGCGGGCGCGGGTGACGAAGCCGAGCGTGCCCTCGGAGCCGCAGAGCAGCGGCGCAAGGTTGAGCCGATCGTCGGGGACACCGGCGTCGATCTGCGCAAGGATGATGTCGAGTGCATACCCGGCGTTGCGGCGGAGGGTCTTGGGGAAACGCTCGCGGATGAGCTGCGCGTGGTCGCGGCAGAGCCCGGCGACTCCGGTGCGAAGCTCGTTCACGCGCGGGTCATCCGACGGCTGGTCATCGAGGCGGACGACGTGCCCATCGGCGAGGGCAACGTCGAGGCCGAGGATGGACTCGCTGGTGCGTCCGTACTTGATGGAGCGCGTGCCGGCGGCGTTATTGCCGATCGCCCCGCCGATGGCGCACTGCTTGGCGGTCGAGGGGTCGGGCGCGAAGAAGCGTTCGATGCCGCGGCGACGGAGTTCGTCGTTGAGGTCGTCGATGGTCAGGCCGGGCTCAACATCGCAGGCGTCGGCGTCGTCGTCGATGGAGAGCAGGGCGCGGCAGTAGGCGCCGGAGTCGATGATTACGGCGCGGCTGACGCCCTGTCCGGCGAGGGACGTGCCGCCGCCGCGGGGGAGCATGGGCAGGCCGTGCTCGTGGCAGTAGCGGATGGCCTCGAGGGTGTCGGCGGTGTCGGCGGGGATGACGACGGCGAGGGGCTCGGTCTGGTAGATGCTCGCGTCGGTGGCGTAGAGCATGCGGTTGTGGCGATCGGTGCGCACCTCACCCCGCAGGCGCTCGCGGAGGGTCTCGGCGTGCCGCTTCTCGATGATGTCGGGGGCGAGGGTAACGCTCTGCACTCGGTCCATCGGGGGACTGTAGGGGTGCGGGTGGAGGCGTTGGGATCGGGAGTTCACTGATCACCGGGCTTGCGCCCGGCGTTTGCTGAGTTGTGAAGATCACCGGGCCCGCGCCCGGTGTTTACTTGGTCTGGGCAGCAAGCTCGCGGAAGTGCGTGCGGAGGCCTTCGTGGCCGCGGTTCAGGAAAACTTCGTCCTCGCCCACCAGTTGCTTGGCCGCCGAGCAGTCGAAGGTGTTCTTCGGCTTCTCGGGGCTGGAGAAGTCGATGTCGATCTCGATGCCGAGCGCTTCGGCGGCGTATCTGGCGAGGTCGGCATAACGCGCGTAGCAGTCGACGAGATTGAAGGGGCGGGCGGAGGCGTCGTCGCGCTCGATGGCGGCGACAGTGGCGGCGGCGACATCATCCACGTGCACGAACTTGCCCCCGCCCGCGCGGGTGAATCGCTCGCCGGAACGCACGGCTTCGAGGACGGGCCTGGTGTGCCCGTGCTTGCCCGTCGGGTCGGGGCCGTAGACCGCGCAGGGGCGGATGGCGGCGGTGTGGCGGTTGTAGTGGTAGTGGGCGGACCAGAGGTGGGCTTCGACCGCGGCCTTGTAGGCGCCGTACAGCGAACTGGGCCGCAAGGGGTGGTCCTCGTCGATTACGCCGTTCCAGCGCGGGCGCATGTCGTGGTGGACCGCGATGGTGGAAATGAAGACGCAGCGCTTGGGGCTGGCGGCGTCGAGGAGTTTCAGCGAGCCGAGAAGGTTGGACTCGAGGTGCGCCGGGATGTCGTTGTCGCGCAGCGCGCGCCAGTCGACGGAGTTGTGGATGAGCCCGTCGGCGCCGTCGAGCAGGTCGCGCCAGGCGTGTTCATCGGTCTGGTCGCCGGTAACGAAGGTGTCAACGTGGTCGCGGAGATGGTCGGTCGTGCTGGTTTCGCGGACGAGGGCGGTGACGGCGTGGCCGCGCTGGTGGAGGTGCCGGGCGATGGACGAGCCGATGAAGCCTGATGCTCCGGTGAGGGCGATGCGCATTGAGGGTCCTCCGGGAGGACTATAGGGAGGAATAGGAACGACTATCCGCCACCGGGCTTGCGCCCGGTGCTTGCAGGAAGGGTTGGGCGTGCGTCAGCGCGCGAGTTCGACGGCTCTGGTTTCGCGCAGGACCGTCACCTTGATCTCGCCGGGGAAGGTCATCTCGTCGCTGACACGGTCGGCGATGGCCTTGGCGATGCGGTGGGCGTGGTCATCGTTCACTTTGTGCGCATCGACCATCACGCGTACTTCGCGTCCGGCCTGAATCGCGAACGCCTCAACCACACCGTCCTCGGCCTTGGCGATGTTCTGGAGCTCTTCCAGGCGCTTGATGTAGCGCTCGAAGGACTCGCGCCTCGCGCCGGGCCTCGCGCCGGAAAGAGCATCGGCGGCCATGACGATCGGCGTGTAGAAGCTGGTGGCCGGGACGTCGCCGTGGTGGCCGGCGATGACGTTGAGGACGGGTTCGGTCTCGCCGTACTGCTTGGCGAAGTCGTGGCCGATCTGGGGGTGGGTGCCCTCCATCTCGTGGTCCATGGCTTTGCCGATGTCGTGGAGCAAGCCGCAGCGCTTGGCGATGCGGCCATCGAGGCCGAGCAGGTCGGCGATCATCTGGCTGATCCAGGCGACCTCGATGGAGTGTTGGAGGACGTTCTGGCCGTAGGACGTGCGGAAGGCGAGCTTGCCCATCGCCTCGACGACCTTGTTGTGGACTTTGCGGAGCTTGAGGTCGCCAATGGCGTCGCGGCCGTGCTTGACGACGCGCTCATCCATCTCCTTCTGCGTCTTCTCGATGACCTCCTCGATACGCGTCGGGTGGATGCGCCCGTCCTCGATGAGCTTGGCCAGCGCTTCGGCGGCGACGGTCTGGCGGACCTTGTCGAAGCAGGAGACGACGATGACGCCCGGCGTGTCGTCGACGATGAGGTCGACGCCCGCGGCCTTCTCGATCGCGCGGATGTTCCGCCCCTCGCGCCCGATAATGCGTCCCTTCATGTCATCGGACGGGATGGGCACCGATCGCACGGCGCCCTCGGCGACGAACTCGCCCGCGTACCGCTGGACCGCCATCAGGACGATCTCGCGGGCCTTCTCCTTGGCCTCGTGCTGGGCGTCTTCGGTGGCCTTGCGGACGATGGCGGCGGCCTCGTCCTTCGCGTCCTCCTCGATGGTGCGCAGGACCTGCTCGGTCGCCTCCTCGCGCGAGAGCTGGGCGACGCGCAGCAGTTCTTCCGTGCGCTTCTCCTTGATCTCGTCGAGCTCGGTTTCGCGCTGCTTGAGCGACTCCTGCTTGTCCCGGAGGGTCTTGTCGAGCTCGGCCAGGCGGTCGTCCTTGAGCTGGAGGGCGTCGTTCTTGCGCTCGTACTGGTCCTCGCGCTTGGCGAGGCGCTTCTCCTGCTGGCGGAGGTCGTCGCGCTCGGCCTGGACCTCCTTCTCGAAGCGTTCGCGCTCGGCGAGGATCTTTTTCTCGGCCTCGACCTCGGCCCGCTGGGCGATGGTCTTGGCTTCGGCCTCGGCGAGCGTCTTGATCTGCTGGGCCTCGTCGCGGGCCTTGGCCACGGTCTGGCCGGTGGTCAGGCGCCAGACGAGCACACCCAGCCCGACGCCGACGATCAGAGTCAGAGCTGCGGTGGCGACGAGAGCACCGGTGCCAAAGCCTTCGGCGCTGGCTTGAGCGAGATGGAAGATCGGCATGAAGCGGGTCCCTCGAAGACGGCGTGGCGGACCGCGCGCAGCGCCGGCGTGTGGGGCCCGGGGCCCGCTGAGGGACGTTCACCTGTCGATCGACCTGCGGGGGAAGGGGCCCGCAATGCTCGGGAGCGCGACCGGGCGGCCACCGAAAAGGCGGCGCGCAGCCGGCGCGAGAGGGGTGAGGCCGAGCGCACAAGGCACCCGGGAGGCGGAGGAGCGGCCCCCAGAGGGGTCGGGAGGCCGGAAGACTGGTTGTCGCGCCGGGTATTTGGAGGAGTGGCGCGGGGAGGCAAGGGTCGATCTATGCGCTCGGGGCGAGCCTGAGCGGCCTCGTCGGCGGCGGCGGACGGGACGCTGGTCTTCCGGTGGGGAGTCCGAGCGGCCGTGCTGCCTGACGACGCCGAGGCGATGAACGGCCGAACGCGGGTGCGGTCGGGCCGGTTGGTGGACGCCGAAGAGGCTTCGGCGGGGGCTCAAGTAAAGAGAATGTTCATCTCGCTGTCAACCAGCGGGGCGACCCTCACGCCTTGCTCGCCGCAAGCGGGGCGATCGCCTCACTGCCGCCGCTACCATCCGCCGACCATGCCCGCCCTCCTTCGCTGGTTATCTGGGCTGCTCCCGACGAATCCGATCGTCGTGCGCCTGGTGCAGGGCGGATCGCGGCGGACGCGGCACATGTACATCCGCGCGGGGTACCTCGCGGTCCTGACCATCGTGCTGCTCGCGCTGCTTCTGGTGAACCAGACACACGCGACGAACCTGCGGGCGCTGTCGGCCAGCGCCGCGAGCGCGTTCGAGATCGTGGCCTACCTCCAGCTCGGGCTCATCTGCATCATCGCGCCGGTGTTCATGGCCGGGGCGATCGCGCAGGAGTCCAATGCGCAGACCTGGGACATCTTGCTGACGACGCCCATGTCGGCGGTGCAGATCGTGCTGGGGCAGATCTTCGGGCGGCTGTTCTTCGTGCTGGCGCTGCTGATCGCCTCGCTGCCCCTGTTCGCGATCACGCAGTACTTCGGGGGCGTGCCGGGCTCGTCGGTGTTCGAGAGCTACCTGGTGTCGGCGTCGATGGCGCTGCTGGTGGGCGTGGTCGCGGTGACGCTGTCGGTGAACCGGCTGGCGGGTCGGCGGGCGGTGTTCACCTTCTACGTCTCGGTGGTGACGTATCTGGCGATCACGTTCGTGTTGGACGCTTTCATCCGCCAGCGTTCGGGCGACCCGGGCGTGACGGTGATGACGCCGCTGAACCCCTTCCTGGCGTTGCAGAGCCTGCTCAACCCCGCGGGGTATCCGACGCCGTCGCCTGTGGCGCTCCAGGAGATGGGGGCGATGAGCCGACTGTGGTTCGGCAACCCGGTGTTGGCGTGGGGTTTGGTGACGGTGGGGCTGAGCGTGGTGCTGGGTGTGCTGAGCGTCTTCCGGGTGCGTTCGATCGGGACGCGCAGCGCGGTGCCGTGGTACCGCGGGGTGTTCCGCCTCGGTGCCGAGGGGGGCGTGACGCGGCCCGCGCGGAGCGTGAGCCAGAATCCGATCGCGTGGCGCGAGGCGACGGCTCGGATGGGCACGCTGCCCAAGCTGCTCGCGCGGTGGTCGTTCATCGTGCTCGGGCTGCTGTGGGGGCTGGGGATCCTGGTGTACTTCCACGTCTCAGGCGTGGCGATCGAAGACTTCCGCCTGATCCTTTTGGCGACGGTGCTCACGGAGTTCGCGGTGCTCACGTTGGTCGCGATCAACATGGCGGCTACGGCGATCAGCCGCGAACGCGAGGACGGCACGCTCGACCTCCTGCTGACAACACCGATCACGCCCAAGGACTACCTGGGTGGCAAGCTGCGCGGGTTGATCGGGTACCTCATGCCTCTGCTGGCGGTGCCGGTGTTGACGCTTCTGCTGACGTCGGCGTACGTCGCGGTGGGCGGCTTCGGGCGTCCGGGCGGGGTGGAGGTGAGCGTCTTCCTGGGTCAGGCGCGGGCGAACGTGCCGATGATCCTGCCCGAGGCAGGGCTGATCTTCCCCGTTGTGACCGTGCCCTTCCTGGCGTTCTGTGTGATGATCGGCCTGCAGTGGTCGCTCAAGAGCAAGGGGACGCTGGCTTCGGTGGTCGCGACGGTAGCCGTGGTGGGGATCGCGGCGGGCGCGGTGGGCGGCTGCGGGTGGCAGGCGGCGCGATCGATCCCGCTCGTCGGCCCGGCGCTGGCGGCGCTGAATCCGCTGACGGCGTTGATTGCGTCGACGACACCCGCGGACGCGTACGCGGGGTTCCTCGAGGGGATCGACGATCTGACCAGCGCGCGCATCGCGCTGGGAGTGGGCGCGGGGATGGCGGTGGCGATCTATCTCGGCGTCGTGCTGGGCATGCGCGCCTCGATGACACGCACCTTCGACATGACCACGCGCAAGCTCGCGGGCATGCACTGAAGCCATCTCATACGATCGGCGCATGACTAGTGTCTGCGTGGCGATCATGGTGGAGGACGTCGACGACGCCCTGGCGGGCGCGGCGCTGGCCCGCGACCTCGGCGCCGACCTCATCGAGTATCGCGTCGATGCGCTGTTTCACGGCGAGGACGACGACGAAGGACGCGAAGCCGTGCTGCGGCTCGCGCGCGAGTCGCCCCTGGCGTGCGTTGTGACGTGCCGTTCGGCGGATGAAGGCGGGGCGTACGACGGGGACGACTCGGCACGGATCTCGCTGTACGAGGCGCTCGGTGCTTCGGACCACCCGCCGGCGTACATCGACGTCGAGGCGAGCACGCTGTCGCGGTCGGCGAACCTGAGGCAGAAGGTGCGCCTGGCCGTGGCGCACGACCGACAGCCGCGGGACGTCACCACGCGGCTGATCCTCTCGACGCACGACTTCGACGGGCGGCCGGCGGACCTCGTGCGCGCGCTCGCGGCGATGCGGGAGGAGGACGCGGCGCGGGTGCTGAAGATCGCCTACCGCGCGCGATCGCTGCGCGACAACCTCGAGCTCTTCGAGCTGCTCGAACAGCGCGACCGCCCGACGATTGCGCTGGGCATGGGCGAGTACGGGTTGATGTCGCGCGTGCTGGCGCCGAAGTTCGGGGGCTTCCTGACCTTCGCTTCCCTGAGGAACTCCTCGGCGACGGCGCCGGGCCAGCCCACGATCGTCGAGTTGATGACCAGGTATCGCTTCCGCTCGATCGACCGCGAGACGGAGGTCTTCGGCGTGGTGGGATGGCCCGTCGGCCATTCGATCAGCCCGCATGTGCACAACGCGGCGTTCGAGGCGGTAGGGCGCAACGCGGTGTATCTGCCCATGCCGGTCGGACCCGCTTGGGAACACTTCAAGGCGACGGTGCTGGCGATGCTCGACGACGAGCGGCTGGACCTGCGGGGTCTGAGCGTGACGCTGCCTCACAAGGAACACCTCGTGCGCTTGGCGGACGAGCAGGGGTGGTTGATGGACGAGGCGTCGCGCTTGGCGGGTGCCGCGAACACGCTGGTGGTCGATGCCGATGGACCGAAGGTGCTCAACACAGACGGGATGGGGATCGTGCGGCCTCTGGAGGAGTCGCTCGACTCGCTGGCCGAGCGCGAGGTGGTGGTGATCGGAACGGGCGGTGCCGCTCGCTCGGCCGCCGCGGCTCTGGCGGCGGCTGGTGCGATGGTGCGCGTCGCGGGGCGGAACACGGACAAGGCGCAGCGGGTCGCCTCGGCGGTGAACGGCGCGATGGGCGATCAGCGGGTGTCGGGGGGCGGGCTGGATGAAATCGGTGGGTGGTCGCCCGCCGCGGTCGTGCACTGCACGCCGGTGGGCATGGCGGGAGGCGAGCGGCCGGATGAATGCCTTGTCTCAGAGGGGGCGATGCGGGCCTGGCTGGATCGGGGGATGCGCCCGGTGATGTTCGACACGGTGTACACGCCGAGGCGCACGCCGTTGGTCGCGTGCGCCGAAGGCTGTGATCTTCCGGTGATCTCCGGCCTTCGAATGTTCGTGGAGCAGGCGGCGGGGCAGTACGCGGCATGGAGTGAAGGCGAAGTGCCCCGCGCGCTCATGTTGCGGGTTGCAGAGGAATCGCTGACGCCGGACGCGGCAAACTGACGTATAACCAGGCGTCATGATGCGCGAGCCGATCCTTTATCCGAGGGCGTATGGCTTCTACATCGCGCTTGCCGCGGCCGATGTGCTGCTGACCACGCTGATCCTTTCGGTCGGCGGTGTCGAGCTCAATGCGATCGCCCGCGTCGCCTTCAGCGAGGGCGGGATCACCGCGGCGGCGTTCCTCAAGTTCTCAACGGTCTGCTTCGTGCTGATCGCCTGCGAGATCGTGGGGCGGCGTCGGCACCAGTGGGGCGTGGGCCTCGCGCACGTCGCGGTGATGGTCAGCATCGTGCCGGTCACCGTTGGGGTGCTCGAGATCATCGACGCGGTGCGCTACGGGCTGATCACGATCTGAGCACTCTCGTCGGACGGATGGAGAGAGCCGCCGCGCGCTCGGGGCCTTTCAGTTGCTTGGCAGACCGCTCATGTGCAGCAGCGTCTTGAACTGCTCGCCAAAGACAAAGTTGTGCTCGGGGAAGACGGCGCCGGCGCGGTTGCGATCGGCAAAGGCGAAGATAAGGTCGATGCGCCCGATCGTGCGCGTGTGGCCGGTGGTCGGGTCGAGGAGTTCGACGTCGCCCCGCGTCGAAGCGCCCGAGTCGTCGAGGCGCTGGACGCGGGCGGTGTAGCGCAGCGTCACGCCGGGGGGGGCGTCTTCGGTGAGTTCGACGCGGCTGACCTTCGCGAGGACGACCTTCTCGGCGAAGTCGACGGCGTGGCCCACGAGCACGCCGCCCGTCTGCGCCATGCCCTCGATCACCAGCGACGCGGGCATGACGGGCAGCGCGGGCTGGCCCGCTTCGGCGTCGGCGGGGAAATGGTCGTGGAGGTGTTCTTCGGCGAGCGAGACGTTCTTGATCGCGACGAGGCGCTCGCGCGGGACGACTTCGACGACGCGATCGATCCACATCCAGCGCATCAGGCGCCCGCGGTCTCGCCCAGCTTGCGCTCGACGTAGTTCACGATGCCGTCGACGGTGAAGACATTGCCGATCTTGCCCAGCTCGGGGTTCTTCTCAAACTCGGAGAAGTCGAAGTGCGGCATCTTGGCTTTGAGCTCTTCCATGCCCTGCGGGGTGATCTTGCCGTCCTGCACGTAAGCGGGGTCCTGGGCGACGTTCTCGGGGAACATTTCACCCTGGGGGATTTTGAAGTCGAAGGTCTGCTCGAGCTTGAAGACGATGTCGAGGAAGTCGATGGACTCGGCACCGAGGTCACCGACGAGGGTGGCGTCGGGCGAGATGTCTTCCTCGTCGACGCCGAGCGCGTCGATGAGGACTTCCTGGACCTGGCTGTAGATTTCATCACGGGTCATGGCGTGCCTCGAACGTGTGCGGCGGGTTGTCGTGCGGCTCCACGGGGGGGGTCTGAACCGGTGTTCCCACGGACCGTGAGCGTCGGCCAACATGCGGGAGTCGGCGAGGGGGGGCATTATGGCGGTCTGGCGGGGTTCTGTCAGCCCGCCGCGGGATTTGCCTGGGCGAGGCGCAGGTCGCGGAGGGTGAAGCGGCCCGAAACCGCGGTGCCGCCGTCGTCGAGTTCGACACCCACACGCTGAGCGACGCCCTTGCAGGTGACCGAGCCGTCGTCCTCGACGCGTTGGACGGTGACCTCGACGCGCAGGGATTCGCCCGGCTTGACGAAGGCGCCGTACTTGAGGGCCCGGACCTCACCCAGCATGAGGCGGCGCGCGGGTGGGCCGAGGCGGTCCTCCAGCAGCAGGCGGGCGGCCTGGACGAGGGCCTCGATCATCAGGACACCCGGAAGGACGGGGAAGGTTGGGAAGTGGTCGCGCAGGTACTCCTCGGCGTTGGTGACGTTCTTGAGGGTGACGATGCGGTCCTCGGACCGCTCCAGCACACGATCGACCATTCCGAAGTGCATGGTGAAGACGGTAGCGTGGGAGCGCGTCGTTGGCACGGAGGTCCGGCTTCTGCTTCGCAGTAGCCGGGCACCTGCGATCTTGACGTGTCACGCGTTGCCGCTGCCCGGTCAACACGTGGCAGTCGTGGGCAATAGAGTTGTTCATGGGCTTCGATGGGCCACGTCACTGTCTCTCGTGCCGGAGCGATCTGAGCGCGGTGGAGCCGGGGGCGGACGGTGCGGGGGTGTGCCCGACGTGCGGGCGGGCGTTCGACCCGGCGGATCCTGAGACGACGACGGTGCACGACGCCGCGTGGTGCCGGGGGTGCGGGTACGACGTGACGGGGCTGGACGCCGGGCGCTGCCCGGAGTGCGGGCAGGCGTTCGACCCGGCGGATCTGACGAGCGTCGCGCCGGAGCGGCCCAAGCCGATGATGCAGCGGCTGGTGACGCGGGCCTCGCTTGTGCGCATCGCGGTGGTCCTCGCGCTGCTGGCCGGGGTGTGGACGACGGTGATTCCGCGGCCGGGGCTGCGAAGCAACGGGAGCGTGGCGTGGTCGGTGTGGCTGTGGCTGGGCGAGGCGTACGGGCGGGAGGAGTTGACGCCGCCGCCCTACAAGCGCCTCGCGACGTACCACGCGGGACGCACGGTGGGGATCGAGGCGTGGCGGCCCAGGGGCAACGCGGCCACGGGCTGGTGGGACCCGAAGTCAGGCGGGGCGACGGTGACGCCAACGGAGATGGCCTACCGCATCGAGCGGCTGGATGAGTCGACGTGGCGGTTGGAGGTGGCGGTCGCGGACGTGGACTTCGGCGACGTGCTGCGCGACTTCAACTACACGCGCCGGGCCGATGAATACTTCGGGATCTCCATCATGCACGCCGACCCGCGCGCGAGGCGGATGAACGACGCGCCGTTCCGCGTTCAGGGGACGGACGTCGACGTGCTCAACGCGCTGATCGACGCTTACGGCCTGCGAGTGGAGCCCTGGCTGACGCCCGACGAGGACGGGCTGGTGTGGGTGACGAACGACGAGGGCGGTTTGGCGCGGATCTCCGTTGAGGAAGCGCGGGCGCGTGGCTTCGACTTGCCGATGCTGAACCCGGCGCAGATCCCTCGTCATGCGCCGGATGCGGAGTGAGCGGCGGGCTCGCGGGTACGATGAGGCGATGGCATCCGATCCTTCACCCGCTCCGCCCCCCCCACCGCCGCGCAAAGGCCTGACGTACGCGGAAGCGGGCGTGTCGATCGAGGCGGGGGACGCGTTCGCGCAGCGGATCCGCGGGCACATGCGCACGACGCACGGGCCGCGCGTGATCTCGAACGACGGCGGCTTCGCGGGGCTCTTCAGGCTCGACTACAACGAATCGCTCTTCCGGCGGAACTTCAAGGACCCGACGCTCGTCGCCTGCACCGACGGCGTGGGCACGAAGGTCAAGCTCGCGACGCAGATGGGCCTCTACCACGACTTGGGCATCGACCTGGTCGCGATGAACGTGAATGACCTCGTGGTCGAAGGCGCCGAGCCGCTGCTGTTCCTCGATTACATCGCCTGCGGCCAGGTGAAGCCGGACGTGCTCGAACGCGTGGTCGCGGGGATCGCGGCTGCCTGCAAGCGCTGCGGCGCGGCGCTGCTGGGAGGCGAGACCGCGGAGATGCCCGATGTGTACGGCGAGGACGAACTCGACCTCGCCGGATTTGCGGTGGGTGTAGTGGAGCTCAGCCGCGCGATGGACCGGATCCGAGTCGAGCCGGGGGACGTGGTGATCGGCTTGGAGAGCGACGGCGCGCACGCCAACGGCTTCTCGCTCGTGCGCAGGATCATCGACCACGCGAAGCTGGACGTCCACGCGCCCGACGCGAAGCTCAACGAGGCGATGGCGGCGTATGAGGAGACCGAGCTGCGCGAGCGGCCGCTGGGCGAGGTATTGCTGACGCCGACGCGGGTGTATGCGGCGCCGGTGGTGCGCGTGCTGCGGCGGTATACGGTGAAGCGCGTGGTGACGGGGATGGCGCACATCACTGGCGGCGGGCTGGCGGACAACCTCGAACGCTCGCTGGGCGCGAACGTCGACGCGGTGCTGGACACCACCGCATGGCGGACCCACCCGGTGCTCGACTACCTGCGGGAGAAGGGCGGCGTGGAGACCGACGAGATGCGCCGCGTTTTCAACTCCGGCATCGGCTTCTGCCTGATCGTCCGGCCGACGTTCGCGCAGTCGATCCTCCGCAGGCTCAACCGGTTCGGGGAGCGGGCGCGGGTGATCGGCGAGGTGGTCGAGGGGGGGGGGCGGGTGGCGTTGAAGGGATAGCACGCTCTCTGTACGGTCAGGCCGAGGCGGTTTCGTGGCGCAACTGGCCGCAGGCGGCGGCGATGTCGCGGCCTCGGCTTGCGCGGATGTGCGCATTGACGTCGCGTTGGCGCAGCTCCTCCTGGAAGCGCCGCACGTCGGCGTGCTTCGGGCGCTTGAAGGGCAGGCCGGCGACTTCGTTGTAGCGGATGAGGTTGACGTTGGCGCGCAGGCGTTTGACGACGTCGGCGAGTTGGCGGGCGTGGGCGACGCCGTCGTTCACACCGCCGAGGAGGGTGTACTCGAGCGTGATCTCGCGGCCGGTGCGTTTGAACCATGCGTCGCAGGCGGCGACGAGCTGGTCGACCGAGGTGTACTCGGCCCAGGGGATGAGCTGGCGGCGGAGGTCGTCGTTGGGCGCGTGAAGGGAGAGGGCGAGGGTGATCGGCAGGTCGAACTCGCGGGCGAGGCGCTCGATGGCCTGATGCAGGCCGACGGTGCTGATGGTGATGCGCCGGGCGCTGATGCCCATGCCCCAGGGGGCGGCGAGGGTGCGCACGGCGTGGGTGACGGCTTTGAAGTTGGCCAGCGGCTCGCCCATGCCCATGAAGACGACGTTGGAGATGCGCTCGACGGACTGAAGCCGCCCGAGGCGCCAGACCTGCTCGACGATGCGCCCGGCCGAGAGGTTGCCGTCGAGCCCGCCGAGGCCCGAGGCGCAGAAGCGGCACCCGACGGGGCAGCCGACCTGGCTGGAGATGCAGGCGGTGCGGCGTTTCTCGGTGGGGATCATGACGCATTCGGTCTGTCGCGAGGGGTCGCAGCCGAGGTCGGTGTACGGGTTCACGCTCGGCGCGAGCGTTGGGAGGGAGAGGGAGGGGCGGGGGTCCTGGCGCGTTTCGGGTCCCCGGGCTTCCGCCCGCGGTTCCTCGGAGTCGGGCGAGTGCGCGGGAGCGCGGTAATCGTCCCACTCGATGAGGAGTTTCTGGGTGTCGTCGGTCGCTTGTTGATGGGCGATGGTGCGGCCGGAGAGGAAGGTCATGCGCTGGGCGAGCGCGTCGCGACCGTCTTTGGGCAGGTCGGTCATGTCGGCGGGGTCGACGACGCCGCGCTCGTAGACCCACTTGAAGATCTGCTTAGCGCGGAAGGCGGGCCAGCCGAGTTCTTTGACGAACACGGTGAGCGATTCGGGGGTGTGCTGGAAGATGTGGTGTTCGGGGTGGGGCACGCCCGGAGGGTACGCGTCAGCGCGGCTTGAGGCGGTGCGAGCCGTAGCCGAGCGTGGGCTCGTCGGGCGTGGCGAGCAGGCAGACGAGTTCCTGCGTCGCGGGCGGGCCGATGATGAGGTCGAGCCAGGGCTGGCCCGCGGGGCGGAAGGCCAGGACGTCATCGAGCGCGTGATCGTCGAAGGCGTGGACGCGTCGGCAGGCGTCCGCCAGCAGCGCAGGCGAGGGCGTCTCGGGCGGCACGTACATGCGCAGGAGCGCGGTCTTTCCCGGCGGCGGCAGGTCGGCGTGGACGATGGGCGGCGGGGCGTCTTCTTCGTCGGTGTTGTGGGCGCCCGTCACGGTGTCGCTGTCGCTTTGCGGCTCGCGGATCGCGCGCTCGAGCACGCGCTGGACGTCGTGCGTGGCGTTGCTGACGTCGGTCTGTGAGCGAGCCTCGGGGAGTCGGGCGGCGAGGGCGTGGATGGCTTTGGCGCCGACCGTCATGGCCTCGTCCATCGCGAGCCCGCAGGTCGCGACGAGGGTGACGAAGGGATAGAGGCTGCGGCCGACGGCGTCGGAGGCGGAGGTGAGTCGGCCCACGACGACGGCGGGTCCGGAGTACTCGATGAGCAGGTGGTCGAAGCCGGGGATGCGGTGGGGGTGGTTGGGATCGCGCCAGAGTTCGCTGGCGAGGGCTTCGGGGACGCCGCGGTTGTAGAGGCGGAACTTGGTGGGCGCGCAGGCGTTGGCGCCCGGGCCGAGTCCTTCGTCGAGGTGGTCGCTGCCGAGGGCGGGGAGCTTGCCGAAGACGGCGATGGCGGCGTGACGGTCGCTTGCTCTCGGGAGCGCCTTGAGGCTGCGTTGGATGTCGTGGCCTCGGGCCATGGGCGCAGTGCCTGGTGTGAGGGTGTGTGGGTCTCGAAGGCGCACGGTGGGGCGTCGGGTCAGGGAGGGAAGTCGCATAAGTGCTCGAGCCGCGTGGGCGGCGGCGCTGAGCCGTTGGGCACGGTGATGCGCAGCTGGACCTGCGCGTTGCCCGCCATATCGAGGGTGATCGACCGGATGCCCGATCGGTCTTGATTTACCGCCAGGGTGTCGCCGTCGCCCCACCAGAGCCCGAGGAGGCCCCACGGCTCGTTCGCGCGTGGCGCTTCGAAGCTCGCGATCGTGCGCACGGGATCGTCCGAAACACCGGGGTCGGCGTTGAGCAGTTCGAGGCGGAAGCTGTCGCGCCACTCGAGCGGAGGCTCGTCGAGCGAACGCACCTCGCCTTGCCGCGGCGTCTGGAAACTGCGCTGGGACTCTGTGCCGTCGCGCGACGTGATGATGCGTCCGTAGAGGGCCTCGGGATGGTTCACCCGTGTCAGCAGGACCTGTGGGAACTCGTTTCGGAGCGCGAGCAGTTGTTGGACAAAGGCGCGCAGCTCGGATCGGTACGCCTCGCCGGGTTGCCGGTCGGGGCAGGGGTTGACGAGCGGTTGCAGGCGTTGCTGGCGGAGGTCGACGACCGACCGGCGGAGTTGGGCGTTTGCGCGGGCGCGTGCGGTGGTCAGGAGGTCGCCCGATGCGTTGGGCTCGGTGGGAGCGGGAGCTTGCTGCATGGCGCTCGCGAGGTTGAAGAGCGGTTCGAGGCGAGCGGCACGGTCGATGAGTTCGTCGGCGGTGGGAGCCAACTCGGTCGCGGCTTGGCGTGTCACGAAAGGGAAGCGCTGGCTCGCCCAGGCGTGGAAGTCTCTCCACTCGGAGACGGCGTCGTTCGCGACGCGAGCGGCGTTGGTTTGGATCGCGCGCGTGGCGGCGTTGTGCGCGTAGATGTCCGCGAGGGTCGGCGTACCGCGCCGTTCGGGCGCGCCCGCCAGGGCGATGAGAACGCGCCGGGCGTCGGCGGGGTTGGCTTGTCCGAGCAGCGTTGCGAAGGCCTGCTCAAGGTCGCCCGTCGCGAGGTCCGCGCGTTCGGCGCGGTCGGGCGGTCTGGTGTTGGGGTTCTGGCGCCAGTCGGCGATGCGCTGCACATCCGCGCGGAGCGCTCGCTGGTGGCGCAGGCGTAAGGCGAGTTGCTCGGCGGCGGCTGCGAAGGCGTCCAGCCGCTGGGGCGGGAGGTCGGCGAGCTGCTCGAGGGTGAGCGCCGGATCCTCGGTGCCGAAGGCCCCGAGTTCGTCGACGAGCGCTTCCGCGCGGGCGTCCAACTGCTCGCGCGACCGGATGACGAGGGTGTCGATCGCGGCGGAGAAGCTGGGCGGGGGCGGCGTGGCATCGGGCCAGTCGTAATAAGCCGAAGCGAGCTCGTAGGCGGCGTCGAGCGCGGCATCGGGAGCCGGGCGTTCGTCCTCGAGGCGCGTACGCCATGCCTCGACGGCTCGGCGCGCGTCGCGCTGGGCGACGGCGTCGGCGGCGGCGAGCAGATCGCTCCGGTAGGCGGCCTCAGCGCGTTCGCGCAGGGTGTTGCGTAGGGCGCGGTATTCGCCGACCCGCTGCGCGAGCGCGATGGATGTGCCGGGGGCCCGCGACGGAAAGACGCTCGCGATTTGAGAGACTGTTGCGTAGCTGGTGTCGGAGAACTGCGGCGGCTCGTTCGGGCGTGCTTCGATGGAGGCGGCGACGGGGGCCCGGCGGATGGTCGCGGCGTGCTGGTCGATATCTGCGAGTTGATCGTTGAGTTCGTTCTGGATGACTTCGCTGCCCGGTATCGCATCGGCGCCGGCGTTGGCGCTGCTCCAGGCGTCGCGCAGCGCGACGAGGCGGCTGAGCCTCTGCTGGCGGCGGTCGCGCGCTCGCCGGACGAGGCCTGCGTCGGCGGCTGTGCGCGGGAGCATGAGGTCGCGCAGCGTGCGCTCGATGCTGGCGAGCCGGACGGGCAGCGCATCGAGGTTGCGCGGATCTGCGAGCAGCGCGGTCTCGGCCTCGGCGAGCTGCGCGAGGTCCTCGAGTCGCTGGATGTCTTCGGTGGCGTTGTCGAGTTGCAGGGCGCCGACGAGCCTTGCGGCGATGTGGCCGCCGACGGTTCGATCGAGTCCGGCGTCATCTTCGCCCGGCGCAGGGGCGGGTTGGAGCGCCTCGCCATCGGCCAGCGTGTCGTCAGGGCCGCGCAGGACGAGCTCACGCCATCGGCGGCGGAAGTCCTCGTCCGCGTTGGGCAGCATGACGCTCAGGAGGGATTGCCCGTCGGCGGGGACGCTCGTGTTGTGTAAGCGTTGGACGAGCGCGCGCACGCGCGGCTCGACAACCTGCGCGTCGTCGCCCGCGGGTTGGTAGCGACCGTTTTCGTAGGTGTGTATGGGCGTGGAACGCCCGGCTTCATCAACGATGCTGGCGAGGGCGTAGACGTCGCGGACCTGGAGGCGCGCAGACGGATCGCGCTCCCACGCGTGCAGGCGCGCAAGGAGACTGGCGGCTTGGCTGGTGCGTTCGGGCGACATGCCGAGCACACGCTCAGAGAGTCTCTGGTCGGAGGTGTCGGCGAAGCGTTCGAAATGGTCGATCAGCGGCCGAACAACGCGGGCGGCAACGACGCTGGCGAGGGCCTCGCGCTGGATGCGTTCGGTAGCGGTGGGTCCGGCGCCGCCGAAGGGCGGTGCGACGCCGCTGGCGATGCTCGCCTGCGCGTCGGTGATGCTCTGGGCGAGTTCCTGGTTCCAGACGATGACGGGTTTGCCGCCGACGTCGAAGTCGTAGACCAGCCCGGCGCTTTGCGGCCCCTCGGAACGGATCTGGTTGTCGATGATCTGCCACGGTTCGAGGTTGCGCTCGAGATTCTCCTGGACGCGGAGAAAGGTGAGGACGAGGACGACGCCGGCGGCGGCCATGGAAGCGCCGATGCCGATGCGTTTGGCCCAGGAGAGCGCGGCGCGCTTGAGCCGGGCGCGCTGGGAGCGTGTGACGAGCAGCTTTTCCTGGAAGACCTTTTCTTCGAGCAGGTCGCGCAGGAAGAGCGAGCGCTGGACGTTGTGCTGGTTGGCGGCGACGATGTGCGGCGCGATGCCGATCTGCTCGGCGATGAGGTCGTCGAGCTCGCCGCCTTGTTCCATGGAGGACGTGAAGTAAACGCCGCGGAGGAGCGGCGGCTCGTAGCCGGGCTCTCGGATGAAGAGGCCGTTGACGTAGCGCATCATGGCGTCGGAGAGTTCTCCGAAGCGTCCGGGCACGCCGTAGAGGCGTGAGGACTGTCGGGCCGCGTCGGGGCCGACGACGGAAGCGCGGATCTGGTCGCGGAGGAGTCGGAAGCGGTAGAGATCGAGTCGGCGTCTGAGGTTGCGCATGCCTTCGCGGACGACTTCGGGGTTGAGCGTGGTGCCGGCGACGGCGGGGTCGGACCAGCCGAGCATCTGCTGGAGTTGATCGGCGGTGGCGAGGGAGCGGAAGAACTCGCGGAAGCCCAGCAGACGGTCGCACATGGTGACGACGACCCAGACGGGGAAGCGCACGCCCAGGGCGCGGCTGAGCTCCTCCATGCGTTGGCGGTAGACCTCGATGCGTTTGTGCGTGAAGGCCTCGTCCTCGTAGAGGAGGCCGGGGTTGTCGGGGCGGACGCGGTTGCTCTGGAGCGGAGGCGGGGCGGCGGGGAGGACGAGGATGACGCCGTTGATGGGTCGTCGGGGGCGTTCGTGTCTCAGGAGGTCGAGGAGCTTGAGCCACTGTTTGTGCGCGCCGGTCTTGACGCCTGCGTCGAAGATGGACCCGGCGGTGTCGATGAGGATGGCGTTGACCGGGAACCACCAGTCCATGTTGAGCGTCCCGCCGACGCCGACGACCTCGCTTGGGAAGTTGCGGACGAACTCGATCTTGGAGTTGCGGATGGCCTCGCTCTTGCCTGTGCCGGAGCTGCCGACGATGAGGTACCAGGGCTGCTCGTAGACACGTTTGCCGCTTTCCTCGTACTCGCGGAGGCCTCGGACGAAGCGGTCCTTGATGCCGCTGTACTCCTCGGAGCGGGTGAGCCCGTCGGGCGGGTGATCGGTGGACTGGATGAGCTGGGCGAGGAAGCGTTTGGCGTTGCGTGCGGCCTTGGCGAGGCGCCCGAGCACGAAGATGAGGACGGCGCAGGCGACGCCGACGGCGGCGAGCCCGAGGCCGAGCGCGAGGACGGAGACGAGGCGCATCGGCCCGCCGTCGCCTGAGCGTCCGGCGAGTGGCTGGACGATGGCGTCGAAGGCTCGGAAGGACTCGTCGGTCAGCGATCGCGCCGTGACGATGGTGGCGATGATGATGATCGCGCCGATGACGACGCTGAGGATGATCCAGGCCGAGACCTGTGGCTCGTTGGCGCCGCGATCGACGGCGTAGGCCTCGGGGCAGATGCGCCCTTCGCCGGCGGTGGTGCGCTCGCTGATGCGCTGCCAGGCGGTCTCGATGAGGCTGCGGTACTGGTCGCGTCGGCGGTCCTGGGGCGGTGGGAAACCGATGCCGGCCATGACGAACATGGTCTCGAGCGCCTGCCCGGCCGCTTCGCCTTCGGCGCGGAGGACCTGTTCGAAGATCTCCCAGAAGACGCCGTCACCGATCGCTTCGTCGGTCATCGGGCCCTGGAGGGCGTGCTCGCGCCACTCGGCGGCGTGGGTCCAACTGCTGTTGATGATCACGCGGTCGGCGAAGAAGACGAGGCTCTGCCCGACGAGACGGCGCGCTTCGGTGGCGACGGGCGTTCGGCGGGCCTCCTCGTCGATGCGTGAGAGGATCTCGCGCAGCCGCGTCTGCACCTGTCTGACGTCGGGCTGGTTGACGGCGGCCTGGTCGCCTTGGAAGCGATTGAGAAAGAGGACGTACTCGAAGAGCGGCGCGCACAACTCGTGGAGGCGCGGGACGTCGTGCCCCGTGGCGTCGTCGTGGGTGACGCTCATTGTGTGGGCTCCCGCTGCTTGGCGTGATCAACGCTCCGGAGCATTTCGGTCGCCTGGGCGACGATCTGGCTGGCGAAGCGCGAGCTCAGCTCACGCGGGTCGTGCAGATTGTTGACCTTGACGGCGTCGCGGAAGGCGGCCCAGCAGGCCTCGGCGTCGCGTGAGCCGACGGCGGCCTCGATTTCTTCCGGCGTGGTCGCGGTGGCGAGGTCGGCGGCGAGGTTGTTGGCCGCGGGCGCGACCGCGTTGAGCATGATGAGCATCTCGGTGAGCGCGCGCCGGCTGGGCGTGGTTCCTGACGAGAGGCTGAGTTCGGGCGCGTCGCGTCGCGCCGAGTCGGTCGCGAGGTCCATCCACTGCCGCCATGTGCGTGCGAAGCCTTCGGCGAGGGTGCGGGCGAACTCGTCGGCGTCGAGGACGGCGGGGTCGCGACCCGAGGGGCCCCCGGTCGCGGCCTGGGCGAGGCCGTTCTGCCAGTGGAACTCGGCGGCCTCGCGCTGGTCGTCGGCGAGCTGGTGCGTGAGCGACTCGAACTCCCGGCGCAGGGCATCGCGCGTCTCCCGGCTCGAGGACAGGCCGGCGCAGCGTCCGAGGAGTTGGAAGTGCTGATCCTGGCTCACGCGGGTCTCACCTGATTCCGGGGCGTCCGCTTGTGCGCTTTGTAGCGCGCCCTCCAGAGATGGCGAACGAAGCTCGGCCTTGAGAGCGGCCACCATCGTACCGATTGACGGTATCATGACCAAGCACCGCCCGATCGTGACGTTTGCCCTGTCCGCCGGCCTCCTCGTGCTCGCGACCGCGGCGGGGTGTTCCTCCCCACAGCCGTACAACGGCGTGCAGGTGTCGCGTTCGGGGAACACGCTCGTCGCCGGCGATGGCCTGGGGACGGGCATCGTGAACCCGCACGCCCGCGAGTCGTTCGCCTACGGCTCGCGTCCGTCCACGCCCGAGAGCGTGACGCCGGCGGTCGCCCGCCCGACGCGCATCGTCGACGTGCCGGTGCACTGAGCCGTCGCGGCTATCGAATCTCGACGCCGAACGCCTTGGCGAACTCGTCGGGCAGGCTCTCGGAGATGGACGGATCCGCCGCTTTGCCGGCGGGGAAGACGAGGCGGAAGCCGACGTCGACGAAGCCTTGATGATCCACGCGGTCTTCCAGCCCGCCGACCGTCGCATTGATGAACGCCTGTCGGACGCCGAAATCGCGCAGGCGGTTGCGCAGGAGGCTCATCGAGATCACCGGGTCGCCGGCTCCGACGAGCCATGAGAGGCGTGTGCCGAAGGAGTCGCCGGCGATCCCTGGCGTGTCTGCTTTGTCCATGAGGACGAACTCGCTGACGTTGCCCTCGAAGCCGCGGGGCGTATCGACATCGCCCGCGATGGGTCGGAAGAGGAGGTATCCGTCGGGCGGGACGAACCACTGCGCGGGCCTGATCGCGTCTGTGTCGAGATCGAAGTACGGAACGAGGTCGTCGAATCCAGCCTGGCTGGTCAGGGCGACTTCCTGTCCGAGCAGACCGCGAGTCAGGGTGAGCCGGGGACCGACCGTGCTCGAGTCGTTCACGCGTTTCGCTTGGGTAGGGAGTCGGTCATTCTGATAGGCCATGTCCTGCGCGAGCTCAAACCATTCGAGACACGGGAGATTGGGCGCCGGGCCTTCGGCGGAGGCTTGAACCTGTGCTGCGAACCACTGCTTTTGAGTGGGCAAGTTGCAGCCGATCTTTCGTGCTGCGGCGAGGGCGGCTTCAAAGCCGATCGAGTGTGCGGGCAGGTCCAGCGATGGCTTCGCTGCATCCCAGTCGCCCTGAACACCGCCGAAGAACCAAGCGGCGAACTGTCGAGGGTTGTCGTGAACCGACCAGCACCAAGTGTCGTCGGCGGTCAACTGGAGCGACCCGTCGATGGTGAAACCGATGATCTCTTCGGGCTTGGTTTCGTTGCGGTCGTTGCGGCGTTGGCCTCGCACGCCGCTCTCCCACACTTCATCCAACAGCGGCAATACGTCGTCGACTTCGCTCGCATCGAACGCCCAGAGCATCGCGCGCACCTGGCGGAGCGATACTTCATCGCATGAGATAAAGAACGGCTCGGAGAGGTGCATCACCTTAAAGAAGGACATGTAGCTCGGCGGATCTTCGTCTGTCCGGAACCGCACCGTTCTGATTTCCGTCCCTTGAGCGTCGAAGTGTGCCTCGTCAAGTCTCCAGGTGGCACCGGCAGGAACATCGTCCTCCCGTCCCTCGCCTGGATTGATCTCCGCGGCCTGCTGCTTTGCGACGACCTTGAGTCGCGTGTTTTGCAACTCCCGTTTCGCGGCTTCCGGATCGACTTCAGCGTTCTCGACGGCGTCGAGCACCGTGACAACGCTGTCGAGGCGGTCGCTCCAAAAGTCGGTCTCGGAATCGCCGCCCGCCTGCTCGTCTAACAGTCCCTTGGCCTCTAACAGTCCCTTGGCCTCCCGCGCGAGGCGGGCGGCATCCTCTTTACCTTCGGTTCCCGCGGCTATCAGATCCTCATGCGAAAGGATGCCGCAATCGTTATCCAGCCGCGCTTTGCGGACCATGTGTGTGACTTCCGCCGTCCGTCCTACGACTTCGGCGGCTCGGAAGCGCCAGCCCCAGGGGTTGTCGGGTGACACGTCGCCAACGACCTCGGACGCAGCGACGGGAAAGACCGACCGGCGCATCGGATTCAGCAGGTCGTCGAGCGTGCGCGGCGTGCGTGTCTGTTCGGTGGCGTACACGACAGTGCGTCGGGCGAGCCCGGCGGAAGCGAACTTGACGCGCTCGGCGAGGGCGACTTCGCGCTCGAGCCCTTGTTGTCTGCCGTGCCACTCGGCGCTCGCGAAGGCGACACCCTCCTCGGAAGCGGGCGCCTTCGCTTCGGCTGCGCTGAGCGTGCGGTAGGCGAGGCGGCGGATGGCCGCGACCCAGGCGGCGTCATCGTCGAACTTCTCGAGAGCGCGACTCAGTAGCGCAACGCGGGCATCAAGGTCGTTGCGGGCGCCCTCCTGAGTGGGAAGGTCGGCGACGCGTTCGATCATGAGTCGCAGCGGGTACGAGGTATCGCCTGCGTCCCACTCGAGGACCCTGTCGAGCGTCTTTGCGTGCGCCCGTACGTCATTCCGACCGGCTTCATCCAGGCCGGACGACTCGACCAGATCGACAACGAAGCGGCGGGCGTCGAGCGCATGCTCGGACTGTTTGAGCAGAGGTAGGAGCGTCTCCCTGACTTCACCGGGGAGCTCGGCGTTGATGGGGTCAGCGTTCCACTCGGTCTGCTCGGTCTGCTCGGCGTTCGCGACGACCGCCAGGAGCGCGGAGAGTTGTTCGTTGAGTGCATCAAGCGTGTCGAGCAGGCGGTGCGGCTTCCTGCCCGAAAACTCATCCGCCCCGGAGAGATGCTCGGTGCTTTCGAAGAGCGCTCTCAGATCGTTGGAGACTGCTTCAGACACCGTCTCGGGGAACGCGACACCGAGGGCGGCGGCGGATGACTCTGCCTCGTCGAGTCGATCCTTGGCGGCGCTGGCCCAAGCCTCGCGGGCCGACTCCCAGGCATCGGCGATCTGCTCTTCCGCGGCCTCCAGTCCGTCGTTCGGCGACGAGGCTTCGGGCGCGAACGCGCCGGCGAAATGCTTGCTGCGCACGTCGAGTGCGGCGAGCGCGCCGCTGACGGCCTCGATCGTGCCAGCCCACACGGCCTGTTCGTCAGGTGACGCGTCAGGCGGGAGAGCGTCGCTGAGGGTGGTCACGCGGGCGCGCAACGACTCGAGAGCATCGCGCGTGCCCCTTGCGAAGTATGGCGAGCGGATGCGCGCTGCCCACCATCGAACCTCCTCGAGGACGTTGGCGGCTCCGTCGCTCGGGCGAGGCGGTTCGCCGGGCCATCGGTCGACGACGAACTCCTCAAAGGCCTCGGTATCAAGCTTCGCGGAGTCCCCGCTGGCCTCGTCGATCACTTCGCGGACCACTTTGAGCG
>CAYTSW010000020.1:0-4523 GCA_964440605.1 uncultured Phycisphaeraceae bacterium | reverse complement strand
AGCTTCGCGGAGTCCCCGCTGGCCTCGTCGATCACTTCGCGGACCACTTTGAGCGGGGGTTCGCCCTGACCCGCCCACGGCTCGAACAATCGCCGCGCGAGGGATCGCGGCTGAGGGCCAGGCGGTTCGTCGTAGGCGGCGGCATCTGGGAGACGGACGTCGCTCAGCAGCGCCCTGACCAGGCGCTCCGCGACGGCGACGAACGGCTCGTTTTGCCGCTCTGTTCCGGATTCCGCCGGGAGGTACGGGAGCTGAGTCAGCTCCTGCGCGCGCACCCAGCCTCTCACCTGGCCCCGCAGGGTGCTGAGCACCGGTTCGGGATCGTTTCCCTGGCTTCCCTCAAAGACCTCAGAGAAGTGTCCCTGGGTTTGCTCACGCAGCGATTGAGCGGCGAGCAGGTGGGCGAAGATGTTGCGGAGCAGGCGGCGGTGCTCGCTGGGTGAGGCTGGATCGTCGGCCGCGGGGCGGGGATCACCGGACGGAACGTCAGATCGCCACTCATTGGGCAGGCGGGAGATGAACTCGTCGAGCTGCGCGTTGAGCTGGTCGGCGAGGACCGTGCCCTGCCAGAGATCCGCCTCGCCCTTGATGCGGTCGCTGAACTGGCGGACGCCGCGCCGGAAGCGTTCGATGAGCGCCGCTTCCTCCTGCTCCGACACGCGGGCCCAGGCCTGCTCGTCCCACCCTTCGGTGTCGCTGTACAGCCCACCCCAGGCCGTGCTGAGGCGATCGCCCACGTCGTCGGGCGCGTCCGCGGTCCACTGCGTTTCGAAGTCTTCGAGCAAGCCGACGATGTTTTCGACGTTCTCGAGCTCGGTCTCACGCCGCGGCATGAGCGCGACGACCGTCGCGGCGATGGCGAGCGTGGCCACGACCGCGGCGACGCGCGGGAGCGTGACCACGGGCTTGCGGAGCTTGCGGATGCGTCGGTGGGCGGCGCGGGCGTCGATGCGGCCGGCAAGGAGCCGCTGCACGAGGCGCGCCCACGCGCCGGATTGCGAGCCGAAGTCGGCGAAGTCGCTGGCGGCGGGGGCTTCGCTGGTCCCGGAGAGCGGCGCGAGCGACCGCGTGTGCAGCGCGAGGATGATCAGGGCGACGCGGCGCAGGTCCTCGCGCTTCGCCTCGTCGGTCGACGCCTCATCGTCCGGCGGGAGGTTGGTAAGGCGGATGGGCGAGCCGCTCAGTCCGTCGAGGGGCTCGACGAGCACGACGCTGCGCGAGTCGATCCGGCCGTGGGCGCGGTCGGCCCGCTCGTGCAGATCGGCGATCGCGCCGATCAGGCCGATGGAGAGGCGGTGGAGCTGCGCGGGCGCGAGCAGTTGCCGTCGTACGAGCAGGCGGTGGAGCGAGCGGCTGGAGTGTGGGGCGGTGAACGTCGCGGTGTGGGCTTCGGACTGGAAGGACCCGAGTTCGGCGACGGCGAGCGGCGCGGCTTGCGCGGCACGTGTCTGAGCGTCGTGAGCCTCCTGCGCGCGGTTGATGAGGCGACGCCTCGCGTCGTCGGGCAGCCAGTCGGGTGCGGCGATGGTGATGGCGCACGTCGGGTCGGCCCAGTTCTGGCCGGGGTCGGAGCGGGCGAAGCCGCGGCTTTCGAGGGCCCACACGTTCGCAGACATCTTGGATCAGGCTCGCGTTGGAGACGTCTAGCGTTGGCGCGGCGAGGCAGCCCGTTCGGCCCGCGCCCCCTGCGTGCCCACGGTGACGATGATCACGCCGTCCTCCCGCGTCGCCTGGTCCCACGCGCAGGCGTCGAGGGTGGTGACGCTCGCGGCGTCGGCCAGATCGGCGCCGGGCAGATCGGCGACGAAGACCAGGTTGACCGCTTCGGGGTTGGTCAGCAGCTCGTCCCAGACCTCGCTGTTGTCCTTCGACAGGACGAGGACCGGCTCGGACTGCGACGGGCTGTAGCGCAGCGCGTGGCCGCGGCGGAGCATGTCGCGCCGGATCTCGGAGCCGCTGGCGAAGTAACGCTGAGGCGAGGAGGCGGCGAGTTGCTGCAACTCGGCGTCCGTGGCGGCGATCGCGTCGATCTGCACGACGCGCGCGTTCGGGTCGATGCGGTCCGCGCTGGCGGGCGCGAAGTACACGGACCGCGCCAGGAGATCGGGCGAGGCGCACCCACAACCGACTGCGGTGGCCGCGACAACACAGAGGCTGGCGACGATCAGGGGACGGGACATGCTTCGCGGCTCCGTGGTGGTGATCGGGGTCCGGACGGATGATAACTACGAGCGGCTCGGGAGCCGGCTCACCCGAAGAGGACGACGACGAGCGCGACGCCCAGAGCGGCGGCGAGCAGCGTGGCGGCTATCAAGGCCGCGACGAGAAGGGTGTAGCGTGACGGGTGCGGCGTGGACGAGGTGCGCGTCGCCGGCGTGAACCCCTCGTCGGAGGAGAGCGTCCCGCTGGTTTCTCCCATGCGCGTTGAGTGCTCGTCGGATGTGACCGGCGTCTGGGGCGAGCTTGTCCCCGAGCCGGTTGGCGGTTGGGTGATGAACTGGAGGGTCGAGTTGCCGAGGTTGAGCAGGTCGCCGTGATGGATCTCGGCGGGGTTGTTGACACGTCGGCCGTTGAGCGAGGTGCCCCAGCGGCTGCCGACGTCCTGGGCGTAATAGCGATCGCCTTCCTGGTAGATGCGCAGGTGGCGTGAGGAGACGTGCCCGTCACCGAGCACGAGGTCGCAGGCGTGGCGGCTTCGACCGATCAGGAACGAGCCGGTCTCGTCGAGCTGGAGCGTGCGGGAGAGGCGGACGACCTGGTCGCCCTCCCGGGTGACGATGCGCAGCTCGGGTCGCGCGAGCGAAGCGTCCTGAGCGGCGATGACGACGCGCCAGGGTCCGCAGGCGACGGCTCCGAAGGCGTCGGCGCCGTGCAGCACCACGCCCCCATCCTGATCCACGCCGAGTCGGAGCACGCCCTCGTCGGAGGTCGCGTCGTTCAAGGGCTCCAGGACGAGGCGCTGATGGAGAGCGTGCGACCGGGCGTGAGAGGAGGAGTCTGCCATGGCGTGGGTGGTGCTCATCCCCGGCTCCTCTTGCCGCGCTTCCACCAGCGGCGATCGGAACTGCCGGCGCTGCTCGCGTCATCGAGCCATCGCTGGAGGTCGTTGGCCATGTCCTTGATGCGGTCGTAGCGCTCGCGTGGGTTCCGCTGGAGGGCCTTGTGGCAGATGCGGCCCAGCTCCTCGGGCAGGGCGACGTTGAGCTTGCAAGCGTCGGTTGGCTCGACCGTCGTGATGCCGCGCAGCACGCTTGCGATGTCCGATCCCTTGTAAGCGGGCGTGAGCGTGAGGAACTCGTACATGGTCGCGCCGAAGGACCACACGTCGGCGGCGGGCGTGACCGAGCCCTCGTTGCGCTGGATCGCCCAGTCGGCGACGCGTTCCGGGGAGAGATACCGCGGCGTGCCCCCCTGTTGGCGGAGCGACTTGGCGTTGTCGGCGATGGTCGCCAGGCCGAAGTCGGTGAGCATCAGCCGCCCGGTGGCCCGGGAGAGCAGCATGTTGGCGGGCTTGATGTCGCCGTGATAGATGCCCTTGGCGTGGGCCTCGGCGAGCCCGTCGCAGAGGCCGCACATCCACCAGGCGACAAGGGCGTAATAGGCGAGCCTGGGATCGTTGAGGCAGGGGAAGTCGCGTGGCATCGAGTGGGCGTCGAGGTGAAGGACCTCGAGGAGCTGCTCGCCCGTGAGCCGTTGGCCGAAGCCGATGACGCGATGATCGCGGAGTCGCCCGAGGAGCCCGTCGCCGTCCGAGCCCTTGATGTAGTCCATGACGTAATAGCAGCCGGCCTGGGCGTCGAGTTGCTCGAAGTTGAGCACGCGGACGATGCACTCGTGGCGGAGGCGCGAGACGGCCTCGTACTCGATCTGCAACTGGGCGCGTTCGGTGGGGAGGACGGAGCGCAGGAGCTTGACCGCGACCTCGCAGTTGCGCAAATGCGAAAACGCGACCATCACCTGCGTGCCGCTGCCGCCCCGGCGGAGCCAGGTGACGGGCGTGAGGTCGGGCAGGTCCGGGACCTCCGGCTCGTCGTCGTGCGGCACCGGGGGAGAGCCATCGGGCTTGCTGGGCAGCGTCATGGACGTCTGCGAGCCGCCGGGGAAGTGGGACGTGTCGTCGTTCCCGCCGGAATGGTCCACCGTGGAGAGGGGCACGGGGGGCATCGCGTGGGGCGGGACTTCGTACGTCGGCGCGGCTTGGTCGTGCGCCGGCTCCGGCGCGGGGTCGGGCGTCCCGGGCTGTTCATCGTGCCGGCTCGGCTGGCCCGACGCTTCGGGCTCGCTGCGCATGACGAGGCTCTCGAAGGCCGCGAGGCGCTGGTAGACCGGGGCATGGCCGTCATCGAGCACTTCGGGAGGCAGGGCTGTCAGGTCGACATCGGCGGCCGGCGCGCTCGCGGCGACGACGCGGGTGAGGCGTTGTGCCTGAAGGGTGACGACCCGTCGGAGGTCTGCGGAGGTCACCATCCGTGCGTCGCGAGCCGCGGCGATCCAGAGACTGACGAGTTCGTACAGACGGGCGG
>CAYTSW010000019.1:0-29697 GCA_964440605.1 uncultured Phycisphaeraceae bacterium | reverse complement strand
ACCGTCTACGTCACCCACGACCAGGAAGAGGCGATGACGCTGGGCGACCGCATCGTCGTCATGTCCGCCGGTCGTGGTGTCGGGCGCATCGAGCAGGTCGACACGCCGCTGAACGTCTATCGCCGCCCCGTGAACCGCTTCGTCGGCGCCTTCCTCGGGCGCACGCCGATGAACTTCGTCGAGGGCGAGCTGGTGGACGAGGGCGGCGTCCGCTTCCGCCGCCCTCCCGACTTCGACATCCCCATGCTCGCCGAGCATCAGGACCGCCTGCGTGCGCACGTGGGGCGCGAGGTCGTCCTGGGCGTCCGCCCCAGCGCGATGGCCGAGCAGCCCGCCGGGCGCAACGAAGGGCAGGCGATCACGCTGCGCACGGTGCTCGTCGAGCCGCTGGGCCGGAACATCGACGTCTCCTGCCGCTCCAGCGAGGACCAGCACATCGTCGCCCGCGTCGACGCCCGCGACGACTTCCCGGTCGACGCCGATGTCACGTTCCACCTCGACATGGAGCACGTCCACCTCTTCGACCCGGGCGAGTTCGGCGCGAACCTCATCCACCACGCACACGACGCAGCGCCCGCCGCGACGGCGTAAGCCCGTTCGTCGGCGGGCCGTGGGCGAGCGCGGCTCCTACCCTTGCCCGTGCCCATCCTCACCATCGCCCATCTCGGAGACGTGGTGGGCCGCCCGGGACGCGAGGCGGCCTCAATCGCCATCCCCGCCCTCCGGCGGGACCACAGCGCCGACCTGGTCATCATCAACGGTGAGAACGCCCGGCATGGGCGCGGGCTGCACCCCGTCGGCCTTCAGGAACTGCTCGACGCCGGCGCCGACGCCATCACCCTCGGCGATCACTACTACGACGACCCACGCATCCTCGACGCGCTGGCGGATCCGCACCGGCCCGTCGCCAAGCCGGTGAACGCCCCGCAGGCGGCCGAGGCCATGACGTGGACCAAGCTCGCGGGCGCGGTCTCTGAGCCGGTGTACGTGGTGACCGCGCTCGGGCGGCTGTTCATGCCCCTCGAGCCCGACGAACCCTTCGCCGCCCTCGACGCGACCATCGAGCGCATCACCGAGGCCGATCCGGACGCGCTGGTGATCGTCGAGATCCACGCCGAGGCGACCAGCGAGAAAGCCGCCACCGCCTGGCACTGCGCCTGGCACTGGCCCGGCACCGTCATGGCGGTCCACGGCTCGCACACCCACGTCCAGACCAACGACGCCCGCCTGCTCGAGAACCGTCTCTCGGCCATCACCGACCTGGGCATGACCGGCGGGCACACCGGCGTGATCGGCTTCGACGCCCAGTGCTCCGTCGAACGCATCGTCGAGAAACGCCCGAGCAAGCTCGTCCCCTGCGAGTTCGGCCTCCAGGCCGACGGCGTGCTCGTGCGCATCGACACGACCCTCCGCCGAGCCGTCAACGTCCGGACGATCCAGATCGACTGCGGCGCGGCATCCCATACCCCCACGCAGGCGACGGCGCGATGACCACGCGAGCGGGTTCGGACGCGTGCCGGGGGGCCGAACGGTGCTATCCTCGCGTGTCCGGGCGGGCTGTTTGCTCCTCCCCACGCCCGGCTCCGGGGCCCGTGATCACCGGCTCCGAACCTCGCCCGCGGTCGTGTCGCGGCGGGCGACCAACCGATACTCAAGGCGGTGCTTCATGGCCCACTCCACCCTCGCCGATCGACCCCAGGCGCGCGCGCTCGCGATGAACGGCGGCACGCCGGTCGCCCAACAGAAGATCCAGGTCGTCTGCGTCCGCATCGCGGATGAAGACATCGATGCCGCCGTCGAAGTGATGCGCTCGGGCATGCTCGCCCAGGGCAAGAACGTCATGGCCTTCGAAGAAGAGTTCACCGCCCTCTCGGGCGCCACGCACGCCGCGGCTTGCTCCAACGGCACCTGCGCCCTGCAACTCGCCTACGGCCCACTGCTCAAGCCGGGTGACGAGGTGCTCTGCCCCGCGTGGAGCTACATCGCGACCGCGTCGATGATCGTCGCCGCCGGCGCGATTCCCGTCTGGGTCGACGCCGATCCGGTGACCTACGGCATCGACGCGGCCGACGCACGAGCCAAAGTGACCGACCGAACCACCGCCATCGCCGCGACGCACATCTACGGCAACCCGGTCGACATCGACGCCGTCGAAACCCTCGCCATCGACAAGGGACTCGCGGTCATTTACGACGCCGCCCAGGCCCACCTCGCCCAGTACCGCGGCACGGGCATCGGCGCTTTCGGCGACTTTGTCACCTACTCGTTCTACCCCACCAAGAACATGACCACCGGCGAGGGCGGCATGGTCACCTCCACCGACGATGAGCTGATGCACAAGGTCCGCATGCTCCGCTCGCACGGCGAGTCGGCCAAGTACGAGCACTCGGCCATCGGCTTCAACTACCGCATGACCGATGTCGAAGCCGCCATGGGTCGCAAGCAGCTCCAACGCCTGCCGCAGGCGACGGCTCAACGCCGCGCCAACGCGCAGAAGCTCGACGCGCTGCTCGCCGACATCGACGGCCTGCACGCCCCGACCGCCACCGAAGGCGCCGACCACGCCTATCACCTCTACGCTGTCCGCATCGACGAAGACGCCTTCGTCGCCCCGCCGGAAGGCAAGACGGTTCGGGACCTCTTCATCGAGGCGATGGGCGCCGAGGGCGTCGCGACCGCCGTGCACTACCCACGCTCGCTGACCCGCCAACCTGTCTTCGATGTGCCCGGTGTGCGGCACTGCGAGGTCTCCGATCGCCTCGCCCGCACGCTCATGTGCGTCCCGGTTCATCAGGAACTGACCGACGACGACATCACTCGCGTCGGTGAGGCGCTCAACAAGGTGGCGACGGCGTATCGGGCCTAGTCGGATGCCGTTGATCTGGCTCTGCAGTCAGTGCGTTGGGGGTGGGCGATCGACGGAGGTGTGGGCGCGGGCATCGACAGTGCCAACGTGCGCTGAGCACTGACCCCGCGAAGCCGGGGTAAGTGGCACCGAGCAAGAAGACAATCTTTCCCCGATGTTCACTGGTTGTCTCCCCCTTCGTGCCTCCTTGCCTTCCTACCCCCCATACATGAACTCCTCTCGCACCACCTTGCCGTCTTTCACCGTGTACACCCCGATCTCCCGCATGGTGCTGCGCGGCTGAGAGCCGTCCTTCGCCTCCACGTCCATGGTGAACATCACCGTGAACCCCGAGTCGCCGACGAAGGGGCCCTCAGCGCTGACCGAGTGCACCGTCATCATGCCGTTCCACCAGTTGTGCTTCTCCTGCACCTGTGCGCGGCCCTTGTGCGTCGTGCCGTCGCCCTCCACCGACTCGAAGTCCGGGTGGTAGTGCTTGTCCCACAGCGGCGCATCGGAGTCGATGCCACTGTTGACGTGGTCGACCACATCCTGGCCGATCCGGTGGTTCACGCTGTTTTCGCAGTTCATCTCGCGCTCCTGTTCTCCCGCTCTTGAGTACGGGTTGTGATAGGGTACACCAGGACCCGGGAGATGCCCATACACTCCGGCGTTTTCGCGGGACACGTCAGCACCCACACCCGCCCGACGCCCGTACCGGGCCTTCCACCGCCGCTCAAGGGACGATTCGCCCCCATGCCCTCCGCCGCCCAGATCCGACAGCAGTTCATCGACTTCTTCGTGGAGCGTCACGCCCACCGCTTCGTCCCCTCCTCGCCCGTCGTCCCGCACGACGACCCCACCCTTCTCTTCGCCAACGCCGGCATGAACCAGTTCAAGCCCGCCTTCCTGGGCGAGGTCGCGCCGGGCAGCCCGCTCCAGGGCCTCAAGCGCGCCGCGAACAGCCAGAAGTGCATCCGCGCGGGGGGCAAGCACAACGACCTCGACGACGTCGGCAAGGACAGCTATCACCACACCTTCTTCGAAATGCTTGGAAACTGGTCCTTCGGCGACTACTTCAAGGCCGAGGCCATCGACTGGGCGTGGGAACTCCTCACCGGCGTCTGGGGCATCGACCCCGAACGCCTCTACGCGACATACTTCAAGGGGAACCGCGAACTCGGTCTGGACCCCGACCGCGAGGCCTACGAGCTGTGGCTCAAGCACCTGCCCGCCTCCCGCGTCATCCCGGGCGACATGAAGGACAACTTCTGGGAGATGGGCGACACCGGGCCCTGCGGCCCCTGCGCCGAGATCCACTACGACGGACGCTCCGATGAAGAGCGCGCCGCCAAGCCCGGCTACGAACTCGTCAACCAGGATCACGACAACGTCGTCGAGATCTGGAACCTCGTCTTCATCCAGTTCGACCGCCGCGGCCCCACGTCGCTCAAACCACTCCCCGCCCGCCACGTCGACACCGGCATGGGCTTTGAGCGCATCGCCCGCGTCCTCCAGGGCAAGACCAGCAATTACGACACCGACGTCTTCACGCCCTACTTCGAGCGCATCGCCCAAGTGTGCAAGGCCAAGGCGTACGGCTCCAGCTTCGAGGACCCCGTCGACACCGCGTACCGCGTCATCGCCGACCACGTGCGCACGCTGACGGTCGCCATCGCCGACGGCGCCCAGCCCGGCAACACCGGGCGCGAGTACGTCCTGCGGTCTATCCTGCGACGAGCCGTGCGCTACGGGCGGCAGGTCATGGGCGTCGAGGGCGCCTTCCTGCACAAGATCGTGCCGGTCGTCGGTGAACAACTCGGCGACGTCTTCCCCGAGGTTCATTCAGCCGTCGAGCGGGCCCAGCACATCATCAAGGACGAGGAAGAGGCCTTCGGACGCACCCTCTTGCAAGGACTCGCCCTCTTCGAGCAGTCCACCGGCGATCGCCGCAGTGTGACGGCCGAGGACGCCTTCAAGCTCCACGACACGTACGGATTCCCGATCGACCTCACGCAGCAGATGGCGACCGAGCGCGGGCTCACCGTCGATGTCGAGGGCTTCCACCGCCTCATGGAAGAGGCCCGCGAGCGCAGCCGCGGGCCGGGGCACAAGGGTGAGCACGCCGACCTGCTGCTGGGCACCGAACAGCTCGACGTCCTGCGGACCAAGTGGCGCATCAAGCCGACGGACGACTCGCCCAAGTACGAGGGCCGCATCTGCAACGCCCACGTGCGCGTCATCTGGAATGGCACCGACTT
Source organism: uncultured Phycisphaeraceae bacterium (assembly GCA_964440605.1). Classification (GTDB taxonomy): domain Bacteria; phylum Planctomycetota; class Phycisphaerae; order Phycisphaerales; family UBA1924; genus CAYTSW01. The sequence goes on along the minus strand of CAYTSW010000019.1, from coordinate 24,591 downwards.
CGACACCCACATCAACGCCACCAACACGCGCCCCGCCGACCGCTTCGCGGTCGTCCTTGACCGAACCAATCTGTACGCCGAGCAGGGTGGTCAGGTCGCCGACGTCGGACGCCTCGTCGACCACCGCGGTGGGGAGTTTCACCTCGAGAATGTCGTTCGCTGCGGTGAGTACATCGTCCACATCGGCCGCGCCAACAAGGGCGAGATCCGCGTCGGCGAGACGCTCGAAGTCCGCCGTGACGACCCGCGCCGGCTCGACATCGCCGCCAACCACACCGCGACACACCTGCTCAACTACGCCCTGCGCACCGTGCTGGGCCAGCACGTCGATCAGAAGGGCTCGCTCGTCGCGCCCGACCGCCTGCGTTTCGACTTCAGCCATACCGCCCCGCTGAGCTGTGACGAGATCAAGCGCATCGAGTCCATCGTGCTCCAGGCGATCGGCGTGGGTCACCCGGTGCACGTCGAGACGCTGCCGCTGGAGCAGGCCAAGGGCATCCGCAACGTGCGCGCGGTTTTCGGCGAGACGTATCCCGACCCGGTGCGCGTCGTCGCCATCGGCGGGCCGCTGACCGAGATGAAGAACCGCCCCGACGACGTGAAGTGGGACGAGTGTTCCATCGAGTTCTGCGGCGGCACGCACCTGCTCTCGGCCGCCGACGCCGAAGAGTTCGCCATCGTAGTCGAAGAAGCGGTCTCCAAGGGCGTGCGCCGCGTCACCGCGCTCACGCGCGAACCGGCCCGGCAAGCGCGTCGGCGCGCGGAAGAGATTTCTTCCCGCCTCAGCGGCGCCGAGCGACTGGGCGATCAGTACCTCGCGCCCGAGGTCAGCGAGCTGCAGGAGATGATCGAGCGTGAGGAGCTGCCGGTGGCGCGGAGGGCGGATCTCATGCGCCGGCTGACAACGCTGCAGGACCGCCTCAAGGCCGCGCGCAAGCAGGCCGCCGCCGCGGGCAAAAACCAGGCCATCGCGGCCGCCAAGGCGCTCGCGCAGGAGGCGTCAGGGCCCTTCATCGTCGGGCTCATCCCGGCGGGCTCGGATCGCGGCTCGCTGCTGGCAGCGATGGACACGCTTCGCGGCAACCACCCGGACGCCGCGATCCTCATCGCCAGCGTCGATGACGACGAAGGCAAGGTCTCCATCGCCGCGCAGGTCCCCAAGCCGCTCATCGAGAAGGGGCTCAAGGCCGGTGATTGGGTCCGCGAGACCTCCACCGCCTGCGGCGGCAAGGGAGGCGGCAAACCCGACAAAGCCCAGGGCGGCGGTACCGAGCCTGATAAGGTCGACGTCGCGCTCGACCGTGCTCGCGCATTCGCAATCGAAAAGCTCGTCTAGCGGTAAGACTGGAACGACCCACGCCGGAGGATTCCCGTGCTCCACCCACGCCAGTTCCCTGCCTGCATCGCACTCGCGCTGGTCGCGATTGCAGCGCCGCTCGCGAGCGCCCAGCAGACATGGCAGCTCAACAGCCGCTGCTATCAGATCACCACCGACCTCCCTCGCGGGGAGATCGAGGTCGTCGCGGATCACATGGACGCCGTCTTCGGCGCGTACACGGACATGTTCTCGTCTTTCCACGTGCGTAACGCCCAGCCGGTCAAGCTGCACATCCTCACGACCCGCGATGCCTACATCGAGCACATGGCCTCCAAGGGCGTCAACGCGCAGAACACCGGCGGCGTCTTCTTCTACTCGCAGAACGAAGCCGGCCTGGCGACCTGGGCCTACGACCGAGAGCCGGCCCGCATGTGGCACGTCCTCCAGCACGAGGGCTTTCACCAGTTCGCGCACCTGCGCATCGGCGGCAACTTCCCCATCTGGGCCAACGAAGGCCTCGCCGAATACTTCGGCAAGTCCTTGCTCATCCGCGGTCGGCTGCAAACGGGCCTCGTCCCGTCGTCACGCCTGGCGCGCATCAAGCGGGCGATCAACGAACATCGCACGCTGCCCTTCGACACCTTCATCCGCATGGACGACCGCGAGTGGTCGCGCCGCGTCACCGGCGGCGACGCGCGCACCGCCATGATGTACGACCAGGCCTGGTCCATCGCCCACTTCCTCATCCACGCCGACAACGGGCGCTACGCCGAGGCCTTCGAGCGCTTCATCCGCGGCACCTCCCGCGGCCTTCAACTCGAACAAGCGCTTCAGGACGCCTTCCAGACCACCAACCTCCAAGCCTTCGAAGACGCCTGGAAACGCTGGACCCTCGAGCTCGAGCCCGACCCCATTTCCACCGCCACCGAACGGCTCGAATTCTTAGGCCACGGCATCCAGTTCCTCGCCGACAACGACGTCCACGTGACATCCATCGACCAGCTCAAGGCCGAGCTCCGCGCGCGCAGCTTCAAGCTCAAGCGTTTCGAGAGCGGCTTCGAGATCGAGTTCGACTCCGCCGACGACGATCTGTTCCAATCGCCCGCCCCGCCCGACGCCCGCCGCCAGCCCGAACTCACACTGACCCCTGCGCGCGGCAACACCTTGCCGACCGTCTCCATCACCGGCCTCGGCGTCGACGCCCACCTCACCTGGGTCCGTCGAGACGAGCAGAACGCGTTCCAGCCCGAGGTCGTCTACCGCTGACGCACGACGGCTCACGCGCTCAACCGAAGTGCGCAGAGAAAGGGCCGCACGCCCCGGTCGGCGTCCGGCCCTTGGGTGAGCTTGATCGGTTGTAGCACGCGCGGCCGCGGTCGCTGGCTCTCCTCCGCGAATCGGCAGGGGCGTGGCGGGCGAGATCACGTCGGGGTGATGAAGTAGTTGAGTCGGATCAAGCCTTGCGACAACGGCGGATGAACGCCGGGGCCGCCGCCAGAGCCGCGAACGCGGCGCCGGGCGAGGGCACGACCGTGAACGCCGTCACCTGCGGGCCGCCGGCGATCTCGTCGATCAGCGAGGCTTCGCCGGTCGCGAGGTCGATGGACCAGAGGTCGGCGGCCGACTCGTCGGCGCGCTGGCCGGCGAGGTACGCCATCCCGGTCGCCTGCGAGATATCGAAGCCGTTGATCTCCGAAAGGTCGATGTTGAGCGACCCCACGGTGGTGAGCTCGCCATCCTCGCCCACGGTGACGAGCACGTCGAGCGCCGTGTCGATGCCGAAGACGGTGGCGCTGAACCCGCGGGGCACCGTGCCGGCGGCGATGGCGGTGACGTTGGCGTCGATGCCGTTGTTGAGGTCGCCCATGCCGTAGGCGAGGCCGTCCTCAGCGCTCGCTGTGCCGTCGTCGAGATCGATGCGCAGGTTCTGGTCGGCTTCGGAGACGACCCACGTCTGCTCGGTGATGGGGTTGATGTCGAAGCCGAACTGCAAACCGTCGAGTTTGGGGCTGAAGCCGCCTTCTCCGACGAGCGTCGCCTCGCCGGTGTCGCGGTCGAGCGTGTAGAGGTTGTTGAGGCTGCCGAGAGCGTAGATGGTGTCGCCGTTGGCCTGCCAGTCGATGCCGAGGACAGTCTCGTTGGCCTCGAGGCCGGTGATGAAGTTGCCCATCTCGATGTTGGTGGGGTTGTTCGTGTTGAACTGAAACAGCGACTGGCTGTCCGTGACACCTAAGGCGACTTCGGCCTGCGCGGCGCCGGCGGCGGTGAGACGCGCGGTCGTGGCGAGGGCGGCGCCGATGCGGCGCGTACGGGTGTTGATGGTCGTCATCTCTACTCCTGCGCGATGAGGACTTTCGATTGCATATCCGCCCCCAGCGTGCGGCGGAGGGCGGCCTGACTCCTGTCAGGGCGACCCTACACGCGCGCAAGCAGAGGGCAATCGCCGATCCCCATGCCGAGAGCCCCGTAGAAGCAAGCATTAGATCCATGAACCCGGCTTCACCGCGACCGCCGGCGTAAACGCGGCGTTTGCAGAGGGTTACCACGGTGGGCGCACGACAACCGGCGTGCCTGTTGGCACGCCGGTTTCATCTAAATGAACCTTCATTCTCCGTCGATGGATCGCCTACGCCACCGTGATGCTCTCATCGAGATACACGTCCTGGATGGCGTTGAAGAGCGCAACGCCTTCCTTCATAGGGCGCTGGAAGGTCTTGCGCCCGGAGATCAGGCCGACGCCGCCGGCGCGCTTGTTGATCACCGCCGTGCGCACCGCTTCGTGCAGGTCGTTCGCGCCCGAGCCACCGCCCGAGTTCAGCAGCGGCGAGCGGCCCATGTAGCAGTTGGCGACCTGGTAGCGGCAGAGCTCGATCGGGTTCGCGCCGGAGCCATCCTCGTTGGCGTTGGTCAGCTCGCTGTAGATGCGCGTGTCAAACTTGCCGTAGCTCGAGTCGCCCGAGTTCAGCGCGAGGTAGCCGCCGTTCTGCGTGGGCAGCTTCTGCTTGATGATGTCGGCCTGAATGGTTGCGCCGAGGTGGTTGGCCTGGCCCGTAAGGTCGGCTGAGGTGTGGTGGTCGACGCCGCCGGTCTTGAAGGCCGAGTTGCGGATGTAGCACCAGAGCACCGTCACCATTCCCAGCGCGTGCGCCTCTTCGAACATCTCAGAGACGTACTCGATCTGGCGGCGTGAATCGTCGGACCCGAAGTAGATCGTCGCGCCCACCGCGACGCATCCCATCTCGAACGCCTGACGGATCGACCCGAACTTGTCCTGCTGGTGAATGTTGGGATACGTCAGCAGCTCGTTGTGGTTGAACTTGACCATGAAGGGGATCTTGTGCGCCCACTTGCGCGCGCACGCGCCGAGCACGCCCATCGTCGACGCGACCGCGTTACACCCGCCCTCGTACGCGAGCTCCACGATCTTCTCCGGGTCGAAGTAGATCGGGTTCTTCGCGAACGATGCGCCCGCCGCGTGCTCGATCCCCTGGTCCACCGGCAGTATCGAGAGGTAGCCCGTGCCGGCCAGACGCCCGTGGTCGAGCATCGTCTGCATGTTCCGCAGCACGGGCACGGAGCGGTCCGTCGCGGACATCACCCGGTCAACGAAGTCGGGCGACGGGGCGTGCAGCGCGTTTCTCGGGAACCCCTTGCACTCGTAGTTCAGCAGGGCGTCGGCTTCCTGGCCCAGAATCTCGGCGACGTTGGTCATCGTGGTTCCTCCGCGGAGGGGCAAAGCGCCGAACCGGCGCATGGGACGGATTGGTTGATGCGATGCGCGAGGATAGCACCGCCGCCCACGCCGCGGGACCGCTGCCCCGCAGACGCGATGCCGGGATGGACGATGGCGCAACGCGTCAGTGGCGCGCGGAGCGCGACGCGCCGGCGGGCTTGACCTCAGCCGCCGCTCCGTCCCGCCCGTCCGCGATCTCGTCGCTGTCGACCGACTGTTGCATCAGCCGACCGACCTTGAACTTCACGACCTTCTTCGCCGGCACTTCGACCGGCTCGAGCGTCTTGGGGTTCTGGGCCACCCGCGCCTTACGCTGGCGGATCTCGAAGACTCCGAAGTCGCGGAACTCCAGGCGGTTGCCCTTGCCCAGTTCCACAATCACCTCGTCGAGAAAGGTCTGCACCGTTTTCTTGACGTCGGTCCGCTTCTGGTTCGTGCGCTCGGCGATCCGATCGATGAGCTCTTTTTTCGTGATGGTGTCCATCGCGCGGCCGCCGCCTCCTGCTCGGCACGGGCTCACGAGTCTTTCGCCCGTCGACACTGCCATGCGGGTGCAGCATCGGCTCCGGAAAACGCCACGATCCGACCCTCGGCCGCGAAGCGTCAGAGGAGTATGCCCGAAACATAAGGGCGGGTCAATGATGGACTTTGAACACATCGCCCCCGCGTAGTCCGGGTCTTGTGAGGATCGCGCAGCTCTTGCCGAGTCCGGGGCTCACCGCTGTTCGAAGAAGCGGAAAATCGGGATCCGTTCGGGTGGACGCGCCGGCTCGGGCCATTGGTCCGTCGCCCGCAGCGCCGTCGGCGTGCGCGCCGCGACGTCCGAGTTGTTCCGGGCAAACTCGAAGCGTGCTACCTCGGGGGGTGTGCCCGGACGCTCCTCCCAGGCCCGCAGCGCGTCCGTCGCGTACACCGGCGTCGCCGCCGGCACCAAGCGCGTCGCACCCTGCCCGTCATGCGTCGCGGGCGATCCGGCGCTGCACCCGCCGAGCGTTCCGCCCACAATGCCCGCGAGCACCGACACCCCCAACGCCATCATGTGTCCATCTCTGCGCATGTCGGCAAATCCTGGACAATCCCCGTGCCAATGCTGCGCACCGCCGCTGGGACGGTCTCCTGCGTTGTGATGTTGCCCCGGTGCAACATGCTCGCCGCCGCGAGTCCACATGGGCACCCGCACACCCACCAAAACGAGAAGCGGGCGGCTCAGAGCGAGCCGCCCGCGTGGGTACCTGCTGAGGAACGACGCCGCCCTTGTTACTCGTTGCTCGAGGGGCGTAGCGGGATGCTGCGACGTTGCGGCACGCCTTGGGGCTCGTCACCGTCGGCGCGAGTGAAGCCGCTGAAGATCATCTGCGCAGGGCCCTCGTCTTCAAGGTTGGACTCGATCATGAGCATCCCGCGGAAGACTCCGGGGTCCTTGGGCGTGACGCCTCGGACGGTGATCCGCCACTTGGGCTGGTCGGGGACGGTGGACCCGTCCGGACCCACCTTGGTCGCACCGGCGAGACGCTCGCTGACGAACTCGAGATCGCTCGTGTCGAAAGTCGCGTTGTCCACCCATGCGCGGGTGATCTCGAAGTCGCGCCCCGAGTCGGTGCTCACGATCGTGGACAGCTCGAACGGCGTGCTGACCTGCTTGGCCGTGACGCGACCGAAGCGCGGGTTCAGAATGAGGTCGCCCCGGAAGTTCCCGATCAGCCGGGTCGTTGTGACGCCTTCGATGGCCTCGGCAAAGCCCTCGGGCTTGCCGACGACCTCGATGTCCACGCCCGCCTGGAAGCGGGCGGCGGGGATGGTGCTGGCCAGCGTGACCGTCACCGGGTAACGGATCGCGGCGGCGGGGTCGTTTTCCACCGGCTCGGGATCGCCTACCTCGAACGCGAGATTCTGGCTGCCGCTGCTGACGCGCTTGATCTCGAGGTTGGGGTCGCCGCTGGTCACGTAGAAGGTAAACGTGTGCTCCTTGCCGGCGCGCAGGTCGCCGAGCTGTTGCAGCCGCGGCTCGACCGTCGCGATGGGAACCATCTCCGCGCCGATGGTCAGGCGCGTGACGGACTGAACGGGGTCGTTCGTGAAGACCTGCACGAACTTGCGTGCATCGCCGGGCCCGCGAGGCGTATACCGCACGCGCATCACGTCGCCCGTCCCGGGTGGGTAGACGTTGCCGGCGATCCCGCGCACAGCGGTGCAGCCGCAGCTCGTCGAGATCCGCCGGACTTCGAGGTCCGTCTGGCCTGTGTTCTTGAACTCGAAGGCGAACTCGATGGTGTCCTTCGTGTAGACCTTGCCGGCGTGCTGCTCCAGGTCACCGGTGATCGTGAAGCGGGGTTCGTTGCCGTCGATGGGAGGCAGGCCGGCGTCGGTGACCCGCTTGTTGAGCTCGCGGTCATCCTGGGCCAACTCCTCCTTCTTCTCCTGGATCTCTTCCTTCGTGGGCCGGCTGAGGGTCGTGCCCTCGCGAGCGGCGCGCAGCTCGTCGCCGCTGACCGGGCCGGCGGGGTCCACGCCCGGCTTTTCCGTCACGTCGGTCGAAGCGGACGCTTCCTTCGACGGCTGGGTCTTGGCGTTGTCTACGCTGACCTGGCCCTCGCCGTTGTCGCAGCCGGCGAGCAGCGCGCCCCACGCGAGGAGGCTGGCGGCCGCGGCGGCGGTGAACGCTCTGGGTTGGATCATCTCTGCACTCGCCCTCGTCCAGTGGTGTCTCGTGCGGCGCGAACCGTCGCCCCGCGTGGGTGAACGCCACGCCTGCCGCGCAGCGATCCTTCCGTCGATGTGTGTCGGTCGCCGCACGCTCGCCGTCGAGACGAGGCCGACGATGAGCCGAAAGCAACTCAAAGCGGCATCGATCAGAGCGGCACAGGGGGTGTCGACGGACCGAGAACGCCTAACACACGATCGGCGTCTCCGAGTGTACGCGGGCCCGCACGGCCAGTTGCGGCCGGATCGCCATTCACAGGCGAGCGCCACACCGCCCGCGCCGTCGCGGGTGGGGAACACGCCCGGGAGGACTCGAACCTCCGACCTGCGGTTTCAGCACGTCCGCCGGTTTGCCATCCCGACGGGCCGGACCATCTCATCACCCCGGGTCGCGGGGTGCCGGGCGCTTCCCCCGTCATGGCGTCGCCAAAAACGGGGGTGCGGGCGTATCGCTGGGATCGCTCACCCGCTGGTCTCTACACCTTCCGCCGGCACGAGCCCGATGTGTGGTCGGTCTCGATCCCGCCGGCGACTTGGCTCGGGATTCTCCGGTCATTCGCCCCCACGCCGGGATATTATCGTCGGGCGTGGTAGGAATGCTGGGGGGCTTCCCCGAGTTCACCCGGTTCGCCTCGGGCCGTTGCCGGCCCGGGCCCCTCTTGTGTGACCTGTGTCAGCCACTGCTGAAGGAAACCGCTGCTCTATCCTGCTGAGCTACGAGCGCTTGCGTTGAGTTGTCGACCTCGGCGCGAGCCGCGGTCGATCGGAGTATAGAGAAAGTGGCCCGGTTCGCCGCGAGTGCGGAGCCAGCAAGCGAGGTGCGATGACCGTCAAGCGTGCCGAGGGATCCCGAAAGCGTGCGCAGCGCGGCGGGGGCGAGCGTCCCCGACGACGTCTGAAGAAGCGCCATGTCGCCCTCGCGCTGATCGCGCTGCTCGTTGCCCTGTCGCTGTTCATCACGCGCAGCGGAGTGCTGAAGCTGGCGGTGCTGCCCGCGCTCGAATCCGCCCTCGGGTGCGACGCGACCGCGCGGAGCGTCCGGGTGTCTCTCGGCGGCGAAGTGGTGATATCGGACCTCCGCCTAGACGTGCGCGGCGTGCCCGGACCCGCCGCGAGCTTCCTCGACGCGCCACGCGTCGTCGCTCGGATCTCGTGGGGATCGGTCCTGAGCGGTGAGCCGCGCGTGACGCAACTGCGACTGATCCGCCCCACCCTGCGCGTCAGCCAGCACCGCGAGACACTGGCGATCAACCTGGCGAATCTCGACCCCGGCGGCGGGGCCGGCGCAGGTGCCGGTTCGCCCCCCGCGATCGACCTCGTGGACGCGTCGATCGAACTCGGCGAGCACACCGACGGCTCGTACGCGCCGCTGTCGACGCTCGTGATGGGCGGGCGGCTCAAGCGATCGACGGAAGAGGAGGAAGTCTTTCTCCTGAGTCTCGAGGAGCGTCCGATCAGCCCGCGGCTGCGCGCGGAGCTCGGCGCGGACGCGGACGGACGCGTGGTGGTGACAGGCCGGGTCGATACGGAGCGGCGAAGCGTTTCAGCGCGGGTCGGGGGGATCGATCTGGCCGAGTGGTCGCGCCGTCGCATGCCTTCGAGCTTCCAGCCGGTGTGGGAGCGTTTGGCGGTGTCGGGCTCGATCCCCGAAGTACAACTCGACTTCTTCCCTGAGTCTGGTGCGCGGGCGGTGGTGTCGCTGGCGGACGTGCGCATGAGCGTGCCGGCGCCGACGTTCGACGCCGCGGGGCGGTCGCTCGAGAGCGAGCGTCTCTTGGCGATGTCAGGCGTTTCAGGCACCGTGGCGATGTCGCGAGAGGGCGTGGAGGCGCACCTCCGAGGACTGGTGGAGGATCTGGCGATCCGCGTGGACTTCGACCTCGCGGGCCTCACGCTCGACGCCCCGATGGTGGGACGCTTCTCGGTGGACGAGTTCCTGCTGGAAGAACGCCCGAGGCTGCTCCCGTTCGCCCCGCCGATCGCCCGCCAGGTGCTCGAACGCTTCGGCGGGCCGACCGCACGGGTGTCGGGCGAGGTGCGGATCGAGCGTGAGGCGCTCGGCGGCGCGTTCGACTACGAAGGCGTCTTCGAGCTCGCAGACGGCGAGGGCCGCTACGAGCTCTTTCCGTATCCGCTCACCGACATCAGCGCGACCTTCGTCTTCGATCAGGACCGCTTCGAGATCGTGGGCCTGTCGGGTCGCGGGCAGGGCGACGCGCAGGTGCTCGCCTCGGGCTCCATCGCGCCGCCCGGGGACGGCGCGCGCGTGCACCTCGAGATCAACGCGATCGATGTGCCGCTGGACGATGTCTTCCGCGACTCCATGCCCGAGGATCGGCGGCAGGTGTTCGACGTCCTCTTCGATCGCGACGCGTACGAGCGTCTGGAAGCGCTCGGCCTGCTGCGGTCGCCCGAGCGGGCCGCTTCGCAGGGCGAGCGGCTCGACGAACTCGAGCGCCTCCTCCTGCTCGCCGAGCGCGGTCGCGCGTTGCCCGACAACGCGGACGTCAACGCGCTGGAAGCCGAGCGCATGCAGATCGAACGGGCGGCGGAATCGCCCGTGTTCGGTCTCGGCGGCGTCGCCGCACTCAACATCGTCATCGACCGCCCGCTCGGAGAGGACACGCGCTACGCCGTCGACATCGGCGCGCGGATCGAGCGCGCGGGCATGCTGCCCGTGGCGTTCGAGTATCCGGTCTCGGCCGACGACGTGCGTCTGCGCATCAGCGATGACGTCGTCACGCTCGAAGAAGCGAAGCTGCGCGGGCTGTCGGGGGCCGAGGGCACCATCGCCGGCGATGTGGCGCTGCTCAAGGACGGCGGCGGCGTGGACCCGGACCTGACGATCGCGGCGCGGCACGTGCCGATCGACGCCTTCCTGATCCAGGCGCTGCCCGCGGGCGACGACCCGGACGCCGGCGAGCCGGCGTTTTCCCCGCGCTCGGCGATGGAGGACCTTGGTCTACGCGGCTCGCTGGTAGACATGGAGGTGAGGATTGTGGGGGGCGAGACGCCGGAGGACGTCCCACCGACCGATCCGGATCCGATCGCGTTCAGCGTGACGGGGCAGGTGCGCGACGTCGCTTCGGCGCCGGGCGTGACACCCGCGCTGACCGGCGTGCGCGGGGCCTTGACGATCAGCAGCGACGAGTTCGCGTTCCGGGAGGTGTCGGGCCGCGTCAACGGAGCGGCTTTCACCGCGTTCGTGGCCGGGTTGTTCCCGCAACCGCTGGACGGCGTGCCGCTGTCGGTGTCGGGCGGGGTCTCGGCGGTGGACTTCGACGTCTCGATCCCGATCGAGCGGATCGCCGAGCGCCTGGCGCCGGAGCCGATGGCGGTGCTGAGCACGGTGCGGGAGCGTCACCGGCCCGCGGGCCGGGTCGACGCGTCGCTCGCCTTCGCGCTCGAGGGCGACGCCGAGCCGGACTACGAGCTGGAGATCGGCGAGGTGGAGCGCCTCGAGGTGACGGTGCAGGACACGCGCCTGCTCCTCGCCGACGTCGAGGGCAGCTTGCGCGTCACGCCCGAACTCATCGAGTTGCAAGATGTGGATGGAGCCTTCGCGGCCGGCGCGGGCGCCGCCTCCCCGTTCACCGCGACCGGCGCGATCGCGCGGCGCGCGGGCGGCGAACGCCGCCTCGAGGTGTCGGCGACGGCGTTGCCCATCGAAGCGGAGCTGGTCCGCGCCGTGCTCGCTCAGCGCTCGCCCGCGCTGCACACGCTCGCGGATGAGCTGAACCTGGGCGGGCGCGTGGATGTGCGCGGGACGCTCGTATCGCCCGTGCCCAGGGACGGAGCGCCGCCGGACAGAGGCTCCGACGGCGGCGACGCGTTGCCCGTGCGCCTCGACACCTGGTCGGCATCGCCGCGACGGCTGACGATGACGCGACGCGCTGTCGACATCGACCTGGAAGCCACGGGCTCGCTCAGCGGCGCGCCGGGCTCCGTGCGCATCGACGCCCTGACGCTGAAGCCGACACGCCTGCTCGTGCTCGAGGAGGGTCAGGAACAGGTGCGCGAGGCGTGGCGTCTGGGAATCAGCGGTGCGTGGACGCCCGAGGGGCTGGATGTGCGCGCCGACCTTGAGGCCCGGGCGCTGGGCGAGATGCTGCTGGCCCTGCTGCCCGAAGGGGCGTCGGCGACGGCGCGGGCGATGGAACTCGGGCTGGGCGAGGGGGGCGCGCTCCGCGTCGAAGGGGCGCGCGTCACCCTCGCGGGCGCCGAAGAGAACGCGCCGGGCACGCTCGACGCGACGCTGAGCTTCGAGGGTCTGGAAGCGCGCGTGGGTCTGCCGATCACCGAGGCGCAGGGCGCGGCGCGGATCCGCTTCGATGGGACGCCGGGCGTGAGCGAGCGTCTGCGCGTCGAGGCGGATCTGCCGGCCTTCCGCGCCGCGGGCGTGCGTATGACGGGCGGCCATGCGTCAGCCGTGCAGCGGAGCGAGGGCAGCGCGATCGTGCTGCCGAGGATCGATGCGTTGTCGCACGGGGGGCGGCTGGTCGCCAATGCCGCGATCCGCCCCGGAGCGGGGCCGAGTGGGGGGGCGCCGGCCTTTGAGCTCCGGGCCGAGGTGGTGCGGGTGTCCTTCGCACCGTTGCTGGACGATCTCGGGCTGGGCGAGGAGGAGGGCGAGTCGACGCCCGATCGCGGGTTGATCGACGCGAGCCTGACGCTCAGAGGCGGGCTGGGCGAGTCGAGCGAGCGACGAGGGCGGACGACCATTCGGGTGCAGGGCGGGCGTGTGCTCGACATGCCGGGCGTGATCCCGCTTCTGGAGCTCTCGAACCTGCAACTGCCGTCGAACGAACGGGTCAATCTCGCGTTCGCCGACATGTACGTGCAGGGCGAGCGGGCGCTAGTCGAACGGGTGGCGCTCTACTCGGACTCGATCCGGATCCTGGGCGAGGGGACGATCAATCTCGACGATCGGACGATGGACCTGGGGGTGCGAACGCAGGGCATGCGTCACATCCCGGTGTTGAGCCCGCTGCTGGAAGGGATTCGGGAGGAGATCGTCTCGACTCGGATCACCGGGTCGCTGTACGATCCGCGGCTGACGACGCAGCAGCTCCGCTCGACGCGGGACCTGCTCGGCGCGATCGTGGGTGAGGGAGGGGCGGAATCACCACGCTCGACTCCGACCGCCGTCACGAGGCCGGAGCGCTCGCCGCGCTGACCGCCCGCTCGCCCTACCCACTTCAGACGAGAACGAGAGCCCCACGATGTCTTCGACCCCGACCAGCAGCGACGCCGAGAGCGCGCGTGTTTCCCCATCAGCCGAGCGTCCGACGCGCCGCATCGATGAGCCGAGCTTCCGAGAGGCGGTCGATCGGCTCGTGCGCGAGTGCGGGGGCGACCCGGAGGAGTACGACGGCAGCCTGATCGCGGACCTCGTCGTCAACGCGTACAAGCTCGTGACCGACGACCGCGATACGGGCGAGCTCAAGCTCATCAATAGCTCGTTCAAGGAGCTGCGCTACGCCTACAACGTCTTCGGCGGGCACAAGGAGCGGCACAAGATCTCGATCTTCGGCTCGGCGCGCACGAAGCCGGACCATCCGGACTACGCCGCGTGCGTCGACTTCTCGCGCCGCATGGCCGAGGCCGGGTGGGACTGCATCACCGGCGCGGGCGACGGCATCATGAAGGCGGGCCACGAAGGCCCGGGTGCGGCGTCGAGCTTCGGCCTCGCCATCAAGCTGCCCTTCGAGACCACCGCCAACGACATCATCTCGGGCGACAACAAGCTGATCAACTTCCGCTACTTCTTCACACGCAAGCTGATGTTCGTGAGCAAGTGCCACGCCTTCGCGACCTTCCCCGGCGGGTTCGGCACGCTCGACGAGCTCTTCGAAACGCTCACGCTCATCCAGACGGGTAAGAGCCAGATGGTGCCCATCGTGCTGTGCGAGCACTCCGAGGGCACGTACTGGAAGCACTGGGATAACTACGTGCGCCGATCGCTGCTCGACAACGGGCTGATCAGCCCGGAAGACCTCAACCTCTTCAAGATCACGCGCGACATGGACGAGGCGGCGCGCTACGTCCTCCAGTTCTACCGCAACTACCACTCCAGCCGGTACCACCGCGACGACCTGATCATTCGCATCAAGAACCCGCTTCAGCCCGGCGACATCGATCGCCTGAACGCCGAGTTCGGCTCGCTGGTCAGGAAGGGCTCGATCGTGCAGCGCGGGCCGTACGAGGTAGAGGACGATCTGCTCGACCTGCCGCGCATCTGCTTCACGCACACGAAGCGCGACTTCGGACAGGTGCGGCGCATGATCGACCGGATCAACGAGTTCGACCCCGTGGACGACTCGCACCTGGACCCGAGCGAGATCTACTGAGGCCGTGCGCGCAGGGCGTTGCTGGTTATGGATGCCGGTCGCGGCCATAGTCGCTGCGAGCGGGTGCGGCTCGGGACCTGAGCCGACCGACGAGGACGCCGCAGTTGCGCCCGCGGCGCGGGCCGTCGAAGGAGAACGCGGCGTCAGCGCGGCCTTCGCGCCCAGCCGGGGAGAGATCCCGCCGCTCTCACGCGGTGCGCGCGTCGGGATGGAGGTGTTGACGTGGTCGGTGGATGATCCGGGGCGGACACTGGGTGATCGGCTGGCGAACCTGACGGTCGAGCTGGACGAGGCGTTGGAGAACGTCGCGCGCCAGCTCGAGCCCTCGGGACTGCGGCTCGTCCGGATGCGGCGCGACGACCTGATCGCTGCGATCGAGCTCGCCCCGCCCGTCGACACGCTCAACCGCCGCTGGCTCAAGCCCGAGTCGCTGCACCGCACGGTGGCGATCGGCCGCCCCAGCGAGGGTGAGCAGCTCGTGCTGCTGGCGGGAGAGCCGGTGGAGCTGGACGCGGGGGATCTGCGTCTGGTGGGGCGCGTCTGGCCGGCGCCGTCGGTGGACGGTGCACTGGGCCCGACGCTGCGCGCGGAGATCGCGGCGCAGCTCTCGAACGATCGCCCGAACGCGAGCGCGCCGCCCGGCTGGCTGTTGCAGCCTCGCCTGCGCGGCGCGCTCGAGCGGGGCGACCTGTTCGCGGAGCTATCGATCGATGCGCGCCTGGACCCGCGCTTCGCCTATCTCCTGGTGCCCGAAGCGCCGGGCGCGCGCTGGACGCCGTCGGCGATGGGCCCAGCGCCCGACCCCGCGGAGCCCGCCGAGGCGTTCGACCCGGCCGCGGGCGAAGCCGGCGCGAGCAACGACGACGCTTCATACGGCCCGGCGGTACAGCTCGCCCGCACGCTGGGCGAAGCGATGCTCTCGGCCCCCGCGGATCACGCGGCGCACCCGCATCGGCGGACGGTCGTCGCGCTCCTGCCGCGCCTGCCCGAGCGGTACACCCTCTTCCCGGGCATCGAATGGCCCGCGCCGACAGAGGCGCGCAGCGGCAGCCCGACCGACGCTCAGTAGGCCCGGGCGAGTTCCGCGCCGGGGTAGTACCACATGAGGATGTCCTCGGCGGTCTCGCCGGCCAATGCCTTGGCCTGCGCGCCGAACTGGCTCATGCCCACGCCGTGACCGAAGCCCTGGCCCGTGATCGTGGCCTTGCCGGCCGCGATCAGGACGCGGAAGTCGGAGCTGTAGACGCGGCCTTCGGGCTTGGGTACGCCCGGAGCGCGGAAGTTCATCGCGACACGCAGGTCCTCGGCGCGGAGCTCGTGCGCATCGCCGTTGCGCTCGACGACGCGATAGCGCGACGGGCGATCGAAGGCGTTGCGCGCGATCGGCTCGATGGAGCGGATCGTGCGCAGGCGGCGCAGCGTCGAGCCGCGATCGGACCCGAAGGCGCCGAAGCGCCGGGCGAGCGTGCCGGCGTCGCGCGTCACGCTCCAGTTCCATCGCGGCGAGAGCTTGTCCTCTTCGCCGCGGGGCGTGGCCTGGATGGGCCTCGCGAGGTTGAAGGCGAACTCTCCCTCGGTGGGCCAGGTGTCGGCGGCGGAAGCGGCGCGCGGGCCTGTGGTGCTCGAGTAGTACGCCCGGAGCACCGAGCCTTCCCACGCGAGCACCACGCCAGCGGTCTCGCGCACCGCGCGGTGGGCGACCTCGTGCGTCGTCGCACCGCCGTACACCTGGTCGGCGGTCGTGTTCTCGACGTCGAAAGCCGAGCCGATCGAGCGCCTGCGGGCGCGCTCGTGCAGCGCGTAGCTGCGGGCGGCGATGGCCTGCGCCTTGAACGTCTCGGGGTGCCAGTTGCTGTAGAGCTCCTTGGCGATCACGCCCGGGAGGTACGCCTCGATGCCGACACGCTCGACGATGTCGAACCCGCCCGCGCCCGTCGGCACCAGCGCGACCACCCCCGGCACCGGGTCGTCGTCGAGGCGCAGCAGTTCATCGCCCAGCGGCTTGATGGTCAGCGCGGCGCCCGGAGCGTCGTCGAAGGAAAGGTCCTCCTGCGCAAACCGGGCGCGGAAGCGTCCGCCCACGCGGGTGATCGTCAGCGGCGTCTCGACAATCAGCAGTTCATCAGCGCCTGCCGGAGGCGTGAGCGTGACGCGTCGCGGCCCCGTGATGGTGAGCGTCTCGACGTCGCGCCCGACGCGCACGCGCATCACCGGCTCGCCCCGCAGGCGGTCGAGGCGGTAGTACCACGACACGGGCCGCGCGGGCGCGGCCTGCTCGGTCGCCGAAGGTGTCTGGGTCGGCGAAATGCCGCCGTTCCACATGACGGAACACGACCACGCGGTGATGCCGAGGAAGCCGGTGAGGACGCCGGCGAGGAGGGGTTTGAGGGTGGCGCGGTGCATGCGTTGGATTATTCGCGCTCCGCGGACGCCGGCGACGCCTCGTTGGCGACCGAGGACACATTCCACATCGACCGCTCCTCCACCGGCTCGACGAACTGCACCTCGTTCCCCGCGCGGTCGATTATGACGATGCGATCGGGCGTGGGCACGCGGCCCCGGTGCGCGGAGCGGCTGGGCAGGACCATCACGCCCTCGAAGCGAATGCCGTAGCCGAGCATCTGCGGATCGACCTCGAAGAAGAAGCCTTCCTCGTTGGGCACGAGGGTAATGTCCACAGGCGCGCCCGGGGTCATGAGGTCCTTGAAGTAGGCGTATCTATGCGAGAAGTGGGCGGCGTGGATGTCCTGCTGGCCGCGGACGCGGAGGGTCGTGGCGTGGGTGAACTCCTCGATGCGCTCGCCTTCTGAAGCGAGTTGGATCGCGTAGCTCGCGCGCATCGAGCGGCCGCTTGGGGTGGCGAGCGACACGCCTCGCGGGTCGGCCGACATCGTGAGCCGCTGCGCGAGCCAGCGCGCGTCGTCGAGGTTGTCGACGAAGCGATCGGGCACCGCCGCGCGCGTCTCGAGCAGTTCGATGTCGAAGGTCGGCGTGTAGTCGAGTTGCCGGGCCCGGCCCGCCCCGTCTTCGAGGTGGAGCGTGCTGCGCAGCGCGACGCGTCGGCGGCCGGGCGTGATGTCGTGGTCGGTCCAGTCGCCCGTGTCGAGGTGATAGCCCGAGCCGGATCGGCTGCCGGGTCGAGCCTCGCTCAGGTTGGGCGCCCGGGGTGTCCGGAACGTGCCACTGCTGGGCCACACGGTCTCGTCGTCCACCAGCAACTCGTGCTGAACGACGTCGTATCTCCAGCCGTTGCGTTGATGGTCGAGCAACGCTTTCTGCGCCGGTTCGGCGCCGTTGCGAGCCGCAACAAGGACGATCTCCGGCGGCATCGCGCGATAGACGGCGGAGTTGGCGACGCCGGCGAGCACGAACGCCCCCGACGCCAGCACGCCGACGAGCAGGAGCAGCTCGCCGACGAGCCGTCGCGGCAGCGTGGGCTCGGGCTTGCCGGCGACGACGCGGCGCGGATGCCCGGCGAGCGTGCGGCCGCATTCGGGGCACTTGTCAGGGACGCCATCCCGACCCGAGAGTTCGTACCCGCACTTACGGCAGTGGGGGGCCGAGCCGGAGCGCCGCGACGGCAACACCAGCAGCAGCACCCCGACGGCGGCGACGAGACCGGCGATGATCCAGGCGAAGAGGGGGATGGCCACGGTTCATCTCCTTGCTCCGTGCGGGAGGCGTTTGTGCCCTTCTAAACCGTGGGCCCGTGCGGGGCAATCCCGGGCCCCGAGCACGGATGTTCGGAGAACGATTGGTCTACTGGGGAACCTTCCCGGGGCGAGCGGGGTATCAACATGGTGACACGTTTTCGCTCCGGCGTGTGAACCCCGCGTCCGTGTCGGGCGCTGGATCACGCGAAGGACCGCACCGTTCGGGCTCGCGAGAGCCTCGAAAGGAGAGACGACCGATGGCGTGGTCGGCCAGAACATTCGGATTGATGGCGGCCCTCGGGCTCGCCGTCCTGTTAATTGCCGCTCCTGCCGCGGAGGCCGGCAAGTGCAAGTCGTACCGTTCGTCGCGGACGAGCGTCAGCGTGTCGATAGGCACGGGCTTTGGGTACGGCTACGCCCGCTCCCGCTGCGCACCCCGTCGCACGGTGATCCACCGCTCGTACGATTGCCGCCCGCGATACAGCTACCGCTATCGCACGCGCTGCTCGACGCCGCGGTACGGCTACCGCTATGGGTATCGCTCGGGCGGGTACCGCTACAGCGACGGCTACCGTGCCTCCTCCGGCTACCGCTACGCCGACGTGGGCGTCGCGACCTCGTCGAGGCCCCACGTGACGTACGGCTCGACGCCAGCGACGCGCGATTACCTCGCCGATGCCGACGATCGCCGCACGTACACGACCCATGATCCCTACACGGGCGGGTCTGGCGTGTATCCCGAAGCGTCGGTGCAGGACTTCCGCGAGTGGCAGCTCCTGACCGAGGCGCCATCGGAAGCCGATGAACGTCCGGGTGGGCGTCTGGTCGCTGAGGCCCAGCGCGAGCAGCAGCAGCGCGACCGGACGGTGGACTGGGAGGCCTACGACGAGTCGATGTACGCCGGCGAGGACGACGGTTTCTCCGATCCGTCCGGCGCCCAGCCGGCGGTCGTGGTGGAGCCGCAGCCCCGATCGCTGACGCGAGTGGAGCGGCTGCGTCTGGAGGCGTGGCAGCGTCTGGAAGACCGCGACCTCGCCGCCGCCCAGGCCCGCTTCGCCGAGCTGGTCCGGGCCGACGGCACCGACGATGAGGCCCGACTGGGCTACATCATTACGTCGCTGCGTTCGGGCGAGCGGGACGCGGCCATGCAGTCGCTGCGCGGCCTGCTGTGCGCCCGGCCCGAAGCGGTCTCCCGCGGCAATCTGCCCGCAAGCGTCGATCTCTCCGACGAACTGGCTTTCCTCTCCGATGACCTTCGAGAACGTTGCCTGGGCGATGTGAGCGAGGGCGATCGGCGTCTGCTGGCGTCGACCGTGGACTTCCTGCGCAGCGAGACGGCCCTGGCCCAGAAGGCGGTCCGAGGGGCCCGGCGCGTCGGCGCCGAGGACATCGCGGCTCGGAACCTCTGGCGGATCACCGGCCTCTCCGATCGCCCGCTCGAGCGCGGGCGCGACTGCAAGTAAGACCAATCAGCCAACCAGGGCGGCGATTGGGGGGGCGGCGGTGGGACTGAGCTTCCACCACCCGAACGCCAGACGCCCGGTTCCCCTCTGCCGGGCGTTTGGCTGTTTTGAGATGTGGCGGTTGTGTATCGCAGGACCCCGGTTGATCGCCCCCCTCTACGCGGCTACTCTCTCGGCCCGCGCGTGCCCGAAGTGGTGGGTCCGCGTGCGGCTTGTTCGTTCACCGTTTGAACCACCGAGGCCGTGAGTCGGCCCCGCGACCGCGAGCTGGGGTCGGGGCTGGCGTGTCTCTCGCCCGCGCGACGTTCGTGGGGGCATGGGGCCCGAGCCGGTGGGAGGTATGCAGAGTCATGGCAAAAAAAGAAGTCATCAACACCTTCAAGGTGATGGCGCCGGGAGGCACGGCGACGCCCGGGCCGCCCCTGGGCCCCGCCCTGGGCGCCAACGGCGTCAACCCCGGTCAGTTCATCCAGCAGTTCAACGCCGCCACTGCCGACAAGCAGGGCAAGGTCGTGGGCTGCGTCATCACGGTCTACAACGACCGATCGTTCGAGTTCGTGATCAAGTCGTCGCCCGCCTCCGTGCTGCTCAAGGAAGCGGCGGGCGTGGATAAGGGCGCCGCCGAGCCACAGAACCCCGTCGGCAAGGTGACGTGGGATCAGTGCAAGGCGATCGCTCAGGAAAAGATGGAAGACCTCAATGCCCCCAGCGTCGACCAGGCGGCCCTGATGATCGCGGGCACCGCCCGTTCGATGGGCCTCGAAGTGACGGGCATGGAAGCGGCGGGGGTGATCTGACATGGCCAAAGCGACCAAAGACCCGCTGGCGAAGTTCCCCAAGCGCCAGCGTGAGAACCTTCAGAAGCGGCCCTCCGAGCCGATCGACGCCGCCAAGGCCGTCAGCGTGCTCAAGCAGTTCAAGGGTCCCAAGTTCGACCAGACCGTCGAGGTCTGCCTGAACCTGGGCATCGATCCGAAGCAGGCGGACCAGGCGATCCGCGGCTCGGTGTCGCTGCCCAAGGGCATCGGCAAGACGGCCCGCGTCGTGGCGTTCGTTCCGACCGAGAAGATCAACGAGGCCAAGGAGGCCGGCGCCATCAAGGCCGGCGCCGAGGATTTGGTCGCGGAGATCGAGAAGGGCTGGATGGACTTCGACGTCGCGATCGCGAGCCCGGACATGATGCGGGTGATCTCGAAGCTCGGCCGCGTGCTGGGTCCGAAGGGCCTGATGCCTTCGCCCAAGGCGGGCACGGTGACCAAGGACGTCGTCGAGGCGGTGCGTGAGTTCGCCGCGGGCAAGGTGGAGTACCGCAATGACAAGAGCGGGAACATCCACGCCCCGATCGGGAAGATGTCCTTCCCCGAGGGCGACCTGCTGACGAATCTCGAGTTCTTCCTGCGGACCATCGAGAAGGCCCGGCCTTCCGCGGTCAAGGGCAACTACATCAAGAAGGTCGCGATCAGCGGCACGATGACGCCCTCCGTGCTCATCCACGTCGCGAGTCAGGAGGCCGAAGCGTGAGCAAGCCCGTCAAAGACATGATGATCCGCGACTACCAGGAACTGCTGGGCGACACGTCCGACGCGCTGGTCGTCTCCATCCGAGGCATCGGCGCCAACGACAACAACCGCCTCCGTCAGGAGCTCGCGGCCAAGGACATCAAGATCACCGTTGTCCGCAACAACCTCATGAAGCACGCCTTCGACCCCAGCGGCCTCGGCGCGCTGGAGCCCGTCCTCAACGGGCCCTCGGCTCTGGCGTACGGCGCCGAGTCCGTCGTCGATGTGGCGCGTGAGCTTGTGAAGTGGGCCAAGGAACTCGAGCACCTCGAGCTCAAGGGCGCCGTCCTCGACGGGCAGCTCTTCGAGGGCGAGCAGGGCGTTCAGGCGTTGTCGAAGTTCCCGACGCGGGACGAGGCGATCGCCCAGGCCGTCACGCTCGTGCTCAGCCCGGCGCGGAATCTGGTCGGGGCGATCAAGGGCCCCGGCTCGACGCTCGCCTCGCTGGTCAAGGCGGTGGAGAAGAAGCTGGAGGACGGCGAGGCGATCGCCAAGGTCGGCTGAGCCGACGCCGCTTGTGTGACCGGATCGAACAGACATCACCCGGCTCCGACTGGCCCCCTCGGGGGTTAAAGGCCAAGTGGTTTGGCCCCTCTCGGAGCGGATGCGAGCCCGTCGGTGCGTGCCGGCGGGCGAAGCGTGAAGGACGAAAGCAATGGCTGACGAAGGCGCTGCGACCGAGACGAAGACGTTCGACGAGAAGATCAGCAAGCTGGGCGACGAGCTCGCCGGGCTGACGCTGAAGGAAGCCGTCGATCTGGGCGACTACATGAAGGAGACCTACGGCATCGAGCCGGCCGCCGGCGGCGGCGTGGTGATGGCCGCGGGTCCCGCCGAGGGCGGCGGCGCCGCCGAGGAAGAGAAGACCGACTTCGACGTGGTCCTCACCTCCGCGGGCGACAAGAAGATCCAGGTCATCAAGGCGGTCCGCGAGATCACCGGCCTGGGCCTGAAGGAAGCCAAGGAGCTGGTCGAGGGCGCGCCCAAGCCCATCAAGGAAGGCGTCGCCAAGGAAGAGGCTGACGAGCTCAAGACCAAGCTCGAAGAGGCCGGCGGCTCCGTCGAGCTCCAGTAAGCCTCCGTCCAAGCCCTCGCTCGGCGTGCCACGGGTTGCTCTCGCAACCCGTGCTGCGGGGCGTCGGGGTAGCGGAGGTCAGCCGCCTCGCCGGCACGGCTTGCAAGCAAGCCTTGGCACGAGGCCGGGGCGGCACGGCTTGTCAGCGAGTCGTGGCACCGCTGGCGGCTGAGCCGGTATCAACTCATGCGGCCGGCGTCCCGACGGACGCCGGCCGTCTTCCTGTCTCGGCGACCCGCACATCTCATCGCTTTACATGATCCCAACGGGCCATTCGGAGCCGGTGGGTGTCGTGTCGGGCGGGGGGCGGTTGCGTGGTTCGCCGGTAGTGCCTACAATGCTGGACTTGCCCTGCGGACCCTCCTCCCCGTGATCACGAGCTGCGGACTGAACTGACAGAGTGGTGACCCCGCGCAGACGCCCGGACAGGGTCGGCGTCGTGCGCGGATTTGCCATCGTGAGGACGCGATGTCGACGAAGAACGTGCGCAACTTTTCCAAGCGTGGCGATGCCATCGCCGTGCCCGACCTGACCACCCTCCAGATCGACGGATACAACCGGTTTCTCCAGCTTGAGGCCGAGCCCGAATCGCGGAACACCGAGATCGGGCTCGAGGCGCTGCTGCGCGAGATCTATCCGATCGAGTCGTACGACGGCACACAGCGGCTGGAGTACAGCTACTACACGCTGGAGGAACCGCGGTATACGCCCGACGAGTGCCGCGAGCTGCGCCTCACATACGGGCGCCCGTTCCGCGTTTGCCTCCGGCTGAACCGCGACAACCACCCCGACATCGCCGAGGAAGAGATCTACCTCGGTGAGATCCCCATCCTGATGGGTGGTGGTGAGTTCATCGTCAATGGCGCCGAGCGCGTCATCGTCTCGCAGTTGCACCGCTCGCCGGGCGTGGACTTCTCGATCGTCTCAGCCGAGGGCGACCGCCCGCTGCACTCGGCCCGCGTCATCCCCGAGCGCGGCTCCTGGATCGAGCTGGAGGTCACGAAGAAAGATCAGCTCGTGATGAAGATCGATCAGTCGGCCAAGCTGTCGGCGACGACCTTCCTGCGCTGCCTTGACGAGTCCATCTCCAGCACGAGCGCCATCCTGAGCCTCTTCTACGACGTGGAGGAGCTGTCGGTCGCCAAGCTGCACGCCGAGCACTGGGCCGCCGAGAGCATCTACGACACCGAGTCGGGCGAGGAGCTCGTTCACGTCGGGTGCCAGCTCGGCGAGGAGGGCTTGGCGAAGATCACCGAGTCGAACCTCGAAAAGGTCCGCGTGATCACCAACCCGTCGGACCCGTTGATCCTCAACTCGGTCGCCGAGGAGAAGCTCGAGCAGTTCTCCGAGAACGCCCAGAGCGAGTACGAAGCGGCGCAACTGAAGGTGTATACCCGCCTGCGCCCGGGCAACCCGCCTCAGGTCGACAAGGCCAAGCAGCTCTTCGTCGAGAAGTTCCTCGACGAGAACCGCTACCGCCTGGGCAAGGTGGGGCGCTTCCGCATCAACCGGAAGTTCGATCTGGACGTCCCCGAGGACCAGATGTTCATCCGGGCCGAGGACTTCCTGCGCGTGGTGCAGTACATCCTCGACCTGCGTTCGAAGCGTCCGGACCCGAAGACGGGCCGCCCGGTGGCGCAGGTGGACGACATCGACCACTTGGGCAACCGCCGCCTGCGCACGCTGGATGAGTTGGCGACCGAGGAGATGCGCAAGGGCTTTCTGAAGCTCCGCCGCACGGTCCAGGAGCGCATGAGCGTGAAGGACCCCGAGGAGCTGACGAAGATCGCGGACCTGGTGAACTCCAAGTCCATCTCCAGCGCGATCGACTTCTTCTTCGGTCGCTCGGAGCTGAGCCAGGTGGTCGATCAGACGAACCCGCTGTCGACGCTCGTACACGAGCGTCGCCTGTCGGCGCTGGGTCCAGGCGGGCTCAACCGCAAGCGCGCGGGCTTCGAGGTACGCGACGTCCACATCTCGCACTACGGGCGCGTCTGCCCCATCGAGACGCCCGAGGGCACCAACATCGGCCTGATCTGTTCGCTGGGCATCTACTCGTCGATCGACGAGTACGGCTTCCTGCGCACGCCCTACCGCGAGATCAAGAACGGCAAGGCGACCAACAACGTCATCCACCTGCGCGCCGACGAGGAGATGCGCGCGGTGCTGGCCCCGGCCGAGTCGCTCAAGCCCGACGGCTCGATCAACGAGGGCGCGGTGCTCGCCCGCGTCGATGGGGAGTTGGCGGAGGTGAAGTCCGACGAGGTCGAGTACGTCGATATCGCGCCCAAGCAGATCGTGGGCGTCTCGGCGGCGCTGATCCCCTTCCTCGAGCACGACGACGCCAACCGCGCGCTGATGGGTTCCAACATGCAGCGCCAGGCGGTGCCCTTGATCAAGGTCGACCCGCCCTGCGTCGCGACCGGCATGGAGCAGGAGGTCGGGCAGAACTCGGGCATGGTCGTGCGGGCCCGTCGCGCCGGCGTGGTGACGTACGTCGATGCGCAGAAGATCATCATCGACAACGCCGACGAGTACGAGCTGCGCAAGTTCAAGGGGCTCAACGAGCGCACATGCCAGAACCAGAAGCCCGTCGTCGACCTCGGCGACGAAGTTGAAGCGGGCGAGGTGATCGCCGACGGCGCCTCCACGCAGTTCGGCGAGTTGGCGATCGGCAAGAACGCGATGGTCGCGTTCAACACCTTTGACGGGTACAACTTCGAAGACGCGATCGTCATCA
>CAYTSW010000018.1:12046-29785 GCA_964440605.1 uncultured Phycisphaeraceae bacterium | reverse complement strand
ACGCACGAGGTGTCCTTGGTTCCGATGCACGGCTCGGCGATGATGTGCGGCATGGTGGGAACCCCCGAATGATTGTGTCGCGCTCAGCGCCGGGCGGGCGTGGCGATTCGTCGCGGACGGACGCGGGGAGGGGAGCGTGCGGCCGTCGTCGCCCGGCTCAGGAAGCATAGGCGCGCGCGGCAATGACGTCGGTCCTGATCGGTGAGCCCGCGGCGCGGGTTAGTAGTCGAGGTTGGCGAAGGGGTTGCGGTTGGCGGTGAAGCCCGAGGCATTGGTGATGATCGGGCCCAGGAAGTTGTCGGTGTTGACGATCCAGCCGCCGTTCTGGGCGTTGGAGTTGCCGGCGATGAGGTTTTCCGAGCCGACGAGTCGGATGCCGAAGTAGGAGTCGCCGCCGCCGGTGACCTCGTTGTCGCGGAGGATCCCGCCGTCGCCGACGAGTTCGATGCCGATGTTGAAGGGCTCTCCGACGGGCTCGACGCGGACGGTGTTGCGTTCGACGCGTGAACGATCGCCGATCAGGATGCCCGGGCCGGTGATGCCCGCGACGCGTGAGTCTTCGAGGATGCAGTCGGCGCCGAGGTCGATGCCGACGCCGCCGGGCGATTCGACGGCGGAGCGGCGCATGACGAGCCGCCCGCGGGCGAAGACGCCCTGCGTCGCGGGTCGGATGATCGAGGCGTCGTTGACCATCGCGGTTGCCCCGGGCTGAACAACGATGCCCGCTCCCGCGGGCGCGTTGATGGAGACGCCTTCGAGCCGCGCGACGCCCGCTCCGTGGATGCGCACCCCGTCACGCTCGCTCGCCTGAGCGTTGCTGCCGGCGTTGTCGATGCAGACACGCCGGACGATGGTCTCACGTTCGGCGCCGAGGTCCAGGCCGAGCGAGCCGATGTCACCGATGAGCAGGTCCTCGATGATCGCCGCTTCGCCCCCGACCACCACGCCGCGCCCGTCGACCTTGCGGACGAAGCCGTTGCGGATGATGACTTCCGCTTCGTCGGCCTCAGCGACGATGGCGTCGCCCGAGAAGGCCTCACCGCGGATGCAGAAGCCGTTGAGATCGATCGTGACGGGGCCGGCCACGACGCGCAGCCCGTCGACGCCCGCCGGGACGAAGATGTCCTCGGCAAGGTAGTAGGAGCCGGGCTTGTCGATGAGGAACCGCACGCCGACGCCCGGGCCCACGAAGGGCTCGGCGACGGGGATGCGCGCTTCGATGTCGTTCAGCGCCTTCATCGTGCCGCCGATCGGCCCGCCCGGGGGGAGAAGCTTGGTGTCGGTCTGCGTCGCGGCGGCCGCCTGGCGGGCGCTGCGGGTCCACCCGACTCTGGCCGCCGGCGAAGCCGATGTGCCGCGTTGCGCACCGTACTGATCGGCGCCTGAGCGCTCATCCGACGCCAGCGCCCGCCACTGGGCGGCGGTCCAAGTGAGTGCAATGGCAGCAACAACCATCGCGCCGATACGCCACATTCCGTCATTCATGGAGGAAGCCCTCGGGAGGGTGTTCCCTCTGTCGCATCCGAACCCACACGGTGGTCGGGTAGGCATGCGTCCTCTCGCGAAGAGTCTAAATCAACGCGTGGACGACGCGTAGAGAGTTGGCTCGAATTCACCCGAACTGCAAGCGTGACCCATAAGTCTTTACAGGACAAGTGGTTTTGCCTTATCCCGGGGGCGCGATGTCGCGCCAAGTCTTCGACCGGGAAGACCCAGAATCCCCATATATCCCATGTTCAACTGGACTTCGAGAGATCGGGGACAGGTGGAAGGGGTGGCTGCCGGCTC
Source organism: uncultured Phycisphaeraceae bacterium (assembly GCA_964440605.1). Taxonomy (GTDB): domain Bacteria; phylum Planctomycetota; class Phycisphaerae; order Phycisphaerales; family UBA1924; genus CAYTSW01. Next base: position 27,997 of record CAYTSW010000018.1, on the reverse strand, counting down.
GAGTGCCGGAGCGGCGTTCATCGCCTGCAATGACGAAGCCGATAAAGCCGGAACAATGTGCCGGGAATCGCCGCCACGGCGGTTGTATCCGCCCGATTCTGCTCTACGCTCCTCAAGTCCATATCCGGCACAGGGTTGTGGACACCGCGATGGTTTGTCACCGCGCGGACCAAGAGAGATCAGACCGCCTGCTTCGGCTCACGCACAGGGACGAGGCTGGGACGCCAATCGGAGGAGTTGTACCAGTGAATCACGCATACCTTGCGCCCTGCGCGCTGCTGGCGCTTGCGCCGGTCGCGGCCGCGGGCATCGTCGGCACGCCCGACGTGAGCCGCACGCTCGACGTGCAGGCCGACGCCGGCACGGGCACGCCCGACGTGGACGATCTGACGGTACCCGGCATGGGACCCTTTACACAGGGGCTCTCCGCGACGGACCAAGAGTTCGGCGTCGGCTTTGCCGCCGCCAATGCCGCGCAGTTTTCTGACATCTCGAGCGACGATGAAGAGATGGAGCTTCGCTACGAGGGCGTCGCCAACATCACCAACCTCGACTTCAGCGGCGACACCGACCCCTCGTCGATCGCCTCCACGTCGATGGTCGTCGACTTCACCACCGACGACACCCGCTTCTTCCTCGCGACGTACACGTACACGAACGATGTCGACGCCAACGGCGCGTTCTTCATCCAGCTCGTCGGCGCTGTGGGCGGCGTGGTCTTCGAGTTCGACCTGACGACCAACGACAGCGTCGAGGACGTCGTGGGCAACTCGGGCCTCCTTGAGATCGCCCCGGACGACTACACGCTCACCATCTCGACTACGGCGAGCCACACCGGCACGGGCGGCGGCACCGCCGAACTGCTCACCGACCTCGCCATTCTGGTCCCCGCCCCCGGCACCTGGACGTTGGCGGGCGTGGCCTCGCTGGCGCTGGTCCGCCGCCGCCGCTGATCGAGCGGTTCTGACAGCCCATCTCCGCCGCCGCTCTCCACTCCGAGAGGCGCGACTACACGAACACCCGCCCGGACGAGCCCGGGCGGGTGTTTCTTTGTGCTTCGCGTGTGCCTGAGTGCCTTCGTGCCGCGGCGGTCTACCGCATCACCGTCTCCATCCGCCGGCGCTCGCCTTCGCTCGAGCCGTCGATGGGCGTCTCCTTCAACAGCGTGCGGATGACATCGTCGGTGGTGACGTTGTCGGCCTCGGCGTTGAAGTTGGTGATGATGCGGTGGCGCAGCACCGGGAGGGCGATGGCCTTCACATCGTCGGGCGTGACGTGGAAGTTGCCGTTGAGCACGGCTCGGGCCTTGGCCGCCAGCACGAGGTACTGGCTCGCGCGCGGACCGGCGCCCCAGCTCAGGTAGTCCTGAACGATCTGGGGCTTGGGGTTCTCCGGCGTGTGCTCGCGGATGCGCGTGGCGCGCACCAACCGCAACGCGTACCGCATCACGTGGTCCGCGACGGGGCACGAGCGCACGAGGTGCTGCACGTTCATGACGTCGGCCGCGTCGATCACCGGCTCGGCGGTCGCCTCGGTCGAGCTCGTCGTGCGGCGAATGATCTCCACCTCGTCCTCCTCGCCGGGATACGAGATGACGATGTTGAACATGAAGCGGTCGAGCTGCGCTTCGGGCAGGGGGTACGTGCCCTCCTGCTCGATGGGGTTCTGCGTCGCGAGGACGAAGAAGGGCTCGGGCAGCTTGTGCTGCATGCCGCCGGTCGTCACCTGGTGCTCCTGCATCGCTTCGAGCAGCGCGGCCTGGGTCTTGGGGGGCGTGCGGTTGATCTCGTCGGCGAGGATGACGTTCGCGAAGATCGGCCCCTTCACGAAGCGCAGCTCGCGGGCGCCGGTGCTCTTGTCTTCCTCGATGACCTCGGTGCCGGTGATGTCGCTCGGCATCAGGTCGGGCGTGAACTGGATCCGGCTGAAGCTCAGCGACACGCTCTTGGCGATCGTCGAGATCAGCAGCGTCTTGGCGAGCCCCGGCACACCGACGACCAGCGCGTGGCCGCGGCAAAACATCGCCATCAGCAGCTCATCGACCACCTCGGCCTGCCCGACGACCACCTGGCCGATCTCGGCGCGGAGCGTCGCGTGGGCGTTGCGGACGGCCTCCACCGCCGCATCAGGATCGGCGGTCTCGGGGATGTGCTGCGGCTGATGCTCGCTGAGAGGGTCGGTCACGAGGGGCTCCGTTCGGGAAAGAGACGGGGCGCGGGCGGAGGGCCTCCGCCGCGGTCAGCCGATGCTACCGCCGTCGTGGTGTTGGGTTGCGCGCAGCCGCGTTATCTTTGGTAGCGGAAGTTGAGTTGCGGAAGTTGTCCAACGGCTTCGGTTGATTCGCGTATTCGCCGGCGTGTGTTCAGTAGTCGAAGTTGTCCCACGGCCCCGCGCCCACGGGTGTCGTGCGGATCGTGCCCAGGCCGTCAGTCGGGTCGACGGAGAAAAAGCCGTTGCGCACGCGGTTACGCGTCACACTGTTGTCGGCGCCGGTCACCCAGATGGACAGCGTGAACGCGTCAACCACGTAGTTCCCCTCGACGGCGGTTCTGCTGCCGAAGACCCGGAGCTTCCCGCCGATGGCAAAGTTGTCGATCGCGCGGCTGTCGGAGCCAAGCTCAAACGCGAGATCGTCGACGAGACTGAACTGCACCGCGTTGTTCATCACGGTTGATCGCGAGCCGGCGCGGATGCCGCGGACCGAGGCTAGGGACGGGGGGAAGCCGTACTCCACCCTGTTCTCCGCAATCCAGACCCGGGAGCCCGCGTCGATGCCGGTGATGTAGCCGCGCACCAGGCAGCCTTCGACGAGGCCGTTGCCCGTCATGGCGATGCCAGTCGAACCGACGTCGGCCTGTTCGCACACGACGCGGCTGGTGCGCACCTCGCCGTCAGCGAGCAGGCTGATCCCCTGGCTGCCCCAGTTGCGGATGCTGACGTCCTCCACGACGCCGCGATCGCCGCGGTTCCTTCTCCTCCACACATCGCAGCATCCTCCTCAGAAATCGAAGTTGTCCCAGGCATCCGCGCCGACGGGCGAGGTCCGGATCGTCCCGACGCTGTTGCCGGCGATGATGTTGTAGCCGGCCGCGCCGGCGCTTAGGCGGTTTCGCGTGATCGTGTTCCCGACGTTGCTGACGAAAATCGCGTCCAGCGACAGGTCGGTGATCACGTTGCCGTCAATCACGTTGTCGGGCCCAGTCACCCTGATCTGGTCACCATCGAGCTGGTTGTTCTCGACGCGCGTGTCACCACCAACCACAATGCCACCCGCGTTGTCGCGCAGCACGTTGCCGCGGATCACCGTGCCAAAGGAAGCCGTGATCGCGTTGACGCCACTCGCCACAACCTGGCAGCCCTCCACGATCGACTCCGAGCCGGCGAGGATCCCGATGTTCAAGGAGTTGAACACGTAGCAGGACCGCACACGCGAGCCGAACACGGAGATCCCGAGCTCGTAGTCACGCACGCTGCAGCCTTCAACGAGCGATCCGCCGCCCATGCTGATCCCCGTGCTGTTTTCTCCCGGGCCGACCATCACGCAATCGCGCACCACACTCTCGGTGCCAACGGAGATACCCGTGTCGCCCCAGAACTCGATCGTCACACGCTCCACAATGGAGGAATCACCGCTCGCAACCACGGTGTTTGACCCCGCGTCAAAGTCCGGTCCTCCATGGTTGACAAACGAGCAGTCCCGGATCGTCGCGTGCGAACCCGCCGCGATCCCGCGGTTGCGAGCATCACGCGCCCGCACGCGCTCGATGGTGCACCCGTCACCCACCTGGATCAGCCGGTTCGCGGCGCCGCCATTGATCCCGTCGATCGTGATGTCCGAGACGACAGACCCATCTCCGGCCTTCACCGTCTCGCGACCGGAGACGTTGGTGACGCGCTGAACGACAGAGTTGTTCCCCACGACAACACCACCGCCGCTCACCGCGCGGATGTCCCGCACGATCGAGCCGTCACCCACCACCACCGCGTCACCCCCGAGCGCGTCCGCGCCGCTGAAGCTGATCGATTCGATAAGACACTGCCCCGCGCTGGGCGCGAAAATCGCCTCATCGGAGGTCGCCTGCATCCGACCGTTGCGCACCGTCAGCCCGTCCGCGCCGCCCGACGACACATCCAGGATCACGTGGTCCGAAATGTTCGACGCGCCGAGCGTGAACCCGCGCAGATCGATCGTCACGCCGCTCGTCGCCACCTCGATGAGGATCTCCCCGGCGAACGCCGCGTTCATGTTGCCGGTCAGGTGATACGCCCCGCGCTGCGTGATCACGTGTCGCGCCGTCGCATCCCCCGGCAGCGATTCGATCGGCGTGCTCGGCTCGACTTCGTCGAGCGTCTTGAACGTCGGCGTCACCGGGCCCGCCGGCGGCTGAAGGTCACCCGCGACCACCGACACACCCCACGCGCTTGCCACACCCAACGCAAACGCCGCTCCGATCTTCCACGTCGCCATCTCGTTCTTGCCTTTCTTTCTTCGTAGTCCGGCGCGGACGCGTCCTAGGCCCGCACGAGACACGCCGAGCGTGCCCTGCGCAAGCCTAACGCATGAGCGCGCGAAGTCCTAGCCGCATTGTGTCGATCGGCGACGCTCATCGCCCCGGCGCGCCCCCGACTTACGGCGCGGCGAGGTTGTCGTACGGCTCTGCGCCGAAGACGGAACCGAACGGCGCGTCGTTGTTTCCAGACGTGTTCGCCAGCGTTACATCATTTCCCGACGCGGTGTTGCGCACGATCGTGCTTCCTACGCCGACCACACGGATGCCCTGGTTGTTGTCGGCAACGTGGTTCTCATCGATGCGGCTGCCGTTGCCCTGCACCAGAATGCCGATGCTCGACTCGAAGTCGCCCGAGGCGCCGAGCCGGTGCCCGACGGCGATGTTCTCTTCGATGATGTTGTACGACCCCGCGAAGACGCCGCAGCCATCGTTGAGGCGGAGCGTGTTGCCGCGGATCGTGCTCGATTCGCCGACCTCGATGCCGTTATCGCCGTTGTTGGCGAAGGTGCAGCCCTCGACGGTGACGCCCGCGGGAGCGAAGAGACCGTCGTTGACGCTGAAGTTGCCGGAGCTGTTGACGATCACGCTGTCGTCGCCGAGGCGGTAGGCGTTGTCGTTATTCGCATCGGCGGCGCAGCCTCGAACGGTCGCGCTGCGCAGCATCTCGAAGCCGTCGCCCTGGTTGCCGCTCGACGAGCAATCGCTCACGCTCGCGCCGCCGCCGAAGCGGAAGCCGTTGAGCCCGTTGCCCTGGCTGACGCAGGCGACCGCGACGGTGGCGTTGCCGCCGAAGAACCCGTCGCTGTTGTTGTCCCGCGCGGTGCACTGCTCGAACCGGTTGCGCACGCTCCCGAAGAAGCCGCGGCCGTCGTTGTTGAAGGCGACGCACCCGCGCGCCATCGCGCTGTCGTCGAGCCGGAACCCGGCCGACCCGTTGTTGCTCGCCGAGCTGTCGATGATGCGCGAGTCGTCGCCGACGTCGATGCCGGTGACCTGGTTGCCCCGCGCCGAGCACTCGCGCACAAGCGCGCGGGCGCCGAGGTTCAGACCCGAACCGAAGAAGTTGTTCGAGCTGTCGATGTTGATAATGGTGGCGTCGTCGCCCGCCACAATGCCGTCACCCCGGAAGCCGCTGATGCGCCCGTTGCGCACCGTCAGCCGGCTGCGGCCAGGCGCCTCGATGCCGTTGTCGCCCGTGATGGACGACCCCGACCAGCGGAGGCTGAAGCCGTTGAGGTCGATCGTCACATCGTCCGCGTTCACGCGGATGCCGTCCTGCCCCGCGGGCACCTCGACGTCGCCCGCGAGGTAATACGAGCCGGGCGCATCGATCACGGCGCGCGCCGAGGCGTTGCCAGGCGTGTTCACGTCGTTGATCGCGATCCGCGGCTCGACCTCGGTGAGCGTCTTGAACGTCGGCGCCACCGGTCCCGACGGCGGCTGGAGGTCGCCCGCGACCGCCCACATTCCCCCCGCCGTCACCATTGCCCCGACCACGGCCCCGCCGATCCACGCACCGCTCCCGCTCATTCCTCTCGTCCCGGACATCGCTCTCCGCCTCTCCTTTGCGAACCCGCTCCACCGCCCGCCGCCCGCCGCTCGCCGCCCGGACGGCACACCCCGACTCTAACCCTGAGTGATGAGAATGCAAGGGTGAACGCGCGGTCCGTTCGGCGCAACAACCCCCGGACACGGGCAGGCTTCTGTAGATCGCCGATCTACCCCCGCCTCACGTTTCGCCCGGCGGCGTCACTCGCCTCAGGAATACCCGCCGACGCCCCCCGGTTGGCCTCGCGATCGGTTGATCGCCGATCGCCTTCCGACCCAACGCCGGCGGCTTGTTCGACGAGTCTCTCCTTTCTCAGCTCCGCCGCGATCGACTCTCCCCTCGGCCTCGTCCTTCGTGTTGGGCGAGGCCAGCGATCGGGCGCCGCGAGCCGTCGGCGTTTTTTTGGACCTCGGGGCGCAGAGGGGCCCTGAGGTCCGGCCGATTCTCCTCGAGATCGCGGTGTGTCAAGTGTGCGGCACACACCGTGACGGACCCGGCGTCGTCGTGACGCCGGGTCGTTTTTTTAGGGTCGAGTGATGCTCGTCGAGCGCGGCCGCCTCAGCCCCGGATGGACAAGCCGCGACCGCTCGGGCGGTGTGCGTTGGGCGGGCCGTAGGTGCCCGTGCCTCGCGCGGGAACGTTGGGCTTGGGCATGGCCTTGTTCGCGGCCTCGAGGTCCGCGGCGTTGATGCCGGCATGCCCGGCCTTGGACGCGCTCTCGAGGTCGACCGCATCGGGCATCGCCTGGGCATGGGCTTCGGCGTCCAGGGAACCGCCCGCCTTGATCTGCTCCATCAGCATGCGCCAGGTTTCGCGGTCGAACTCCACGAGCTGGCGCGCCTGGCGCGCCTTCTCCGGATCCTTCTCGAAGCCGGCCTCGACGAGGAGCTTGTAGATGTAGGTGTACAGCGCCGAGAGCTTCTCGCACAACTCCGGGGCGACCTCCGGACGCAAGGCGTTGATGAGCTCCATCACGATCGCCTTGGCCTGGGAGTAGCCCTCGTAGACCTTCTCGTAGTTCTTTGTTTCGAGCCCCTCGGTGCCCACGTCGATGAAATGCAGACACCCGTCGAGCAGGAGCAGTCGGAGCTCCTCGCGGGAGGCGGTCATCACCTTGGTCCGAAAGTACGGGTTGTTGACGTCGAACGCCATGCGGGAGTGATCGGCCTGCGCGAGCGGCATCTTGATCGCGTGAGGGCGTGAGTTGGCATAACGTGCGCGGCCCGCCATCCCCCCGGCGTGAGAGCCGCGCACCTCCTGCGCGGCTCATTGTTTGGTCGCCGTTCGCCCACCCCGGAAGACCGCCATGGCCCGCCATCACGAGCATCCGCACGCCGACCTGACACCCGAATCCATCGACACCGATTCCCCCGCGGTCTACGCGGGCAACCTGTTCGGGCTCCCCACGACGCGGGAGCGCGCCAACATCATCGTCACACCCATACCCTTCGACGGGACCGTGTCGTGGCACGAGGGCGCCGCCGACGGCCCGCAGGCGGTGCTCGATGCGTCGTTGCAGGTCGACCTCTACGAACCGCGGTTCGGGGAGGTGCACAAGGCCGGCATCTATCTGGACGCCATGGACCCAGAGGTGCGCGAACGCTCGCGCCGCGTGCGCGAGTGCGTGCTGCCGATCGCCGAGGCCGGCGGCGTGACGTACGAGGACGAGCGCGCCGACCTCGTGCGGCTGCTGCGTGAAGTCGACGAGACGACCGAGTGGGTCGAATCGCTCGTCCATGACGCCACCGTGAAGGTGCTCCGCGCAGGCAAGATCCCCGGCCTGCTCGGTGGGGAGCACGGCCTCTCCTTCGGCGCCATCGCCGCCTGCGCCGCGCACGCCGCGACAGCGCTCAAGGCCAAGGAAGGCATCGGCGTGCTCCAGATCGACGCGCACCGCGACTTGCGCCGGGCCTACCTCGGCATGAAGCGCTCGCACGCCTCGGTCATGCGCCGCGTCGTCGACGAACTGCCGGGCGTCGCGCGCATCGTCCAGGTCGGCATCCGCGACGTCGGACCGCAGGAAGACGCCTACGCGGGCAGCCTGGGCGACCGATGCATCACCTGCACCGACGCCGCCTGGTCGCGCCGCCTCGACGACGGCGGCGCCTTCACCACCCTCATCTCCGAAGCCATCGACCCCCTCCCCGAGCACGTCTACATCTCCTTCGACATCGACGGGTTGCAGCCCTATCTCTGCCCCGGCACCGGCACGCCCGTCCCCGGCGGGCTCAACTTTGGCCGCGCCTGCGAGATCCTCGTCGGCCTCGCTCGGTCCGGTCGATCCGTCGTCGGCTTCGACCTCGTCGAGGTCAGCCCCACCAACAACGACCGCGACTGGAACGGCAACGTCGGCGCCCGCATCCTTCACGCGCTCTGCGGCTGCACCGCCGCCAGCCAAGGCCTTATCGAGCTCGCCGATCAACACTCCCCCACCGTCACCCCGCACGACGACGCCGACTGGGACCGCGGCGATGCCGACCCCTCCGCATCGGTCTTCTAACCGCTCCCGGCGTATACGCCCTCACCGCCGCCGTCGCTCCTACTGCGTCGCGCCATCACGCTCAGGCGACGCCGGCTTCGTCTCGAGCAGCGGCAGATCCTCGTCGTTCACCGCTGAAGGCGTCGCGTCCACCGGCTCGAGACGATCCACTGGCTTGGCATCCACCACCACCGGGAGCTCGGCGATCTTTCGCGCCTGCGGCAGGTACCGCCGCTCCAACGACCCGACCGCGTCGTTGTAGCTGCTCACCGCGCTCGACAGGCCCTTGCCCACCTTGGACAGGTGATCGGTCAGGATGCGCACGCGGTTGTGGAGGTCCTGACCCAGGCGCACGATCTCCCGCGCGTCTTCTTCGAGGTTCGCCTGCGACCAGCCGAACGCCACCGCTTTGAGCAGCGCGATCAGCGTGCCCGGCGTGGTCAGGATGATGCTCCGGCTCGCGGCGTGCTCCAGGAGGTCGGGCTGGTTGGAGAGCGCCGCCGAGAGAAACTGGTCGCCCGGGACGAAGAGCACCGCGAAGTCGGGCGTGACGCCTTCGTCCTTGAGGTGCTTCTGGTAGGCCTTGCTCGCCAGATCATCGACGCGGGCGCGCATCGCGCGGGCGTGACGCTGGAGCGCCGCGGCCCGCGCCTCGTCGCTCTCGGCCTCGATCGCCTCGAGATACGCCGCGAGCGACGCCTTGGCGTCGACCACGATGCACCGCTCCCCCGGCAGGCGCACCACCATGTCCGGGCGCAGCTTCGAGGCGCTGTCATCCGCGCTCGCGACCGAGAGCTGCTCGGTGAAGTCGCAGTGCTCGACCATGCCCGCGAGTTCGACGACGCGGCGGAGCTGCATCTCACCCCACCGACCGCGCACCTGCGGCGCTCGCAGCGATTGCACCAGCTTCGCCGTCTGGTCGTTGAGCGCCATCGACTGCTCGCTGAGCGTCTTGAGGTGCTGCTGGAGCGCCGCTTCGCCGCGGTTGCGGCTCTCGTCGAGCTTCGTCAGCCGCTCGTCGGTCTTTTTGAGCGTCTCGTTGATCGGCTCGATCAGGCGGCCGAAGGTCTCGCGCTTCTTGTCGAACGACGCGTCGGCGAGCTGCTGATGCTTGCGGAAGGCGTCTTCGGCCATCTTGAAGAACTGCTCGGAGGACGACCGCAACGCCCGCCCCGCCGCCGAATCGAAGGCCTTCTGGAAGTGCGCGTCGAGCTCTTTCAGCCGGCGCTCAATGTCGCGCTCGCGATCGCGGTAGCGCGACTCGATCGCTTCGACACGCTGACGCTCGGCTTCCTCACGTCCCTCGAGCTGCGTCTTGAGGCGCGTCGCGTCCGCCGTCAGCGTTTCGACCTTGCGGCCCAACTCCTCCGACCGCGCGTTCTGCTGCTCGAGCGCACGCTCAGCCTCTTCGACCTGCGACGTGCGGAACGCGAGCCGACCCGACAGCCGCGAGCGATCCGCGAACATCCACACCAAAGCCGCCGCCAGTGCAACCGCGACCACCCCGAGCACGATGTGCCATGCGTCCATACGCTTGAGTCTACCACACCAGCCGAGCGTGTTTGGTGTGTGTTCAGTGTTCCAGCCCGATCAGCCTCTCTCCGACACAAGGGGTGTCATCGTGAGCGATTCTTCCGGCACTCCGCCCGCCCCCGACATCGACGCCAGCGGCGACGCCCCCGCGACGCGCGGCAGCGGGCTCGCCGCCATCTCGGCGCTGCTGGGCGTCCTCGGGCTCGCCGGCTGCCTTGTCACGACGCTGGCCACCGCGCTCGTCAGCGCCGAGGCCATGTGGGGGCTGGTGATCACCGGCTCGCTCTCCCTGCTGGCCTTCGTCCTCGGGCTCGGCGCGCTGCTCGGCGGCGGGAAGCCCGTCGAGGGCGAGAAGCCGCGGGGCCGCTCAGCCGCCGTCCTCGGCACCTTCGCCGGGCTCATCGGCACCGTGCTCCAAGGCTCGGTCGTCGTGGGGGGGCTGATCCAGTTCGTCCCGCTCCAGACGCAGGTGGTCCCGCGTGTCGATGCGATGCTCGTCGCGGGGCGTCAGGGCAACGCGACGCAGATCCGCAGGTACCTCGCCGAGCCCGCGGACCAGGCGATCGATGACGAAGATCTGCTCGCCTACTTCGAAGCGATCGAGCGCGCAGCCGGTTCGAAGGTGATCGCCGATGTCGACCTCGGCGTCATCGGCGCCAGCCGAGACCTCGTCGGCCGCTACGCCCAGACCGGCACCGGGGGCGGCTCGCTCGACCGCTTGCCCAAGATCATCCAGCTCAAGGGCGCGAACGAGACGCTGCTCATGGCGATCGTGCTCGACGAGGACGCGCTCGCCGATGATCTCGTAAAAGTGCTCGACGCCATCGTCTTCCTGCCCGACCACCCCAACGCGTTGATCCTGCGCCGCAACGGCCCGGCCGAGAAGATCGCCGTCGCCCTCGGCGCGCGGCGCGTCGACCCCGCGAGCGTGCGGTGACCGCGGGCGCTCGTCTTTGGACGCCGCGGCTTGAGACCGAGCGCCTCACGCTGCGCCCGCTCGCGAGCGACGACGAGCAGGCCATGCTCGCGATCATGCGCGACCCGCGCGTCATGCGCTACATCGGCGACGGCTCGCCGCGCGACCTCACACGCGTCCGCACCACCATCGAGCGCAGCGACCGCCTGCGCGCGCAGCGGCGCGGGTGCGTCTTCGCCCTCACCCTGCGCACCACGCGCGAACTCATCGGTGACGGGCTCGTCATCCCCACGCCGCGCACCGGCGTCGACTACGACGCCCCCCCACGATCCGACGACATCTGGGAACTCGGCTACCGCCTGGCGCACGACCATTGGAACCGCGGCTACGCCACCGAAGCCGCCCACGCGCTGCTCGCGTGGGCCGCATCACCCGAAGGGCTCGATCTCACACGCGTCATCGGCGTGACCCACCCCGACCACCCCACCAGCGGGCGCGTCCTGACCAAAGTTGGCATGACCTACCGCGGCCTCACCGACGACTACTACGACACCACCTGCTCGCTCTACGAATGGAGAGCAGACAATCGGTGCCACTGACGACCAACGGTGCCACCGACCTCGGCTCTGCGAGGTCAGTGCTTCTTCCGAACGGCCCAGAGCGGTGCGGGTGCCCGGCTCCTGCGCAGCAGACGCCGGAACAGCCAGACGCCACTAACACCCACGGGTGCCCGGCTACTGCGCAGCAGAAGCCGGATCAGCCAAGCGCCACTGACTTCGGCCCTGCGAGATCAATGCGCTTCCACGTCGACCCCCCACTCACTCCTCCCCCAACAACTCATCCAACTCCCGCTCCAGATTCTCCCGAGCCTGGCGCTCGAGGTGCTGGCGGATGTAGGCCGTGACGTAGATCGAAGGCCGATCGAGCGTGCGCTCGATGAACGCGATGCGCCCCGCGCGGAACGACTCTTCGTCGGCGAAGGCGAACTCCTCGCGGATCGCGCTGGCGTACGCGCCGTACCGCTCGGGCGGTCGCCCGAGGATCGAGAGGTCCACGTCGGAGATCAGCGCGCCGTCGCCCGGCATGGGGCACGAGTCGTGCCGCGTCACCATCACCAGCTCGCGCACGCGGTGCACGAACTCCGGCGGACAGCCCAACAGCCCCGCGATCATCTGCGTTGCGTCGGCCGACCGCGCCTCGTTGTCCGGCCGCTCGGGGAAGAAGATCGAGTCGTGCAGCCACAGCGCCATCTCGATGACATCGGGCTCGTCGGCGAGCACGGTGACGTTGTCGAACGTCGTGAGGCAATCCTGAATGTGCTCGAGGTTGTGGTAGGCCCGCGGCGGATGGTCGTACATCGCGCGGACCATGTCGAAGGTCATCTCCGAGTGCTCGGTGTTCTCGAACGCCGACACCCGCGCGCACAGCGACTCCCACCGATCGTGCAGCGCGTTGTAGAGCCGATCGTCCATAACAAGAGATACCGTACGACGGGTCGCCCCCGACGGTCTCGACGTGCCACTGACCCGGCTCTGCGGGTCAGTGCTCTGGACGCGGATTGACCCACGTAACAGGCTGTCGTTCACCCCTCCCGACCGCCTCTGTACCATCCCCGCCATGTCCACCACCATCACCATCGACCGCATCGCCAAGCACTACCCGGCGATGGCCGGCTCCGGGATCACCAGGGCCGTCGATGACGTCTCGCTCACCATCGGGCCCGGGCAGCTCTTCTTCCTCCTCGGGCCCTCGGGGTGCGGAAAGACCACGCTCCTGCGCATGATCGCCGGGTTCATCGAGCCCACGGGCGGCCGCGTCCTCTTCGATGACAAGAACGTCACCCACCGCCCGCCCGACAAGCGCAACACCGGGATGGTCTTCCAGAGCTACGCGCTCTGGCCCCACATGACCGTCGCCCAGAACGTCGCCTTCGGCCTCACGGTCCGCAAGACCACCGCCGAGGAACGCGAGCAGCGGGTCAGCGAGGCCCTTCGGGCCGTACGCATGGAGCAATACGCCCAGCGCAAGCCCAATCAGCTCTCGGGCGGGCAGCAGCAGCGCGTCGCCCTCGCCCGGGCGCTCGTCGTCCGCCCCAACGTCCTTCTGCTCGACGAGCCGCTGTCGAACCTCGATGCCAAGCTCCGCCTTCAGATGCGCTCGGAGATCCGGCGGATCTGCAAGGAGACCGGCATCACGACGGTGTATGTGACACACGATCAAAAGGAGGCGCTGAGCATGGCGGACCAGATCGCCGTGCTCGACATGGGGGTTGTGGCGCAGGTGGGCACGCCGCGGGAGCTGTACGACCGCCCCGCGACGCGCTTCGTTGCCGACTTTCTCGGGGAGACCAACTTCATTCAGGCGCAGGTGCGCTCGTCGGCGGGTGAGCGGCTCGAGCTCGACACCCCCGCGGGCACGCTCGCCTCGACGGCGTTCGCGCGAGAAGATCCCCAGATTAAGGGAAACGTCACGTGCTCCATTCGGCCCGAGGCGGTGCGCATCGTCGAGCCCAAGGGCGACCACGTACTGCGTGGACGGATCGTGGACTCGATGTATCTGGGCGAAGTCATCCAGCACACGGTCATGCTCAAGCCGGACGGCTCGACGGGTGGCGATGTGTCCGACGCCGGGGCGATCAAGGTGTTGCAGATGCACCCGGCCGCCGGGCATCCGCAGGCGGACGAGGCCCACCAGCCGGAGGTCGGCCTGGCGATCAATCCGGAAGACGTGGTGATCGTGCGCGACTGACGGTGCGCGGCTCGTGCGGGAAGATCAACGCTTAAGCCGCGTTGCATCGCGTGGGCGGCGTGTCGCCCTTTGCGCCCCCATTGCTGCCCGGCTGGGCGTGCGGGAGGGTGATGGTGAAGGCGGCACCCTTTCCCGGCTCTGAAGCGACGTCGATCGTGCCGTCGGCGGATTCGATCAACCGTTTGCAGATCGCCAGACCCAGGCCGGTCCCGACGTGGACGGGCGGCGCGTCGGCGGCGAGCCCGGCCGAAGGTTCGGGCCGGCTCCCGCGGGCGAAGGGCTGGAAGAGTCGCGGCAACAACTCCTGCGGGATGCCCGGGCCGTTGTCGCTGATGCGGATCTCGACGGCTTCGGCGGTGTTCCACGTGGAACACCGCGCGGCGACATGGATCTGCCCGTAGCGCCCTCGGCCGGCTCCGATCAGCGCGTCGCGGGCGTTGAGGATCAGGTTGATCAGCACCTGCTGCAACGCCACCGGGCGGATCGCCACCCAGGCATCCCTCTCAACATCCACCTCCACATGCACCGCCCCGGCCCCGGGCAGCGTGCCGCCGATTCGCTCTGGCGGCATCGCGACACCCAGGCATTGCAGCGCGTCTCGAACGGCCATAGCGACATGAGCCGTGGGGTGTGGCTCGTCCTGAAGGTAGCCCAGAATGGATGAGCAGATCTGCGACGCCCGCTCGGCGCTGTCGATCGCCTTATCGAGGGCGCGCGGGCGCAGGTCGCTGTCGGGTGCCGATGAGCGGGCCATCTGCGCGTAGCTGAGCATGGGCGTGAGGATGTTGTTGAACTCGTGGGCGACGGAGCCGACGAGCGTTCCAAGCGTGGCCAGGCGCTCAAGAGCCGCCAACTCGTGGGCGGGCACCACGATCGCCTCGTCCCCGTTGTCGGCACGGACATTCGAGCCGTCGTGGGCGGGTGGCGGGGGGGCGGGTTGACGGCTGTCGATGCCCACGATGATCCTCGTTCGGCTCTCGGCGTGATTCGGCACTGGCGGACGCGTGGCGCGCGTCCGCCAGTGCCATCGGCTGATGAGAGATCGCGGGTGAGCCGGATGCCGAGCTGTTTCTTGACGCGCAGATGATTGTGCGGACCGGGCTTACACGCCGTTATGGATGGCGGCGATGCGACGGCGTGGCCTGCGGTTCAGGGCAGCTCATTCACGCTCAACCATCGCGGAGGGGGGCCCGGCTCGGCGCCGGCGGCGGCTGGACCGCGTGCCCAGGTCCTGATGTATCCCGGCAGCACACGGGGGAGCAGGTGGTATCGGTCAAGATCATCCAGTCGTGCCCAGACGAAGCTGAGCTTGGCTTCACGACTTTGGGGTGTGGGCGGCGGGCTGTCCGCCTCGTCGACAACCGAGTTGCCCGGCACGGCGTCGAGGCGGAGCGGGGGGGCGTTGGCGAGGTGGAGGTGTTCCACGTGGAACACCACGCTGATTTCGTGCCGCGGCTCGCCTTTCTGGATGAAGCGCTGCTCGATGCTGAGCACGTGGTCGCCGAGCGTGACGCCGTCGCGGCCATCGGCGAGGTGCATCTCCTCGTCGAACTCGCGCACACACGCCTCGGCCGCGCTCTCGCCGAACTCGATGTGCCCCCCGGGCAGGTACGCGTACGCGCGCTTGGTCGATTGGCACAGCAGCACCCAGCCCCGATGCACCGCGAGGCCGCGAGCGAGCGTTTCGATACCGCGATCGGGCATGTCATACCCCATGGAGTGGTGTATGCTTGCGGGCGTCACGCCATCCGTGGCATAAGCACTGTGCGTACACCCCACACAGCATAGAATAACGCAGGCGTGCGTGTTCGGTAGACTATTGGTGCATCGCGGGCCGGGCCAGACGCGCTCGCGACCCTTGTCAGTCGCACGGAGACGCGGCCATGCGGGACGGCGCGGGAGTGGGGGAGCGACAGGAGGTCGACATGGCGAAGCGAGACGCGCCGCGATTGGGCAAGGGGCTCAGCGGCCTGTTGAACACCAAACCTCAACCCATCCGCGAAGCGCCCGACACATCGGCGACGAGCGGGGCCCGTGCGAACGTCGAGGCCGACCCATCGATAACGCGTACAAACCGAGGGTTACCATCACGCGATAGCGGGGTGGGTGCCGACGATGGCTCGTCCGTTGGCGGCGCCGAGCGTTTGCTCCGCCTGCCGTTGGACGACATCCGTCCCAACGCGCGTCAGCCCCGGCGGGGCTTCGACGACGACGC
>CAYTSW010000018.1:0-11946 GCA_964440605.1 uncultured Phycisphaeraceae bacterium | reverse complement strand
GTTGGCGGCCTCGATCCGGCAGTCGGGGGTGATCCAGCCCGTAGTGGTGCGTCGGGCGGCGGGGAGCAATGGCTCGGGCGTCGCGTATGAGCTGGTGGCGGGGGAGCGACGCTGCCGCGCCGCCCGCCGGGCGGAGTTGACCGACATCCCGGCGATCGTTGTCGACATCAGCGACGAGGAAGCCGGCGCCTGGGCGTTGGTGGAGAACCTTCAGCGCGAGCAACTCGATCCGATCGAGCGTGCGAGCGGCTTCGCAGCGTTGCGCGACGAGTTCGGGCTCACCGCCGGGGAAATCGCGGAGCAGGTGGGGATGAACCGCTCGAGCGTGGCGAACTTCATCCGCCTGCTGGAGCTCGAGCCTGAGATCCGCGCGATGCTGTCATCGGGGGAGGGCGCCGGCCTCACGGCGGGACACGGCAAGGCGCTGCTGACTCTGGCCGCCGGCGAGCCGCGGCTCGAGCTGGCGCGGGAGGCGGCGGCCGGGGGGTGGTCGGTACGCCGGCTTGAGCACGCGGTCGCCGCTTCGGCGGATGAATCGGCCCGAGGCGGGGCGACCCGAGATAAGGTCAAGCGTGACGAGGACCCGCAGTTGCGTGATGTCTCGGATCAACTGACCGAGCACCTCAAAACAAAGGTCGTGGTACAGGCGGCGCGTGACCGCTCGAGCGGACGAGTCGTTATCCACTTCAGCGGCGTCGACGGGTTCGAGGCGGTGGTCGAGCGCTTGGGCGTGCGGCTCAACTCGTCGTAAGCGGCTGTGTGATGAGCAGTTGACTGGCCCGAACTCCCCTTGACAGGGTGGCCTGCCACCCGTCTCGCGTGGGCGCGTGTCTTAAGTACGACTTCATGTAGCCGGCAACGCTCCGTCGGGCGCGTGATCGATCCGATGGCGGGTGTGTCAAGTTGGGGCGTGGCGGGGGCATCGAGAGGTCATCGCAGAGACAGAAATAGCGTATTTGTTTGTCGCGGACCTTGATATCGGTTAGTTTGGGTGTCTATATCGTTCATACGTCGGAAGCGGTAGGGGGAACGTGTTTCTTGAGACCCACGTCCGATCAACGCGGACACGTGTTCGCCCGCCGCGTCTCGGCCATGGAGGTCCGGGGCGCGTGGTCCGGACGATTGATTGGCTTACGCAAGGCAAGGAATCAGGATGGCCCAGGACAGCAACATTGAGACGATGTCGACCGTCGAACTTCGCAACGAGATCCGTCGCCGCGAGCGCCGGCTCAACTCCCTGCTCCGCAAGCGTGACCGCCTGCGTGAGCAGATGGCCGAGCTCGACCGGGAGATCGCCGAGCACGGCGACGAGGTAGGCGGCGGGGTTATTGAGCCCGGGCGCAAGCGTCCGCGGAACGAGGCGAACCTTGCCGACGCGTTGGCCGAGCTTCTCAGCAACCAGACGATGAGTGTGACGCAGGCGTCGGTCGACGTGCAGAAGGCGGGATACAAGACAACCTCGCCCAACTTCCGCACCATCGTCAACCAGACGCTGCTCAAGGATCCGCGCTTCCAGCGTGTATCGCGCGGCCAGTACACCGCGGACCCGTCCGCGAAGAGCGGCACATCGCGCACCAGCAAGAAGCGGACGAAGCGGCGCACCAAGAAGTAAGCCCGTGGTCCTCCCGGCACGCGCGTCGGCCTTCGGGCGCTACTGATCAGCGCCGCGCGTGATGCCTGCGCGTCGGAGTTCAGCGCTCAGGCGAGCGAACATCAGGGTCGCGATCGAGCCCACACCCGCGAGGATGAGGAAGGTTATCGGTCCGAGCGCCTCTTCGGGGGCTCGGCTGGGGTCGGCTCCTGCCGAAGCGGGCAGGACCATGGCGATCGTGGCGCCGACGCCCGAGTACAGCAGCACGCCGACGAAGGGTGCGATGACGCCGCGGACGCCGGTGAGGGTGACGTGGATGCCCATGTAGACGCTGGCGAGTTCGCGTTTGGCGAAGTCGTGATGGCCGAGTTGCCAGGCGAGCATTCCGCCGCCGAAGGCGATGCCAAGCGTGAAGCGCGCGAGGACGATGAGCCAGAGCTGCTCGGTGAGGAAGCCGATGCCGGTGAGGGCGTTGGCGACGATAAAGAAGGCGGACTGGTAGACGCGGTAGCGGACGACGTGCATGCGGTCGAGCAGGTAGGCCCAGAAAGGGATGGTGACGACGGGCAGGACGATGGGGATGACCTGGGTGAGGACCATGCTGGGCGTGTAGGGGAGGGCGAAGATGCGTTCGAGCCCGATGATGAAGACGGGCATGGCCGCGAGGTTTGGTGCGCCGAGCAGGAACTGGGCGGCCATGAATCGTCTGTAGAAGCGATCGTCGCGCAAGACGGTGAGCATGGAACGTGGGCCGGGGAGGTCGAGGCGTTCTTTGGAAGCGAGTTCCTGGTCGAGGTGTGCGACGCGGCCGCGCCAGCGCACGCGTGAGTAGGCCCAGACGCCGAACATGCCAAGCACCACCGCGAGCAGGTAGATGAGGCGATGGGCCTGCGCGCCGTCGAGCGGATCGGTCGGCCAGAGGACGCCCAACTCAAGCAGCCCCTTGAGGAGTTGACCGGCGTCGCCGGCGAGTCGGGGGAGCCACTGCGCGAGGATGGCCCGCGCGTCGAGGGCGACGGAGAGGACGATGGCGGTGGTCGCGACGATGAGCGAGGCGACCATGCCCAGGCGTCCGGTGACGCGGGCGCGGTCGGAGCGGGGGTAGTTGGCGCGCCAGACGTCGGAGCGGGCGGTGATGATGCCCGTGAGCATGGAGCGGGCGAGGAGCGTGAAGCCGGCGAGGGCCAGGAGCCCGGCCTGGGTGACCGGCAGCAAGGCCATGGCGAAGACGCAAGCGAGCACGCCGAGTTGGAGGGCGTTGATCATGCGCACGCGGTCGCGGGCGTGGAAGAGCCGCGTCCAGAGCACGCTGGTGAGCATCGCCAGCGGCCCGGAGGCGGCGACGATCGCGACGAGCAGGTCGTAATCGCTCTCGGGGCGGCCCTCAGCGGCGGCAACGGCTGGGATAAAGCCCTTCTTGATGAGCACGCCCACGACGTTGCCCTCGACGCAGGCGACGGCGGTCGGCAGCAGCAGGGCGCTGGTGAGTTCCCAGCGATAGCTTCGGCGGTAGAGGGCGGGCAGCGCGCCGGGCCAGAAGCCCGCGAGAAAGGCGCGGAGCTCCTTGAGCGCGCTCGAGATGCCGGTGGGCTGTTCGTCGGGCATGGCGACCGCCGACGCGCCGACGGATGGCGGCGCGCGGGGCGTCAGCGTAGGGCTGTCGGGCCGCGCACGGCAGCAACGGGCGAAGGTGGGGCGATCAGCCGAAGACGCGGCCGGCGGGACTCACCAGGTTCGCGGGCCGGGCGTCAGGTGCACGGGCCGATCGAGGTGGAAGATCCGGAGCAGATCGCTGTTGAAGCGGCGGAGCGTGAGGTCGTTGGATATCGCGGCTCGGTTGGCGATCTCGTCGTGCGTCCAGGCCGGTGTGTCGAGTCGCGGAGTGGGATTGGCGCGGTACTGGTCCACGCGGGGCGTCTCGCAGCCCACCATCACCAGAGCGGCTCCAGCGGCGAGCGAGAGGCCGATCCAGCGGCGTGAGCGGGTCGTTGAAGTCGTGGCCATGGCGTCAAGTCTCCTGGCGGCCGAACGCGAGGGGCGGCGGCTTCCGGTGGGGCATCGAGCCCGTAGAGGGGGGCAGGGCGTTGTACCGCGGGGCAGCAGGGGGGTCAAACACCGCGGGGGCAAAACAATCCTGCGCACGTCTGGGCGGCAGGACCACCATTGGACGCTCTTCGTTGCTCCGCGGTTCCGGGTTGCCTCGACTACGCGGCGATTCTGCCGAGGGCGCCCGGATTCCGACGTGACGGATCCCGGCGAGCGGTTACGTTGGAACCGAAGGAGGTGTCCGAATGAGGGATATCCGTTGGAAGAATGGTCCTGTGTGCCTTGGGATTGGCGTGACCGCAATGATCGGCCTGGCGGGCTGGGTGCTCGCGGGTGATCTTCAGCCCCCGCCCGGACCGGTAGCGCCCACATCGCCCTCGCTGGCGGAGGTGCTCGTCGCGGCTCAGTCCGGGGGCGGATCCGGGCCGGGAGGCGCGGTCGCTGGTCGAGCGGTGGCCGCGAACTTCGCGTTGCCGGAACCGGCGAGCTGGGCGCGCGTGAGCACCGGCGATGGCGTGATCCGACGGGTGATCATGACCGCGCTGACGTCGAGCCCCGGCACGGTGCAGCTCCGTGACGCGAGCGGGCGGTTCGCGGTGCTGAGGTCGACGTTGCCGACCGGCGAGAGCGTTTCGATCGAGATCGGCGCGGCTTACGAGGGCTTCCTCGACTGGGGGACGCTGAGCGCCGTCAACGTCGCGTTGACCTTCGTCATCGAAGATTGACCGCGTCGGCTGCGTCGGCGAGCGCGGCATGCGAAGATGCGGGCATGGCATCGCCGACGACGACACCGCAGGCTTCGGGGGGGGCGAAGTGGGGGCTGGCCATCGTGCTCGCGGTGGCGGTATTCGTTGCGCGTATGGTGTGGCTCGTTGCCGTCAGCGGCTCGGGCGGGCTCGGGCTGGCGGCAGACGAAGCGCACTATTGGGACTGGGCTCGTCATCTGGACTGGTCGTACCCGACCAAGGGCCCGGGCGTGGCGGCGGCGATCTGGGCGAGCACGCAGGCCTTCGGGCACGTGGAGTGGGCGGTGCGATTGCCCGCGGCGCTGTCGGGCTCCATCGCGCTGCTGGCGGTGTACGGGCTGACGCTCGCGCTGACGGGCGGACGTGGGCGCGCCGCGTTGATCGCGGCGGCGCTGTTCGCGCTGGTGCCGGCGTTTCAGGTGACGTCGCTGGTGATGACGATCGACGGGCCGTACGTCGCCTGCTGGGCGCTGGCGGCGTGGGCGGGGCTGGTGTGGATGCGCCGGCTTGAGAGGCACCGGCCGACGCTCGGGCCCGCCGCGGCCTTCGGGCTGGCGCTGGGCGTGGGGTTTCTCTTCAAGTACACGATCGCGCTGCTTCTGGTGAGCATGGTGGTGGCGCTGGTGGTGCGCCGCGGTGAGGTGTCGTGGCGGCGGGCGGTGGTGTCGGTTGCCGCGATGGTGATGGTCGCGGGGGTGTGTGCGTTGCCGGTGGTGGTGTGGAACGCGCGGGAGGGCTGGCCAACGGTGGCGCACCTGCTGGGGCATCTCGGCGCGCCTGGGGGCGACTTGCCGGTTCGGGAGGGTCAGGGCAAGAGCTGGACGATCCTGTGGATGCTGGAGTTCGTCGGCGCACAGTTCGGCATCGTTGGGCCCATGCTCGTGCTGATGGGCTTGGCGGCGGTTGGTGTGGGGCGCGAGCTTCGTCTGAAGCGGAACGACGCTGAAGGTGTTCCCGGAGTCGTGGGGGGGGTGTGGTGTCTGGCGGCGGCGGGGCCGATTCTGCTGATGTACCTGGGCGTGAGTCTGGTGACGGACGCCGAGGCGAACTGGCCGATCGCGGGGTATGTGACCCTCGTGGCGCTCATCGGGGCGCGCACGCCGGAGGAACTGCATCGGCTGCGGCGGCAGGTAACGCACTGGCGGTCGCTGGACAAGCCGCGGCCGCGAGCGGGGATCCTGCGCAAGCGCCCCGAGAGCTGGTTTCAGATCCTGCTGCACTGGAGCGTGGGGTACGGCCTCGTGTGCGCCATCGGGATCGCGACTTTGGCGATCCCGGCGGTGCGCAACGCCGAGGCGTTGCGCACGAGAGGCGCGCTCCAGCGGCTTCAGAGCGGCGAGCGCCTGACGGAGCTGCTGCTGCGGGTCATTGAGGAGCGCGGGCTCGAGCCGGGCGCGACGCTGATCATTGCCGGCCGGTACACCGCGGCGTCGCGGGCGGCGTACGGGCTGCATGGCGCGCTGGCGGGCGACACGCCGATCGTTACGAGCGCGGCTTCGCTCATGGGCGATCGCAAGTCGTCGTATGACTATTGGCCTTCGACCGACCCGCGCGCGCTGGAGGCGCGCGAGCGGCCGGTGGTGCTCATCGGCGGGTCGCGGGCTCGGAAGTGGACGAATCGCTTTGTGTTCGACCGCGTCGAGCCGGCGCTCGAGGCGCGCGACGAACGCTTCGGGATGATCTGGGTGGGCTACGGTTTCGGCTCCGCGCGTCACGAGGCCACGCCATGAACGCCCGACTGATCATCAAGCTGACGCTTTGGGCGCTTGCGATCGTCGCGGCGCACGTCGTCGAGCATGTGTGGTTCGACGCGCTGCTGGCGACGCGCACGCATCTGGAGGACGATCTCACGCGTCTGCTGCGGATCATGGGCTACGTGCCGACGTGGCTGGCGGTCGCCGTGATGTTCGTGCTGGTAGATCGGGCGCGTCGGGATCGCCTGACGGGCGTGCTGCGCGGGTGGGCGACGCGCGGGGCCTTGCTGATGCTGGGCGTGCTCGCGGCCGGCGCGCTGGCGGAGCTGGGCAAGATCCTGCTGCGGCGTGAGCGGCCTGGGTTCATGTTCGAGTACGCGTTCCGGCCCTGGGACATCGAGCCGCTGTCGTCATCGGGGCTGGGGCTGCCCTCGAGCCACACAGCGGTGGCGTTCGGCGCGGCGTGCATGATCGCGCGCCTCCACGGCCCGACGGCGCCGATCATCCTCGCGATGGCCGCGGGCTGCGGCGTGACGCGCATCCTCGCGGGCGCGCACTTTCTCAGCGACGTCACGGTCGGTGCGTTCGTCGGGTGGATGGCGACGTCGGCGCTGTGGGCGCTGCACCTGCGCAACGTGCGCCGCGATGCCACGACCGCACACGCGAGCGGTGGGGGCGGTGCGTGAAGCTCATCGACCGCTACATCGTCCGCCTGTACCTGACAAACGTGCTCGTGCTGCTGGTTTTGCTCGCGGGGTTCGTGGTGACGGTGGACGTCTTCGTGAACCTCGGGCGGTTTTCTTCGACCGCGACGGAGCAGCTCGCGGCCGCCCCGGACGCGGACGCCCAGGGCGTGCAGACGATCGTGCGCACGGTGGTGCTCGTCGCGGACTTCTGGGGGCCGAAGCTGCTGCAGTTGTACAACTATCTTGTGGGCGTGGTGCTGCTGGTGGGGATGGGCTTCACGTGTGCGCAGCTCGTGCGTCAGCGCGAGTTCGTGGCGCTCCTGGCGAGCGGTGTGCCGCTGCAGCGGGTGGCGCTGCCGTTCATCGCGGTGGCGGTGATCTTCACCGGGGGGCAAGCGTTGAACCAGGAGCTGGTGATCCCGAGGCTGGCGCCGCTGCTCGCGCGGGACGCGGGCGACGCGGGGCAGCGCGAGCTCGACGCGTTCCGAGTCGAACTCGTGCCGGACGGCGAGGGGCGGTTGTTCTACGCCGACCGCTTCGACCCGCAGACGGGCATGCTGGATGATGTGATGATCTTCCGGCGCGGGGACGATGGCGCGTTGGAGCAGGTCGTGCAGGCGACGACGGCGGCGTGGGACGGTTCGGCGTGGGCCTTGGAGGATGGCCGCGCCGCGCCGCCCGGCGTACCGCTGACGGAAGGCGCGGGCGTGGTGGTGGAGCGAATCGCCTCGCCGCTGGACCCGACGCGCTTGCAGGTGCGGCACTTGCAGGGGTTCGGCGAGTCGCTGGCGTGGGGGCAGATCACGCGGATCCTGCGTGACGGCGGGCTGGACGAGCGTGCCGCGGAGCGGCTGGACCGCGTGCGCTGGGGGCGCGTGGCGTCGATGGTGAGCAATCTGGTGACGCTCGTCGCGGCGCTGGCGTTCTTCCTCAAACGGTTGCCGACGACGATGGTGACCGCGAGTCTCCAAGCGGCGCCGGTGGGGCTGCTGGGTCTGCTGGCGGCGGGGGCGGCGCCGTCGATGCCGATCGGGGGGCTGCCGGTGTGGGCGGGGGTGTTTTTGCCGACGCTGATTTTGCTCCCGTTGGCGATCGCGCTGTTTTCGGGGGTGAAGACGTAGGGTGGGTGCACAGGATCCCCAGGCTTGCGCCTGGGGCTTCATGTGGTGATCGTGGTGTCTATGGGGGTGAAGATGGAGGGCGAGCGCACACAAATCCCCGGGCTTCCGCCCGGGGTTCTCATCGACTTCGTAGCGGCGGAGCGCTCGGTTTAGCGTTGGAGGCCGGTGATGGAGACGATGAGCTCGGTGTCGTTGGAGAGGAGTTCGGGGGAGTAGTTGACGCCGTAGTCGAGGCGGTCGAAGTTCCAGCGGGCGATCCAGCCTCGGCGTGGCTTGTTGGCGCGTGGGTCGGTGGTCTGGCCGACGACGTCGACGTCGACGGTGACTTCATTGGTGACGCCTCGGAGGGAGAAGTCGCCGGTGAAGCGGACGGTGTCGTCGTCGACGCGCTGGGCGCTGGTGGTGACGAACGTGGCTTCGGGATGGCGGCGGGCGTGGAAGAAGTCTTCGCCCTTGAGGTGGTTGTCGCGCCCGGTGTTGCCGCTGTTGACCGAGTCGGTGGGGATGGTGATGTTGATGAAGGAGTCGTCGGTGTTGTCGGGGTCGACGATGAAGGAGCCGGACATCTGATCGAAGCGGCCGAAGAAGTGCGACGAGTCCATGTAGACGACGCGGAAGAGGACGCTCGAGTGGACGGGGTCGATAGCGAAGGCGCCGTCGGGGAGGTTCTCGCCTTCGTTCTGGGCGATGGCGGTCGCGGGCGGGAAGGGGGCGAGGGTGAAGGCGGCGACGCCGGCGACGAGGGCGGCGGCGGTGAAGGCGGTGCGACGCGCGGTGATGAAGTTCTTGATGGTGGGGCTCTTCATGGGGGGGGCTCTCCTAAGTGACCCGGATGGGACCTGGCGGGGAATCGGCTCCCGCGGCTGGTGTGAAACCGTACCTGCGGCGGCGAACGCGGGTGCGGCGGGGCGTATTCTAAGGGGCCGGGAGGGGGAATCCCGGATCGGTGTTGGAGTGGGGGTAGGAGGCCGGTGTGGGAGTGGGTCGGGGGCGGTGTGCGGGGGTGGCCGCTAGTATCGCCCCCGCGCAGGCGTCTGGGCCTGCGCCCGCACGACCGCGAGGAGGCTGGCATGGCGTGGATCACGAAGGACTCGGCGAACATGAAGGTGCAGCGGCGTGACGAGCCCTACCTCACGCCTGAGATCCGCGCCGAGATCGAGCGCGAGTACCTGCCGCGCTACGAGCAGAAGGCCGGTGCGCTCCTGCCCACGCTGCACAAGGTGCAGGAGAAGTGGGGGATGCTCTCGCATCAGGCGCTGATGGAGGTGGGCGAGTTCCTCGAGCTGGCGCCGGCGGACGTGATCGACTGCGCGAGCTTCTACGAGGAGTTCTGGCTCCAGGAGAAGGGCAAGCACGTGATCGCGGTCTGCCGGAGCATCGCCTGCGAGGCGTGCAACCACGAGGCGATCACGGAGGTCTGCCGAAAGAAGCTGGGCATCGACGAGCACGAGACGACCGATGACGGGACGTTTACGCTGGTCGAACTCGAGTGCCTCGGCTCATGCGGCACGGCGCCGGTGGCGCTGATCGACCACACGCTGCACGAGAACCTCACGCCCGAGCGCATGGGCGAGCTGATCGACGAGGTCAAGGCCGGCAAGCACGACGCCGGGCACTGAGGCTCAGCCCCGCGGCTCTTTCGGATCGGTCGGTTCGACGACCGGCGCATCGGTGCCGGCGGGGTCGCCCTCTTCCTGCTGCCTGCGCTCCCACTCCTCGCGTTCGGCGCGGAACCTGGCCCACTTGTCCTTCTCCTCGTCCTCGGCGGTGGAGGAGATGCCCTGTGACATGAGGAAAAAGTCGATCAGCTTGCGCAACATGGCGCACCTCCCGGCGTGGGTCGCGGCAATGAAGCGACCGGTTCAGGCGGAAGTAGAGTGTACGCGTCGGCGTCGTTGGAATCCGTGTTGAACCAGACGAGGTGCAGCCATGCAATGCGTTCGCGATCGGGTCGGCATGATCGGGTCGGTGATGTTCGCCGCGCTTGTTCTCGGAGCGGGGTGCGCGGCGCCGGAGCGTGATCCGGGCGTGGTCGCGGATGCGCGAGCGATCGCCGGGAGTGGAGTAGACGATGCGCCGTCACATGCGTTGTACGAGCGCGAGGCGGTGGCGTGCGATCACCTCGCGGCTTCCGAAGCGGGCGCGCGGATGCTGGCGATGGGCGGGAACGCGGTCGACGCGGCGGTCGCGGCGAGCTTCACGCTTTCGGTGGTGCGCCCGTACTCATGCGGGATTGGGGGCGGGGGATTCATGGTGATCCACCTCGTCGACGATCCGCGCACGCCCGCGCCCGATGATGCGGTGAGCGTGTCGATCAACTATCGCGAGCGGTCGCCCGGCGCGGTGGGGCCGGAGCACTTTGTGGATCTGCCCGAGGGGGCGAGCACGAGCACGGGTCACGCGGTGGCGGTGCCGGGGACGGTCGCGGGGCTGCTGCTGGCGCTGGAGGAGTTCGGGACGCTGGATCGGCGCACGGTGCTGGCGCCGGCGATCGAGGCGGCGGAGCGCGGGTACGCGGTGGGGAGCAGCGGCCGCGATGCCGCGCGGCGGCTGCACGAGGCGCTGGGAGCCGAAGGCGCGACGCTCGGCTCGGCGTCACCCCGGCAACACGCGTGGCTGCTCGAACGGTTTGCGCCGGGCGCCGAGGCGGTGCGGAACCCGGAGCAGGCGCGGGCGCTGCGGCTGATCGCCGAGCGCGGAGCGCCGGCGTTCTACGAGGGGCCGATCGCTCGCGCGGTGATGGAGGCGGTTCAGGAAGCCGGCGGCGTGATGACGCTGGAGGACCTGGCGGGGTATGAGCCGACTGTGGGGCCGGCGCTCACGGCCGAGGTGGAGTTGGGCGAGGAAACGTTGACGCTGGTGACGATGCCGCCGCCCTCATCGGGCGGGGTGGCGATGATCCAGACGCTGGGCGTGCTCAAGCACTACGAGGCGCAGATGCAGGGTCACGTGCAGCGTGGGCCGATGAGCGCGGCATCGCCCGACAACCCGGAATATGGGCACGCGCTGATCGAGAGTTGGCGGCACGCCTTTGCGGATCGGGCGCGCTGGCTGGCGGACCCGGCGTTCGTCGCGGTGCCGCTGGGCGCAATGCTCGACGACGGGCGGCTGGAAGCGGCGGCGCACCGGCTGCACCCGGAGAAGACGTTCCCCGCCGAGCGGTATGGCGTGTACCTGCCGCCGGCGTCGGCGCGGGCTCAGCAACTGCCCGACGACGCGGGGACGAGCCACCTGTCGGTGGTCGATCGCTTCGGGAACGCGGTGGCGTGCACGGAGACGATCAACCTTGAGTTCGGGTCGAAGGTGGTCGTGACGGAGTTCGGCTTCGCGCTCAACAACGAGATGGACGACTTCCTGACGCGGCCCGGCGAGGCGAACACCTTCGGCCTGGTGCAGTCGCGGCGGAACCTGCCCGAGCCGGGCAAGCGGCCTTTGTCGTCGATGACGCCGACGGTCGTGCTCGGTGTGGACGGGGGCGTGCGCGCGGTGGCGGGGGCGTCGGGGGGGCCGCGGATCATCACGGCGACGCTGCAAGCGCTGGTCAACGCTCTGAACTTCAAGATGCGCGCGGACGAAGCGATCGCGCAGCCGCGGGTGCATCAGCAGTGGCAGCCGGTGACGGTGTACTACGAGCCGGCGATCGACGGCGGATTGCTGAGCGGACTGGAGGAGCGCGGGCACGAGCTGATCGAGCGCGAGGCGCCGATCGGCGTCGTGCAGATGATCGTGCGCGAGGGCAAGGCGTGGCACGCGGCGAGCGACCCGCGCAAGGGCGGGGCGCCGGCGGGGCGGTGAGCGGCTGCGTGGTGGCGCAACGAAAACGCCCCCGCGCGAAGCGGGGGCGTTGAGCTTGTCCGGGTCAGTGATCGCGTGGTGCGATTACTTGCGGCGGCGACGGAGGCCGGCGAGGCCCGCCAGACCGGCGAGGGCGAAGGCGCCGGGGGCGGGAACGTCAGCGCCGATGATCGACAGGCCGCGGATGAGCTGCGAGCGGTCGGGCAGCTCGGTCAGGACAGATCGGAAGAGCACACGTCTGAACTCCAGTCACGTGAAACGATCTCG
>CAYTSW010000017.1:21725-29868 GCA_964440605.1 uncultured Phycisphaeraceae bacterium | reverse complement strand
ATCTCGTTGTTGGCCCACATGATGGTGACGAGGATGGTGTCGTCGCGCATGGCGTCCTCGACCATCTTCTTGGTGATCACGCCGTCTGCGGGCGGCTCGATGAAGGTGACGTCGAAGCCTTCCTTCATCATGCGCTTGCAGGGGTCGAGCGTGGCCTTGTGCTCGTGCATGGCGGTGATGATGTGGCCGCGCCCCTTCTCGCCAGCGGGCTTTCTGGCGTACATCTGCGCCGCGCCCTTGATCGCGAGGTTGTTCCCCTCGGTGGAACCCGAGGTGAAGATGATCTCCTTGGGCTGCGCGCCGATGAGTTGGGCGCACCGCGAGCGTGCCTCGTCGACCGCCGCCTCGGCGTCCCAGCCGAAGCGATGGTTGCGCGACCCCGGGTTGCCGAACGTTTCGGTGAAGTAGGGCAGCATCGCCTCTACGACACGCGGGTCGCAGGGCGTGGTCGCGGCGTTATCGAGATAGATGGGAAGCTTCATGATCGGCCCTCTTGGGTTTGAGTAATCCATCGCATCGTTCACCCCCGATGGGTCTGGCAGGCCAGGTCGCGGGCTCGACACACAAGAGTTTTAGAATCATTCCAAGGCACGAACCACCGCGCCCGTCCGAAATCCACGCGCGGCTCATCACGGGCCGGAGCGTCCAAAAACGACACCGCCCGACAGAGCGTCGGGCGGTTCACCTCCGGAACGTCCTATTCAGGTGCCTAGCCGAGTCAGGCGTCGCCCGCCGTCCCGGGCGGGCAAGGAGAAGCGTGTCCCCGTCGGTAATCGCGGCCCCGCTGACACACATACAGCGAGTTTCGAGTCGTGTGGGCCATCCGTGACCCGGAGGAACCATCCTGCAACACGGTCGGCGATCTTGGGCGACCGTTCACGCACAGAATGACCCAGCTTTACACGCTTTATCGGCACTTCATCCCCGATTCATACCCATTGGGGTAACCGCCCGAGTTCAATCCTGTGTATCGGGTAGGTACTATCACGGATATGGCCGGGGCTTTACCGATCCGAAGGCCCTCAGCCGCCTCCATAATGGGTCCAAAGCACCGATTCCTGCGGTAGCGGGTTCCGCACCCCGTGCTCGGCGACCAGCGGCAGGCGGAACCGCGTTGCGAATCGGCGGGCCGTCGGCAGCTCGCGCATCGGCACATCGGCCTGCCTCGTCTCGTGCCAGAGGTGCCACGCCGGGAGGTCACGCACCGCGATGGTGACACCGTGCCCCAGTCGGGCGGCCCGATAGGCGAACTCGTCGTCCTTGAAGCCCCAGCCCTGGTACAGCTCATCGAAACCGTTGAGTTGAAGATAGACGGCGAGGTCGACGGAAAAGTGACCCCCCAGGAGCTTGGGCTTGTGCGCCGGGCCGAGGCGGAGGCGGCGGAGCAGGCGTTGCTTCTCGTACCGGCGCTGGCGTCGGGCGAGAGTTGCCCGGTCCGCGTCGGTGAGTGCGGGGCGGTCACGCCCTTCGAAGACCGCCTGCGCGTCGAGCCGCTCCGACTCAGCGCGGTTGACGTTGACGCGGTAGGCGTATGTCAGGGGCCGCGTGTCGCGGGCGCCGTGACCGGCGACCAGGTCGTCGGGGGCGAGCATGTCGCCGTCGAGGATCAGGACGCGGCCGGAGGTGTGCCCAAGCTCGTCGTGCAGGAACCGCACGGCGTTGTTGCGCACCTGGCACAGCCGCTCCCCGCCCATGTGCGCCCGCCGGACCCACCACGCCTCGATGCCGAAGTCGCCCGCACAGCGTTCGATCACCGCCCCGATCGCCGGGTCGTCGGTGTCGCAGGACACGACGATCGCGCGCGGGCGGGTCGTCTGTCGGGCGAGCCCAGCGAGCACGAGGTCGAGGTACCGCGAGGTGTGGGTCGGGATGACGACGTCGACGGGCGTCACGGCGTCTCCGGGGATACGCGTCGGGGCGGGGGGGAGGAGCGGGAGGGGCGGAAGGTCGGGCTGGTGGTCAGTCGCGTTCCTTGAGGTTGCGCAGCTCGTCGCGGAGGATCGCCGCCAACTCGTAGTTTTCCTTCGCCAATGCCTCCTGGAGGCGTTGCTTGAGCTCGGTCTTCTGGCCCGCGGGCAGCTTCTTGAGCAGCTCCGAGCGCATGCCGCGCAGCAACTGAGTCTCGTTGGCCTCTTCGAAGAGCTCGCCTCGTCCCGCGCTCTCGAAGGCGCGCTTGAGCTCATCGAGACCCTGATCGATGGCGACCAGCGCCGCGCGCGGCTCGTCATCAGTCACCGCCGCCTGCGTCGCGACGGCCCGGGTCCGCATCATGATCAGGTAGGGGCGGAACTGCTCCAGCAGCGCTCGGTCGTCGTCCGCCTCGGCGTAGTCGCGGCAGAGGTCGAGCACGCGCAGGTTGCGCGTCGTATCCCGCCACACCGCGTCGAACTCACCGAGGATGAGCAGGCTGATGTAGCGGTGGTAGTACTGGATCGCTTCTTCGCGCAGGCGTCGGCAATCATCGCTGGAGAGGAGCATGGGCTCCTCCTGCTCCTCCGCTTCGTAGTCGTCGATCGCCGCCTCGACTTCTTCGAGGAAGCTCTCGAACCCGTTGGGCCGCATCCCGTCGGGTCGGCCGGACATCTCCATCTGGAGCACGCCCAGATCGAGCCTCATCTGGATCTTGGACAGCCCATCTTCGCCCCGGATCATCCGGACGTTGAGCTGCCCCGGCTCGTGCGACCACTCGCGGAGGAAGGCGGTGAGATCGGGCGAATCCATCGCTGCGGGGGTCCTTTCGTGCCTCGGGCCGGCTCGCGGGCGTTGCAGGATACGCCCTCGAGAGGCCGCCGTGACCCGGTGCAATGGCCTCGATAACGCCCGGGCGGACGCTCGCGCCGGGCCTGTAGCGCCCGCGCCAGGCCGCGTGAGCCTCTCGGACGACATCCGAAAATCGGTGATGGCCCGGGTCGGTTCAACCATTGTCCCCCGGAAACCGATCCCCTGATCACAGCGGGTGTTGCGGTCGCCGATCGGGCGAGCGTACAGTTGGTAGGCTGGCGTGGTGGACCGGCCCAAGGCTCTGGACGGGTGAGAGGCGTGCGAGGCATGGCGAAATCCGACGTTGACTCGGATCTCCAGATCTACCTGAAGCAGATCAACCGCTTCCCCCTACTCGCTCCCGAGGAAGAGCGGACCCTGGGATGGGCCGTCATCAACGATCAGTGCCCCGAGGCGCGCGACACGCTCGTGCGGAGCAACCTCCGCCTGGTGATCTCCATCGCCAAGCACTACACCAACCGCGGGCTGAGCCTGACCGACCTCATCGAGGAGGGCAACATCGGGCTCATCCGCGCCGTCGAGGGCTTCGACCCCGCGCAGGGCGCCCGCTTCTCGACGTACGCCTCGTGGTGGATCAAGCAGGCGATCAAGCGGGCGTTGATCAACGCCGCCCAGCCGATCCACGTGCCGGCCTACATGGTGGAACTGATCGCCAAGTGGAAGCAGTCGGTCGGGCGGTTCGAGGAAGAGCACGGCCGCACGCCGACGACCGAAGAGCTCGCCGAGTTGATGGGGCTGCCGGTCAAGAAGATCAACATCATTCGGCGTGCCGGCAGCGCCGCGCGCGCCCCCACCCAGGCGCCGACCGACAGCGACGGGGAGTCGATGAACTTCTCCGACGTCCTCTCCGACACGCGCCTGCGTGAGCCGGAGCACGAGGTGCTCCTGCGCGACGAACTCGACACCGTCTATCGCCTGCTCAGCGCGATCGACGAACGCGAGGCCCGCGTGCTGCGCCTGCGCTTCGGACTCGACGGCAAGGAGCCGCTGACTCTTAAAGAAATCGGCGCCGAGATCGGCCTGACGCGCGAGCGCGTGCGACAGATCGAGGTCGAGGCCCTGCGCAAGCTCAACCAGAAGCTCGCCGACGAACGTCCCAGCCGCCACTGTCAGTGCGAGGAGACTCGACACGCCGGCGCGACGCCCAACGGCGACCCGCCCGCCACGCGTCACGCGGTCTGAGCGCGACGGTGGGGGGGTGCCACTGACCCGGCTTTACGGGTCAGCGTTTTTTGACGAAAGCATGGTGCGCGAAGCACTGACCTCGCAGAGCCGAGGTCAGTGGCACCCGACACCCAAAAAAAATCCATGTCTCTGGTGGGACGGGCATCCCGCCCGTCTTCGGCCGAAGGCCGACTCCTACTCCCGCGCCGCCCCCACGCGCACGGCTCCATCCACCCCGACGACGGTCGCCGCCGCGCCATCCTTCGCCGTCGTCCACCACGTCCGATCGCGGCGCACCGCATCCCACCGCTCATCATCAATCCGCGAGGGCCCGGTCGACTGCACGACGATCAAAGGGTCGATCCGCTCGACGAACGCGTAGGCGAACGGCCGCGCCGAGCCGTGATGCGGCGCTTCCATCGCATCGACGCGCAGGCCGGGGCGACGCGCGAGGATGGATTCCATGGCGCCCGCTTCGATGTCGCCGCAGAGCATCACGCGCCGGGGCCCGGCCTCCGTGTCGACGGTCAGCAGGAGCACGAGCGAGGCGTCGTTGTCCAACGCGCGTTCGGGTATGAAGTCGCGCGGCGGGTGGAGCACCTCGACACGCGCATCGCCCAGCGTGAACGCATCGCCCAAGCCGACAACTTCGATCGTGATCCCACGTGCACGAAGCCCGCCGAGCAACGCCGCCGCGGCGCTCTTCGGATCGCCGGCGGCTCGCTCGAAGGGCCCGCTGATCAGCACCCGCCGCACGCCCATCGGCTCGGCGGCGTCGAGCAGGCCGGCGTAGTGATCGACGTCGTCGTGCGAGATGACGACGGTGGAGATCCGCGGCGCATCGAGCGTGCGCACGGCGTCGGGGATCAGCCGCTGCCCAACGCCGAACCACTGCGAGCCGCAGTCGAAGAGCATCGCCTCGCGCCCGCTGCGCACCAGATGGCACGCGCCGTCGCCGACGGCCAGTGTGTCCATGCGCAGGGCGACGCCCTCGGGCAGCCGTCGCGGCATGAACGCCCACGCGCTCCACGCGATGAGTGCGACGAGCGCGAGCCCGAACGCCCACCGCGGTCTCGCGCCGCACGCGAGCCACCACCACGCGACCGCCGTCATCGCCACTGCCCAGGCGAGGCCGGGGTCCGGAGCGAGCATCGATGAGCCGGGCAGGCGGTCCATCCAGAACACAAACGCGCTCATGCCCTCGGCGAGCCACACCAGCGGCATGCGCATCGCAGCCGCGGCGTCTTCTGAAACGAGCCCCGCGAGAATCACCGCGTACCCGACGCCCAGCAGCAGCGTGACGAACGGGATGATCGCGATCGACGCGAGCACGCCCAGCGGCGAGACGATGCCGAAGCGCCAGGCGACCAGCGGCGAGGAGATCAGCCACGCGTTGAGGCACGCGATGCCGGTGATCGCCCCCGCCTCGCTCGCGTGCCGCGCGGCGCTTCGCTTGTCGGGGTCGTGCCGCTCGCCGAGCCAGCGTCTGGAGATCATCGGCGTGAGACCGATGAGCGCCGCGACGACGCCGAAGGAGAGCTGGAAGCCGGGGTTGAGCAGTTCGCTCGGCCGCCAGAGCAGCAGCGCGACGCC
This sequence comes from uncultured Phycisphaeraceae bacterium, assembly GCA_964440605.1. Taxonomy (GTDB): domain Bacteria; phylum Planctomycetota; class Phycisphaerae; order Phycisphaerales; family UBA1924; genus CAYTSW01. Next base: position 24,330 of record CAYTSW010000017.1, on the reverse strand, counting down.
GATGAACGCGAGCGTGTTGATGGAGTCGTACCGGCGCCCAAAGACATCGGCCAGACGCCAGCCCGCGACGAGCAGCGCCGCCCGGACGATCGGCGCACGCACGGGCACCAGCGCGAGGATCAACGCCAGCGCACCGAACAGAACGAGCGTCTCGACACGAGGGCGATCGCCCACCAGCCGCACGACGAGCACGACCAGCCCCGCGAGCACCCCGAGGTGCAGCCCGCTGATCGCCAGCACGTGCGCGATGCCCAGCCGCTGGTACGGCTCGGCCAGCTCGTCGAACGAGGCCGACCGCTGCCCGAGAAGCAACGCTTCGAGCAGCGCGTCGGCCTGAGGATCGTCCACGTGTATCGCGTGCATCGCGCGGTCGCGGAGCCGGGCGATCGTGCGCAGGCGCTCGGCCTTCGCGCGCTCCCACCAGCCCGCGGTCGCGACGGGCGCGAGCAGGTCGGGACTCGTCAGCACCAGCGTTCCGGCGTGGCCGCGCTCGCGCGCGAGCGGCCGCCAGTCGATCTCGCCCGGGTTCAGCGGCCCGCGCACCGCGCGGAAGACGCCGGTTGCGCGCACGCGATCGCCGGCCGCCGCCGGCCACGCCGCATCGCCCTGCACGCGCAGACGAGCGACGCCCGATGCATCGCGCGTCGAGCCGTCACGCTCGACCATCGTGTCGATGCGCATCGGAGCCGCGGCGTACCGCGGGTTGAAGTGCGCGTGCGTCGCCATACGCCCGCGCTGCGTGTCGGCGAGCCGCGGCGTTTCGAGAACGACGCCCTCGACCGTCACCACGCCGCCGTCGGCGACCAGCCGCTCCAGCGCATCGCTCGGTGTCGCGTGCCAGCGCGTGAGCGTGTAGCCGCAGGCGCCGGCGGCGAGCGCCAGCGCGAGCAGTACCGCGCCCGTGCGCCCGCGCAGCGCGATCGCGGCCAGGGCGAGCGCTCCCCCGGCGAGCGTGAAGGGCCACGGGTCGACGGTGTCGAGCCGCGTCGCGACGAGCGCGCCCAGAGCGAAGGCGACGAACGCCCAGACGCCCGGCCGCCTCCCGATCATGATCGCGCGGGCGTCTTGAAGCGTTCGAGGTCCAGCTCGTCGATCAGCTCGCGCTCGTCCCGCAGGCGGCGCAGGTTGTTGCACGTCACGTCCGTCGCCTGCTCCCAGAACGCGGGGCTTGCGGCGGCGACGTGCGGCGTAACGACCACGTTGGGCATCGTCCAGAAGGGCGAGGTGGAGGGCAGGGGCTCGGTCTCGAAGACATCCAGCGCCGCCGAGGCGATCGAGCCGCGACGCAGCGCGTCGATCAGGGCCTGCTGATCCACTACGCCGCCTCGACTGACGTCGACGAGCACGGCGCTGCGCCTCATCGCGGCGAACTGCTTGCGCCCCATGAGGTGTCGCGTCAGCGGCACGCGCGGGGCCGCGACGATCACCACGTCGCAGCGCGCGAGCATCTCGTTGAGGTCTTCGGTCGGGAACATCTCGTCGACGTGGAGGAACGGGTTCGTCGGCTCACGCCGCGTCGCGAGCGTCGTGACGCCGAACGCCTTCAACCGCTGGGCGATCTGTTCGCCCATCACGCCCATCGCGACGAGCCCGACGGTGCTGCCGCGCAGCATGCCGATGCGCGCTCCGAGTTCGCTCGAGCTCCAGCGGTGCTCGGCCTGACGCAGCACCGCGGCGTCGATGCGGCGCACGAGCATGAGCGTCAACGCCACCGCGTGCTCGGCGACCTGCGGCGCCCGGATCGTCGCGGCGCTGCACACGCGCACGCCCGCCTCGAGCGCCGCGACCACCGCGGCGCTGCGGTCGCCCATGGAGTGCGTGAGCTGCACGAACTCCAGACGCCCGAGGTGGGGCTCGATCTGGTCGCGCGTCACCGGGAAACCGACGATCGCGTTGGTGCGAGGCAACGCCTCGGCCAACTCGCGGCGCGACCGCACCACGCCGACCGCGAACGCGTCGCCCGCCGCCTCACGGATCCGCGCGACGTGATGCTCCTCCAGCGCCCACTCGGCGCCTTCGTCGAAGACCGCAACCGTCAGCGTCCGCTGGGCCATGAGGCGGATTCTAACAATGAGCCTTTGAGGGCGGCGGCCGGGCTGGTAGCGTGAGGCGACGATGAACGATCACCGCCTGCTGCTCGACCTGCTGTCGTGGACGCTCGGTGTCGCGGCGGTCGCGATGGTCGCGTGGTCGCTGTGGGGCCGGCGCGGGCGGAGCGCCGAGCCGCGTTGCCCGAAGTGCGACCACGAAGTGGGTCCGCAGTTCGAGCAGGGCCTGCCGTTGACCTGCCCCGAGTGCGGGCGCAGCGTCGCGGGGTCTCGAGTGTTGCGGCGCGTGCGCAAGCGCCGGCGCTGGATGCTCCGCCGACTCGCGATCGTCGCGCTGCTGGCGGTGCCCCTCGTGCAGCGCGGGCACGCCTTGCCGCAACGCGGCTGGGTGGCGCTCGTGCCCACTCCGGTGCTCATTGTCATCACGCCGCACACCGACGCGCTGCAAGCACCGACGCTCGTCAGCGGCATCCAACGCCCGGTCGCGCCCGGGCCCGCCAACCTGCGCCCGAGCCCGCTTCCAGGCATGCCGCCTCCTCCGCCGACGCCAATCACGC
>CAYTSW010000017.1:0-21625 GCA_964440605.1 uncultured Phycisphaeraceae bacterium | reverse complement strand
CGCCGACGCCAATCACGCAGCCGCCAACCACGCCGGCGCAGCCCACCACCCTCATGGATCGGATTCTTGAGCGCCTGCGTCACGAGTTCGTTTTCGAACGCATCGGCTCGCGCGACACCGCGCCGTGGATGCACCGCATCGCGCTGGAGAGCTACATCGGACAGACCGGCGAGCGCGTCTGGTGGGATCCGTCAGGGAGCATGTACGGCGACGAAGTGATCACGCTCTGCACGGTCGCCGCCGACAACGCTGAGGCGTGGGTCGCGCTCGTGGAGACCACGCTCGAGCGCGGCGCCGACGATGCGTTGCTGGTGGGCGACGTCTGGCCCGAAGGTGAGCCGCTCCAGGGTCTGATGCGCATGCCCGTCCCGCTGCGCCTCCTGCCCTCGCTTCCCTTCCGCGTCACCACGGGCGGCGAGCACGTGAGCGGCATCAGCGCGCGCGAGATGGCCTACCGGCGCGAGATGGCGCGCGATCGCGGGCGCGACTGGTCGAACCAGCAGCCTCGTCAGCCCGGCTCGCTGCGCACGATCCGCCCCGTCGCTTCGGGCTGGAACATCGCGTACGAGCGGGTGCCGATCACGCGCGACGCATCCTCAAAGACCGCCCGCCTGGAGGTCGAGGCGTGGTCGGGAACCTGGCCCGACCCGATCCGGCGCACCGTCGCCGCCATGCGCACGCAAAGGAGCGTGCGCGAGGTCCCGCTGGACGAGACCATCGAGCCGGCCGCCGCGCCCGCCCTGGAGCGCTTCATCACCAACACCCTGCGCACCACCGTCGAGTGGCAGGTCATCAACAAGCACAGCGGCGAGCGCATCGTGCCCGGCCACCTCTGGGTGGAACTCGCGCTGCGGTACGCCCCCATCGAGCTCAAGGTCGGCCAGGCGACTCAGTCCACCATCTCCGCCATGGACGGCGTCGCCTTCGCGCTGCGCGTCGAGCTGATCGACGATCAGGGCACCGTGCGCAACTGGGCCACCATCGAGCAGCCCGGCCTCGCTTCGTCGGCGGCGCAGCCCATCCAGCCCATGCATCGTCCCAGCCCGTTCGGCCATCGCCCTGTCAAGGAACGCGTCCGCTTCTTCGTGCGTCACGCCGACCGGCTCGACACGCTCGACGCCTGGACCATCCGCATCACCGGCGACCGCGGACTCGCGATGGACGACCCCTGCGCCACACGCTGGTGGGACGGCTCGATCACGCTCCGCCTCGCCGACATCGGTATCCCGACCAAGCCGCAATCTCAACCGGCGCCGCCCGCAGGTGCATCTGGCCCATGACCCTCACGCTTGCCATCGACCCCGCGGTCACCGTGATGACGTAGTCGCCATGGCGGTGATCGAGCCGCCTACCGATCCAACTCAGCCGCCACCACGTTGAGCGAACCCAGGATCGCCACCGTGTCCGCCAGCATGTGGCCCTCGAGCATCTTGGCCATCGTCTGGTAGTTGATGAACGACGGCGGGCGGGTCTTGACGCGCCAGGGGCGCGGGCCGCCGTCGGCGACGACGTAGTAGCCCAGTTCGCCGTTGGCCGTCTCGTTCCGGCCGTACGCCTCGGCGATGGGCGCGTCCCAGCCGCGGTTGGACATGATCAGCTCGAAGTGCTGGATGAGCCCCTCGATCGAGCCGTAGACCTCTTCTTTTTTGGGCGTAACGAACTTCCCATCGGCGTAGGTGTCCATCGGGATGTCCTTGAGCCACTCCCAGAGATCATCCGTGAGCAACTGCTCGATGATCTGGCAGGACTGGCGCATCTCCTCGATGCGGACCTGGAAGCGGGCGTAAACGTCGCCGTCGGTGTGCACCGGAACCTGGAACGTCACGCTCTCGCGGCCCTGGCCGTCCCAGTTGTCGGCGTAGCAGAGGTAGGGCTCGTCCTTGCGGACGTCGCGCTCCACGCCCGAGGCGCGGGCGACGGGGCCCGAGAGCGACCAGGCGATGGCTTCCTCGGCGTTCATCGAGCCGATGCCCGCCGTGCGGTCCTGGAAAATCTTGTTGCGCAGCACGAGGTCTTCGAGGTCCTTGATCGCCTGGGGCACCTGCTTGCGGATGAGGTCCTTGACGAGGTCGCGGAAGACTTCGTCGTCGGGGAGGGGCTTCATCGCGCCGCCGACGCGGGTCCAGTCGGGGTGGTAGCGCTGGCCCGAGATGTAGTCGCAGAGGTCGTAGATCTTCTCGCGGACGTTGAAGCCGTAGAGGAAGCCGGTGAACGCCCCGAGGTCGAGCGCGGCGGCGCCGACGTTCAGCAGGTGGTCCTGGATGCGGGCGACTTCGGCCATGATCGTGCGCACGACCTTGCACCGCGGCGTGAGATCGACGCCGAAGAGCAGCTCGACGGCGTGGTGCCAGCAGATGTCGTTGGCGATGGGGCTGAGGTAGTTCATGCGCGACACGATGGTCACGTACTGGTTGTAGTCGAGGTGCTCGGCGAGCTTCTCGAAGCCCGAGTGGAGGTAGCCGATGTGGGGCGTGCAGCGGGCGACGCGCTCGCCGTCGAGCTCGAGCACGAGGCGGAGCGTGGTGTGCGTCGCGGGGTGCTGGGGGCCGAAGTTGAGAGTCCAGCGGTCGCCGGTGTCGACGTGGTCCTTGAGGTAGTCGGTGCGTTCGACATCGACGTCGTAGGCGTCGGCGGGCTTGAGGGTGTACGGCACGGGCGTCCCTTCTTCGAATCGGGCCGGGCGATTGCCGGGCGTGTCGCGCCACTATAGGGCGCGGCTATCGGGGCTTCGGCGTGCGCCGGCGTCTGGATGAAGCGATCTTCGGGCTCGCCCGGTCGGGGGCTACCCTCATGCCATGGCCGATCCAGCCCGCGACGACCCCACGCCCGAGCAGCCCCGCGATGTCGGGGAGCCCCCGCGTGAGGGTGATGCCGAGGCCGCGGCCATCGCGACCGATGCGCAGGAGCAGGCCGAGGCGGCACTGGACGAGTTGATGGAAGGCGAGTTCGACGCGGCGCAGATGGCCCCGCACATGGCCGAGCTCGAGCCGGCCGACGCCGCGGACCGGCTGGAGGACCTCGACCCCGACGAGCAATCAGAGCTGGTCCATCTGCTGGAGGACCGCGACGCCGCCGACGCGCTCGCGCACATGGAGGTGCCGCTGGCGGTCTCGGTGATCTCGGACCTGCCGCCCAAGGAGGCCGCGGCTCTTATCGGTCTGATGGAGCCCGACGACGCCGCCGACCTGCTCCAGGAGTTGGACGTCGCCGAGCGTCAGAAGCTGATCAAGCACCTGCACCCGAAGCAGGCGGCGGTGCTGGGCAAGCTGGCGTTGTACGACCCCGAGTCAGCGGGGGGCATCATGACCACGCGGATCGCCGTGGTGCGTGAGGGCATGCGCATCGGGCAGGCGATCGAGTTCCTCAAGACGCACTCGCTCGACTCGGCGCAGACCGAACTCTTCGTGGTTGACGAGCTCAAGCGCCTGAAGGGGCTCATCGGGCTGCGCGACCTGCTGGTGATCGACGACGAGGAGCCGCTGGCCGACCATCTCGACAGCGACTACGACGCCGTGACCACCGAGATCGACCGCGAGGAAGTCGCCCGCCTGTTCGAACGGTACGACCTGCTGACGCTCCCGGTGGTCGACGAAGAGGGCCGCGTGCTGGGCATGGTGACCATCGACGACGTCGTGGACATCATCTCGGCGGAGGCGACGGAGGACGCGTACAAGCAGGTCGGCGCCGGTCAGGGCGAGGCGGTGTACAGCCGGGTGGTGGACAAGCTCAAGGGCCGCGGGCCCTGGCTGGTGATCAACCTGCTGATGGCCCAGGCGGGCTCGGCGGTCATCCTTTTTTATACGGACCTCATCGAGTTGCTCCCCGTCGTCGCGGTGATCTACCCGGTCATCGCCAATCAGTCGGGCAACTCGGGCCAGCAGAGTCTGGCGATCACGCTGCGGGGCATCGTGCTGGGGGAGGTGCGGCCCGAGCGCGTCTGGCCGCTGGTCCGGCGCGAGCTGGTCTTTGGCGTGGTGGTGGGGATCGTGATCGGCGTGCTCTTCGCCGTGGGCGCGGCGCTGCTAGGGCCGCTGGTCGTCTCCGACCCCGCCTCGGAAGGGCGGGCGCTGTCGTGGGGCGTGTTCGGGCTGGTCTGCGGCGGGGCGATGGCGCTGGCGATGGTCGTGGGCGTGATGATCGGCACCGCGACGCCCATGATCCTCCAGCGCTTGGGGGCCGACCCGGCAACCGCCAGCGCCCTGTTCGTCACCATGCTCACCGACGCGATCAGCTACGCCCTCTTCCTGGGCTTCGTGCTTCTCGCCCAGCCCTATCTGCTGCCGGTGTAGGCCGAGCCGGGTCGAAACCGGCTCGGTTGACGATCCGAGGCCCCCACGCCACACTCCGGAACTCCCGGTGTGTTCGGGACGTAGTAGAGTGATGCCGGCCTGTGGTGGCTCGCGTGCCGGCGCCCGCACCACCGTGAACTCCTCCCGCCGAGCGATGGACGCTCCGTCGTCGCCCGCGTCGGGATGCACGCCCACCGCTCCTTCCGTCCGAGTCGGACGTCCCGAATCCCCTCCCAAGGAGGCACCGCATCATGGCCAGCCGAGGCGGCTCCAGCACCACCCTCATCGTGACCTGCGTCATCTTGGCGGCCCTTGCGCTGGGCCTGCTGATCACCAGCGCGGTCACCTTCTCCAAGTATCAGAATCAGGTCGCCGCGGTCGAGATCGCCGAGCAACAGCGCGAGGAAGCGCTGGGTCGGGCCGGTGCCGATGCCGAGTGGGAGCGGCTGCGCTCGCTCTCGGGCAACCAGGGCGTGGTCCCTTACCTCGTGCAGGAGAACCGCACGCTCAAGACGCTCGTCGCGGGCCGTCCCAACGAGACCATCGAGAGCCTTCAGAACCGCGTCGAGACGCGCCTGGGCGAGGATGCGCAGGACCTGCTCGACGTAATCGAAGACCTGCGCAGCGAAGTGGCGGCGACGCGTCGCCAGGCCGAGAACGCCGAGGCCGCCCAGCGTCGCCTCCAGGCCGACCTCGAAGCCGCCCGCGAGGGATACGCCGCGTCGCGTGAAGACTTCCAGGACGCCCGCGCGGCGCTCAGCGCCGACAACGAACGCCTCAATCAGCTCGTCGATGAGTACGGCCAGAGCGTCGCCTCCACGCGCGACGAGATCCGCGGCACGCTCGAGCAGGCCCAGACCGATTATCAGAGCTCCCTCGACTCGCTCCAGTCGCGCCTCCAGGAACTCCAGGACGAGAGCGCGGTGCTCAAGGAGCGCATCAGCACTCTTCAGGGCACCGCCGCCCGCGACACCCTGCGCCCGAAGGAGGAGGCCTCGCTCATCGACGCCCGCGTCGTGGAAGTCGACGCGGGGACGAGCGATGTGTACATCAACGTCGGCCGCAACGCCGGCGTGGTGCTCGGGCTCACCTTCGAAGTCTTCGGCCGCACGACGACCGTCCGCCCCGACGAGACGGGCAGCTACCCGCGCGGCAAGGCGACGCTCGAGGTGATCCAGATCGACGAGACCACCGCCGTCGCCCGGCCCATTCGGGCCTTGCGCGGCAACCCGATCCTCCCCGAGGACAAGCTCGTCAACGCTGTCTGGGACCCCTTCAAGGAGTATCACTTCATCGTCTTCGGCAACTTCGATCGCAACCGCGACGGGCTCGAGACCGAGCGCGAGGGCGAGTCCATCAAGGACCTCATCAAGTCGTGGGGCGGCGTGATCGACGAGCGGCTGACCGGACGCACCGACTTCGTCGTCCTCGGCTCAGCCCCCATCGCGCCCCCCGAGCCCCGCTTCGACGACCCCCAGCCCGTCCTCGACCGCTTCCTCGCCATTCAGGACAAGATCGACCGCTACAACGAGCTCCAGCAGAAGGCCGGCGAGCGGGGCATCCCGCTGCTTAACGAGAACCGCCTCTACACCCTCACCGGCATCGACGCCCGCCCCGACTGACTCACCCCCCGCCCTCCGGGCCCCTGCCCCCTCCCGCGACCCAAGCGCATGACGTCAGGCGAGAGTTCCAGCAGCCCCCCGCCGCCCGTCGAGAACGGCGAGCCCGCGGGGGGCGTTGCGTTGGCCGGGTCGCCCATAGCCGCGGGCGAGGGCGCGGCACCTGCGACGGCGCGGACGCCCACGAAGAAGCGCAGGAAAAAGAAGAAGGCCAAGCTGCCGACGTGGGTCCATCCTGTCGTGTACGCTGGCGTGCGCACGGGGACGGCGGCGATCCAGACGGCGGGCATCGAGCCTTCCATGCGCGCGCTGCGCGAGGTGGGAGGGCGCTTCGGCGCCTTGCCCTTCAACGACGCGCGGCTCCAACGCGCGATCGACAACATCCGCTGGTGCTTTCCCGACTGGGACGAGCCCGCCGCCCGGGCCTACGCGCTGGAGAGCTATCGGCACCTCTTCTGTCTCGCCGCCGAGGTCGCCTGCGTCCCACGCCTGCTCTCGGAAGACGGCTACGCCGCCTTCGTGGAGTTCGGGGATCTGGAGAAGGGCCTGCGCGTACTCCTCTCGGGGCGGCCCTGCCTGCTCGTGACGGGCCACGTCGGCAACTGGGAGCTGCTGGGCTCCACGCTCGCGGTGTTGGGCTTTCCTGTTCACGCGTTGTACCGACCGCTGGACATGAAGCCGCTAGATCGCTGGCTGGCGCAATCGCGCCAGCGCCGCGGTCTGACGCTTGTCGACAAGTTCGGCGCCGCGCGCATGCTCCCGCCCATCGTCGAGCGGGGCGACCCCGTGGGCTTCATCGCCGACCAGAACGCCGGCGACGCGGGGCTGTTCGTCCCCTTCTTCAACCGCCTGGCTTCGGCTTACAAGACCATCGGCGTGCTCGCGCAGCGGTACAACGCGCCGATCCTCTGCGGCCAGGCGATGCGCCTCAGCGGGCTGTCCCAGGAACAGGCCGGCAACTGCTCGGCCCTTTCCCATCTCGACAGCCCGCGCCACCTCGACCCGGCGCGCGATCGCGACCGGCGAGACGCCCAACGCTTTCGCTATCGCGTCGACGTCCTCGATGTCATCGAGCCCGAGGATTGGCAGGGCCAGCCCGACCCGCTCTTCTACATCACGGCCCGCTATCGACGCGCGATCGAGATGATGGTCCGCCGGGCGCCCGAGCAGTACCTCTGGATGCACCGGTACTGGAAGAGCCGCCCGCGTCACGAGAAGCGCGACCGCCCTTTCCCGGACCGCCTCAAGGAGAAGATCGCCGCCCTGCCCTGGACCACCGATGAAGACCTCGAACGCATCGTCGAGCGCAGCGCTGTCGATGGCGCCACCTGGCGCGCCAAGCACGGCACGCTTGGCTGAGGGGCGTTGCACCCCCACGCGACCCGGCATACGGTCATCCCCGCCTTCCGACCGCCCCAAGGACCACCGGAGCCCGACGTGCCCAAGGACCGCAGCATCCTGCTCGTAAAGCTCGTCGAGGCCGAGGAGGTCGAGGACGACAGCGACGAGACGCGGCTGCCCGGCGCCGCCGACACGGTCGCTTTGGGGTCCCCTCGTGAGATCAAGGAGTTGCTGGCGCAGTTCAACATTTCGGAGGACGGCTCGACCGAGAGCACCGGCGTGCTCTTCGGACCCGGTCTGGTGGCGCAACTGCCTATGGTCGGGCCGGACGACCCCGTCATGCAGATCATGGTCTCCATGAACGAGGAGGACATGGCCTGGGCCGTCCTGCCGCGTATGTGCCGCGTCCTGGGCTGGAAGATGATGGACCCCCGTTCGGGCCGCACGTTCGGCTGACCCTCGCGCACCTTCGCACCCCCGATCTGATGCAGAAGCACGCTTAGCTGCTCTGAGTCCGGAAGGACCCCGCCATGCCCCAGGACGTGAAAGCCGATGCCGCCAACGCCTCAACCGGTGAAGCCGCCTCGTTGCAGGGCCTTGTTGCCACGCGCGAGGACGAGCGGGCGCTCATCGAAGCGCTGGAGGCCGCCTTCGACTATCGGGGCGACGTCACCATCACGAAGACCGATGGATCGTCCGTCACGGGCTACGTCTTCGATCGGCGGACGGGCGACGCGCTGGCGGATTCGAAGCTGCGGATGATGGCGCCCGGCTCGGACGCATATATCCACATCGGTTACGACGAGATCGACCGGCTTGAGTTCACCGGCAAGGACACGGCCCACGGCAAGACCTTCGAGCGGTGGATCGAGCGATTCGTCGAGAAGAAGCTTGCGGGGCAGCAGGCGAGCATCGAGAACGAGCCGCTGGACTGAGCGGCGCGGGTCGTTGCGAACTCTGATGACCCGCCTCGCCGGGCTTTCGTCCGGAGCTAGTGCCCGCTATCATTGAAGAGGAAGCCGCCTCCCTGACGCGAGGCCGCCCCGTCGACCAACCACACCGGACCGCCCAACCACGGGAGCCACGCATGCGAGAGCGAATCATCTGGCGCTGGGCCGCCCTCGGCCTGGCCGCAGCCGCCCTCATCCTCGGCAGCATTTATTTGTCCACGCCCGCCGAGGCGCGACGCGCGATGCAGTCGGCGACGACCGCCAACGTCGCGGTGATCGACATCGCCCGCGTGCTCGACGCGCTGGACGAGAAGACGTCGCGCGAGCGAGAGCTTCAGACGATCATCCAGGAGCGCGAGAACAAGCTCGAGGAGATCCGCACCCAGCTCGAGCAGGTCACCGCCGACCTCGACATCCTCCCGCGCGACAGCGATCGCTATCAGACGACGCTGGAAGAGGCGATCCGCCTCCAGACGAACCTCGAGTTCGAGGGCCGGCTGGCCGAGACGCTGGTCGCTCGTCGGCGCACGCAGCTCCAGCTCGAGCTCTTTAACAAGATCCGCGACGCCGCCTGTGCATACGCCTCGACCGAGGGGTGGGACATCGTGCTCACCTCCGACGCGGGGACGGAGATCCCCGACGGCTTGCAGCCCAACGAGCTGCGCAACGCCATCCTGTCGCGGCGCGTGCTCTGCACCGACGAGCGGTACGACATCTCCAGCGAAGTCGCCCAGAAGATGAACAACGAGTTCCGACGCAACGCCGGCGGCTGAATCGCGCGAGCGCGCCACCCCCGCCCGCACGCGGGCGCGGAGATCACCCCCGTGAACGACACACCGGCCATGGAGATCGGTGCCGCCCAGATCGCCGACATCCTCCGGGCTGGCGGCGTCGAGCCGACCATCTTCGGCCATCCCGACACGCGCATCACGGGCGTCGCCACCCTCAAGGACGCGCGGCCCGACCAGCTCTCCTTCCTGCGCGGCGAGAAGTTCCTCGCCGCTTGGCGCGCTTCGCGGGCCGGGATCACGCTTGTCACGAGCCGCCTGCTCGAAGCACCGAAGGGCGCGCCGCTGCGCGAGCCGGGCGAGCGCACCGTCATCGCCGTGCCCGACGCCGACATGGCGCTGCTCGTTCTGCTCCGGGCGTACGCCCAGATGCTGCCCGACGACCGCCCGCCGGTCGGTGTCCATGAGTGCGCCGCCGTCGATTCCACCGCCCGGCTTGGGCAGAACGTCCGCGTCGGCCCCTTCTGCCGCGTCGGACCCGGCGCGGTCATCGGTGATGACAGCACGCTGATGTCCAACGTAACCATCAACGGGCGTTGCGTCGTCGGCGACCGCTGCATCTTCCACCCCGGCGTCGTCGTCGGGGCCGACGGGTTCGGGTACCGCCAGACCACCGAGGGGCATCACGTCAAGATCCCCCACGTCGGCATCGTGCGCATCGGCGACGACGTCGAGATCGGCGCCAACACCTGCATCGATCGGGCCACGTTCGGCGTGACCTCCATCGGCGCGGGCACCAAGATCGACAACCTCGTGCAGATCGCCCACAACTGCACCGTCGGCGCGCACTGCGTCATCTGCGGCGACTCTTCGCTCGCAGGCTCGGTCACCATAGGTGACTACACCATGGTGGGCGGGTCGGCGGGCGTCGCCGATCAACGCACCGTCGGTTCACGGGTGATGCTCGGCGCCCGCGCCGGCGTTATGGAAGACGTGCCCGATGGCGAAACCTGGACGGGCATGCCCGCGCGACCGGCGCGCCATGTGCTGCGCACGTATGCCGCCGTCAACCGTCTCCCCGCGCTGATCGCCGAGCTCGAACGCGTTGTCGCCGAGCGACGAGCGGAGGGCGACCGATGAGCACTCGGCGGGATCACCCCCAGCGCACGCTCGCGCAGGCCGTCACGGTCGAGGGCGTCGGCCTGTTCACGGCTCAGCCCGTGAAGGTCCGGGTCGGTCCCGCCGACGCCGACGAAGGCGTCACGTTCATCCGCTCCGACCTCCCCGGCGCTCCGACGATCCGCGCGACGCTCGATTCTGTGATCGAGGCGCCGCGGCACACGGTGCTCGAGGCGGGCGACGCCCGAGTGGAAACGGTCGAGCACTGCCTCGCCGCTCTCGCCGGGCTGGGCATCGACAACGCGCGCGTCGAAGTGAACGGCCCGGAACTGCCCATCGGCGACGGGTCGGCGGCGGTCTTCGCCGAGCCCATCGCGGGCGTGGGCGCTGTCGAGCAGGACGCCGCACGCGACCCGCTGGTGATCGAAGCGCCCATCACCGTGCGCGATGGCGAGGCGACGCTCACGGCGCTCCCCGCGGATCTCGATGCGCCCGAGTTCATGTACTTCCTCGACTACGGCGAGGACTCGCCCATCGGGCGTCAGCACCACGCCCTGCATCTCGATCCGGCGGCCTTCATGGCCGAGATCGCACCGGCGCGCACGTTTTCGACGGCCGACGAAGCCAGGCAGATGCGGGCCCTGGGCTTGTTCCAGCACGTCGAGCCCCGCGACATGCTCGTGATCGGCCAGTCCGGCCCCATCGACAACGAGTTGCTGTTCCACAACGAACCGGTGCGGCACAAGCTGCTCGACCTGATCGGCGACCTGGCGCTGGTCGGGCGACCGGTCTTGGGGCGGATCGTGGCGTACCGCTCGGGGCATGCGCTCAACCACAAGCTGGGGCGGGCGCTGCTGGAGGCGAGCCGCAACGGGTCGACGGAGCGTCCCGCGTCGCCCGCGATGGACATCCGGGCGATCAGGCGTCTGCTGCCCCACCGCTACCCGATGATCCTGGTCGATCGAGTCATCTATATCGATGAAGATCGCAAGGCGATCGGGCTGAAGAACGTCACGATCAACGAACCCTTTTTTCAGGGGCATTATCCGGACCAGCCGATCATGCCCGGAGTCCTTATTGTTGAGGCGCTGTGCCAGTTGGGCGGGCTGATGCTCTCCCACAAGCTCGAACGCACCGGGAAAGTAGCGGTTCTGCTCGCCATGGATGATGTTCGGCTCCGCAAGACCGTGACCCCGGGCGACCAGCTTGTCATGGAGACCGAGACGATCCGCGCGGGCTCGCGCTATGGCGACGTACAATGTCGGGCCTATGTGGCGGGGGCCCTTGTCGCGGAGGCTCGCGTGAAGTTCATGATGGTCGACGCCGAGAAGCCTCTATGACGGTCAGCATCCACCCGACAGCCGTGGTCGACGCCGGAGCGAAGCTCGACCACGATGTCACGGTCGGGCCCTACTGCGTCGTGGGTGATGGCGTGACCATCGGCTCGGGCACCACCCTCCAGAACCACGTCATTGTGCAAGGCCCCACCACCATCGGGCGGCACAACATCGTCTACCCCTTCGCCGTCCTCGGGGCCGACCCGCAGGACCTCAAGTACAAGGGCACCCCCACGAAGCTGCTGATCGGCGACTACAACCGCATCCGCGAGCACGCGACGATCCACCGCGGCACCGAGCTGGGCGGCGGGGCCACCCGCGTCGGCTCGCACTGCCTCATCATGGTCGGCACGCACATCGCCCATGACTGCGTCATCGAGGACGAGGTCGTCATCGCCAACGACACGCTCCTGGGCGGGCACTGCCGCATCGAGGCGGGCGCAGCGATCGGCGGGGGCGCGGGGCTGCACCACTTCACCTGCGTGGGCACGATGGCTTTCGTCGGCGGGATGTCGCGCGTGTCGAAGGACGTGCCGCCCTACTGCGTGGTCGAAGGCTGTCCCGCGGAGCCCCGCAAGATCAACACAACGGCTCTGGCCCGGCGACGCTGGCCCGACGCCGAGATCGACCTGCTCCGCGAGGCGTTCCGCCGGCTCTACCGTGCCCACGCCAACGGCATCACGGTGCGCGAAGCCATCGCCGGCCTGCGCAGCGAGCACCCGGCCTGCCGACCCGTCCAGCGCCTGTGCGACTTCGTCGAGCGGACGGACACGGGCGTCCACGGGCGCCAGTTGGAGCGTTCGCGGGATCCCGAGGCGTCGCGACGCTGACGCCCGACCCGGCTCGCGCGTCTCCGATAACCGGCACGGCGCCCGCAGTCGACCTCCGAATGGGCCGATAGAGCGTGCATGCGTTACCGTGCTGATCTTCTCGTTGGCCCCTTCCTCGCTGTCGCCCTCGCCCTCCCCGGCTGCGAGCGGTCCGCGCCCGTCTCCGTCTGGGAGGCCAAGCGGATCTATGCCGAGCGGATTGTCGCGGGGGCGGACGTGGGGACGGCATGGACGATCAAGGCCGCGTCGTTCGACGCTCGGCAGGGCGTCCTTCTCGACGTGACGATCGACGATGGGCACGGACGCTACTACGCAGCCGAGCGCGCGCAGCTCATCATCGACCCCGCGACGGACACGCTGACGCTCCGGCTCGTGGAGGTCACCAAGGCGATCGCCGAGGGCGAGGGGCCCGGCTCCGGGTACATCGAGACAGGGGACGAACTCGTCAGCGAAGCGATCAAGCTGCCCTTCGACGTGGTTACCCAGGCTGACTGAGGGGGCGGCCGGCGAGGCGCTTGAGGAACCCGCTCACGGCGTCGACGCACACGCCGCGCTCGCGCGGCTCGCGCCACAGCGAGTTGTGCCGCCCGTCGGGCACGGTTGCGAGCGCGCCGAACGCGCCGGCGGCTTCGGCGATGGCGCGCCCGTCCTCGAAGGGCGACACGGGGTCCCGCTCCCCGTGGACGACCAGCAGCGGCGTCTTGTGCCGGGCGAGCGTCCGGGCGTGCTCGGCTCGGTCGAAGCCGGGCCAGTCGGCGCGCCAGGGCGGGCGCCCGGCGAGCGTCATCGCCAGCAGGCGGTACGCCAGAGGGCCGGTGGGCGTCCAGGGGAGGTGGCTTGCGCGGACGACGTTGCGCGCCGGCGTCGTCGGCAGGCGGTAGGGGCACTCGGCGATGACACCGACGATGCGCGGCGACGCGCGACCCGCGTCGAGGCGCATCGCGGCGGCGTGGATGGAGACGCCGCCGCCCAGCGACCAGCCGTGGAGCACGACGGGCGTGTCGTCGTCGATGAGCGTGTCGAGGATCGTGTCCAGGTGGGTAGGTTCGGTGATGCCCAGGCCGCAGTTGCCGCCCGACTCGCCTTGGCCCGGCGGGTCCCAGGCGATGACGCGTCGCGCGTGCGGCGCGAGCGCTTCGAGGCGCGGCAGGGCGTTGATGCGTGAGTCGCCCCAGCCCGGCGTGCTGATGACGGCGGGGCCGTTCGGATCGTCGCCCGCGATCGACCACGCGGCGAGGTCAAGCCCGGCGCTGCGGACGGTGATGGTGTCGAACGCGCGCGGCTGGTCGAGTTCGGAGGGGTCGGCGGGCACGCCTCGGGCCATGGCCCACGCGAAGGTCCGGCGCGCCGGTCGGCGCAGCATGCGGATCGTTGCCCAGGTGATGACGGTCACCGCGACCACCAGTCCCGCGAGCAGCAGGTGCGCGAGGCGCAGCGCCGAGAAGAGCACGTGCTCGAGGTCGATGGCGGCGATGGTCGGGGCGAGGTTGTCCACGGGTCAGGAGAAGAGCGCGACCAGGTCGTTGAAGGTGACGAAGAGGAAGACGCCGGCGATCATCAGCAGGCCGATGATCATCAGGAAGTTCTGCACGACGATCGGTACGGGCTTCCCGGTGACGCCCTCGTAGGCGAGCATGATGAAGTGCCCGCCGTCGACGATGGGCAGCGGCAGGAAGTTGAGCACCGCGAGGTTGGCGCTGAGCAGGCCGAGGAAAAAGAGCAGCTTGATGAAGCCCTGCTCGGCGACCTGCGAGCCGATGTGCGTGATGCCGACGGGCCCCTTGAGTTGCTGCGGCTTGACCGAGCCGTCGGCGAGGCGAGTGAGCGTGAGGTAGACGCGCGCGAGCATGCGCTTGGTCTCACGCAGGCCGAGGGCGAGCGCATCGACCGGGCCCTCGCCTTTCACCAGCACCGAGGCGTACTCGAAGACCGTCTCCAGCACGCCCAGCGACCAGCCCAGCTCGCGAACGACGGCCAAGTCCTCTTTCGTGAGTCGCCATTGGATGGTCTGCACCGGACCCTTATCGAGCGAGCCGGGCTCGAGCGCCATGACTTCGAGCTCCCAGGTGAGCGCGTCTTCGGTGAGGCTGGCGATGGGCGTCGCGACCGCGAAGGCGCGGAGCTCGCGCCACAGTTCATCCATGGAGGCGAGCGGCTCGCCGTTGACCGCGACGATGTGCATGCCCGCTCCGAGCCGCGGCGAGAGGCGCTCGGCGGCGGTGTCGATCGGCTCGCGTTCGCCGTCGAGCATCTCGTGGAGATCGGGCGTGTCGGCGAGGAAGGTGGTGTTGTTCGCCGGCCCTGGAAAGAAGCCGACGGTGCCGGCGCTGCTCACGTCGAGCGTCAGCGGCAGCAGCACGCCGTCGCGCACCACGACCGCTTCGAGCGTGTCGCCGGCGTGGTCGCGGATCACGTCGACGCCGACGTCGACGCTGGGCCAGCGCCCCGAGCCGAGCCGGGCGAAGACATCGCCCGCGCGCAGGCCCTGCTCCTCGCCGCGTTCCTGCGCCGCCTCGACCATCATGGGCGACGTCAGACCCAGCAGGTGTTGCACGCCGCGCACGTCGTTCCCGCTGCCGGTGAGCGCCGTCATGTACCGCGGCTCGGGGCACCATGTGACACGCTTGGTCTTACCCGCCGGCGATTCGAAGGCGAGCGTCATCGGCTCGCCGTTTGAGCGCTCGACCGCGTCGTAGAGCGGGGTGAGCAGCGGCAGCGCGCCCCAGCGGCCGACGTCCACGGGCTCGACCGCCTCGCCGTCGACTTCCACGAGGCGATCGCGCGGCCCGAGTTCCTCCAACCCGGCGCGGGCGAGGGTCGCTTCGAAAGTGGTGCGTCCTTCTTCGACGGGGTCGACGAGCACGCCGGTGAGCATGGGGCTCACGCCGATGACGCGTATCTGCGCGCGCGGGTTGTACTCCGGCTCGACGATCGCGGTGACGGTCTCCCGCTTGCCCGAGTCGAGCACGCGGTCGGCGACGACCTCGATGTCGCGCCCGGCTTTCGCGAGGCCGACCTCGAGCACGATGTCCTGAAACACCTCGACGGTGTTGCCGTTCACGCGGCGCACGACGTCGCCCGTCCGCAGGCCCGCGGCGTGCGAGGGGCTCTGGTCTGGGACGTCCACCGCCGGCGCTTCGGCCGGCAGACCCACCAGGTATACGCCCACGAAGAGCACGGCGGCGAGGATGATGTTCATGACAACGCCCGCGGAGATCACGACCATCCGCTTCCAGACGGGCTTGGCCTGATAGCTGTCGTCGGCGGTCTCTTCGGTCGCCGGGGCGAGGTCTTCCTGGCCGAGCATGCGGACGTAGCCGCCCAGCGGCACCCAGTTCAGGCGATACTCGGTGGGGGAGTAGCGCGCGTCGGCGGCCTTGGCGTCGGCCTCCAAGGCTTTGCGGTACTCGTCTTCGGACGACCCCCGTCGGAACCCCATGCCCTTGCGCCATGAGCAGACCGCCGGCCCGAAGCCGACGGCGAAGGCGAAGACGCGGATGCCGGCCCACCGGGCCGCGAGGAAGTGCCCGGCTTCGTGGACGACGATGACGAGCCCGAAGCCGAGCAGGACGAGGATGACGTTCCAGATCGGTGCGATGGCGTCGAGCATGGCGGGATGGTAGAAGGATGGTCGCAGAGGGACCGGCGCGAGCGCGAACCGCCCGGCCGGACGCGCCCGCCCGCTTCATCCGGTATCGCGTAGGATTTTGCCATGAGCGGACCCACCAACCCGCAGGCCCCGTCGCGTCACGGCTCTTCGGTCGTCACGCGCTCCGACGATGGGCGGTGCGTCATGCGCGTCACCGCCGAACCCTTCCACATGGAAGCCGAGAGCGACCCGTCGTCCAATCGCTTTCTCTTCGGCTACCGCATCCGCCTCGGCAACGAGGGCTCCGTCGCGCTGCAACTGCTGACGCGCTACTGGATCATCACCGACGCCGACGGGCGCGAGCACGAGGTGCGCGGCGAGGGCGTCGTCGGCCGACAGCCGCGACTCGAGCCCGGCGACGCCTTCGGCTACGAGAGCGTTGCGCCGCTCGAAACGCCGTGGGGCACGATGGAAGGCACGTACGGCTGTGAAGTCTCCGAAGGCGAAGACCTCGGGCTGCCCTTCGAGGCGAAGGTGGGGCGGTTCTATCTTGTGAGCGACTCAGAGGGGTAGACCGCGACGAGCGGCGCGAGGGCAAGCGCTTCGTCAGGCGTGGGCCGTGAGCGCCGCACCCAACAGGCCGGCGTTCTCTTTGAGCTCGGTGGTGCGGACGGTGATGTGTTCGCCCAGCGCGTGCGGGAAGACCGCTCGTTTGATGGTGCGTTCGATGCGGTCGATGTAGGGCCGTGGCATGGTCTCCATCAGCCCGCCGCCGAGGATGACCAGGGGGATCGAGAGCACGGTGATGGTGTTGGCGATGGTGATGCCGATGAAGTCGGCGGCGTTGTCGAGCGCGCTGACCGCCAGGTCGTCGCCCGACTCGTAGGCCGATGCGAGATCGCTGGGTGATAGGTGTCCGTCGTTGTCGTGCAGCGGCCCGGCGAGCGACGACGAAGCGCCGCGGTTGACCGCGTCGATCAGGGCCTGCGTGACGAAGTGGCGTGAGGCGTGACGTTCCATGCGGTGGTGGTCGACGTCGGCGAGCGCGGGTCCGGGGGCGAGGCCTGCGAGGATGGTCTGCCCGATTTCGCCGGCGGTGCCGAGCGGGCCCCGGTAGGGCGCGCCGTTGATGATGATCCCGCCCCCGACGCCGGTGCCGATCCAGGCGCCGATGGCGTCGGTCGCGCCGCGTCCGGCGCCCAGGGCGCACTCGCCGAGGACGGCGGCGTTGACGTCGTTTTCGAGCCGCACCGCGATGCCGTCGAGGCGCGAGGAGAGTTCGTCGCGCAGCGGCAGGTCTTTCCAGTAAAGGTTCGGCGCGTCGATCACCACGCCGTGCTCGAAGTCGATGGCTCCCGGCGATCCGATGCCCAGCGCCGCGCAGTCGTCGAGCGTGACGCCCGCGCCGGCGCACGCGCGCCGCGCGTGGTCGGCCATGGCGTCGAGGACGGCGTCGGGCCCGTGCTCGGCGTTGGTCTTGCCGCCGAGACGGTGCAGGATCGTGTGGTCGGGTCCGACGAGGCCCACCTGCATGTGCGTCCCGCCGAGATCGATGCCGATGACGGGCCGATCGGCGCCCGGTGCGTGGTGCTGGTTCATCACGCGCCGAGCGTAGCATGCTCGCATGAGCCGACTCCAACCGCTCCTCGCGCCGATGTTGCTCGCGGGCCTCGTGCTCGTCGCCTCTCCCGCTCTCGCCCAAGGCCAGCGCCCGACCATGCCGGGTCGGCCCGGCGACGGCGAACGCCCGCAGCGCTCCGAGCGCGCGAGTGACGTGCCAAGCGTCGAGGGCGTGAGCATCGCGACCGGGCTGGACTGGGCCACCGGCGAGGGCATGAACGCGGTGCTCGCGACGATCCCCGAAGACGCGGCTCTGGTGCTGATCGGCACCGCGATCGCCCGCTCGCCCGAGCCCGTACAGGTAGCCGCGGCCATCACCGAGCATCTCCATCGCGAACGCCCGGTGGGCGCCATCGGGCTCCAGATCGGTTTCGGCTATGGGCTGGCGTTCGACGAGGCGTTGCGCGCCGGCCGCCCGGCCCGCGAGGTCGTCGAGGCCGGGTTCCCGGTCGTCAACCGCATGAAGGCGTACGACGCGCTGGTGGAGTTCGTCCGCGAGCAGGACGCCGGCGCGCCGGTGCGCCTCTTCGGCACCGAGCCGCAGTTCAACTTTCCCCCCGATGTACGGGCGCTCGTCACGCGGCGCATCGCCGAGGGATTGCCCCCCGAAGTTGACAACGACCGGCGCTCCGACTTCGTCCGGGCCATCGATGCGCTGATGCTCGAAGCCAACGCGAACACTCCCGGTCGCGAAGCGCACATCACGCTCCTCAACGAGTCGCATGCGCTGCTGGAGAAGCATGCGAAAGCCGGCGCGGCCTCGGCCGCTTCGCGCAGAGCCCTGCGTCTGGTGAACCGTCTTGTTGAGCGGGAGGAGATCATCCAGTCGATCGGCAAGATCCCGCGTGATGCGCCGCGTGGGGCGATGGCGCGCACGCGTCAGCAGATGATCGCCCGCAGCCGCGCCAGCGCCGTGATTGATCACCTCGAAGAGGCCCGGCGCGAAGGTGACGCGCCGGTGGTGGTGTGGGGCGCCGCGACGACGAGCGCGCGTTCGCTGGAGGGCGCAACGATGCACGGCCGCCCGCTGCCGATGAGCGAAGCACCCATCCCGTCGCTCCTTGCCGACCGGGTCGACGGCGCGATCGCCACGCTGGCGATCGCGGCTCATCGCGGCGCGGTCGGCGTGCCGAATCTGGGCGACGAGCGCGCGGTCACGCCGAGCCGCGCCCATTGGATGGAAGGTCTGGCCCTCGCGGCCGAGGAGGGCGTCCGGGGAGACGCCGAGGCGCCGCCCGGCGTGTTCCTGGACCTGAGGGCGGGCGAGGACGCGGGCGCCGGTCCGTTCGCGGGGCCGCTCGAGTCCCGC
Source organism: uncultured Phycisphaeraceae bacterium (assembly GCA_964440605.1). GTDB lineage: Bacteria > Planctomycetota > Phycisphaerae > Phycisphaerales > UBA1924 > CAYTSW01. The sequence continues at coordinate 2,894 of CAYTSW010000017.1, read as the reverse complement.
GTGCTCGTGCTCGCCCCCTTCGGAGTGGTGATGGATTGGAGGGCGGCCTTCGACGGCGTGGTGATCGTGCGTCGCGTGACGCCGGCTTCGGTCTACCCCGTTTCGGGCGAGTAACGCGAGGCCAACGCGCGCGGCGTTATGAGCGTCCCCGGAACGTGCGATCGGGATGGGGGGATCACGAAGGCCGTGCGGTTCACCGGTCGGGTTCGGGTCGTCGGTGTTAACCAGTGCGGCTTCAGCGTGTCGTGCAACGATCCGATCGCTCATGCGGCGGGCGCGACGGTCTGCGCCCGCGAGGTGTCGAGGGAGAGAGCGCCAGGTGAGGGCCCGCCATGAGCGACGTCAGCAACAACAGCAGCCAGGTCGACGCGTCGAAGCAGGCGCATCAGGGCGACGAGGAGATCCTTCAGCTCGTGTCGTTCGTGGTCGGAAGCGAAGAGTTCGCGGTCCCGATCCTGAGTGTGCACGAGATCAATCGGATGATGGAGATCACCCGCGTGCCGCAGAGCCCCGAGTTCGTCGAGGGCGTCATCAACCTGCGCGGCCGGATCATCCCGGTGGTGAACCTGCGGCGTCGGTTCGGCAAGGAAGACATCGAGACGTCGGCGGACACGCGGATCGTGGTGGTGGAGGTCGCCGAGCGCGTCATCGGGTTTACGGTCGACCGCGTGAACGAGGTGCTGCGGATCAAGCGCGAGATCGTCGAGGACGCGCCGGCGATGGCGTCGGCGATCGACTCGTCATACGTGCAGGGCGTCGGCAAGCTCGATGACCGACTCCTCATCCTGCTGGATCTGGACAACCTGTTCGGCGCCGGGATCCTCGAAGCGGCTGACGACGCCGCCGCCCAGGCCGCCTGATCTCCACCGCCCTTCCGCCCGAGTCTCCACGACGAGCACCCTTTCAAGAGGCGCCCCCGCGATGCCCGGCACCACGATCTCGATGAAGGACACCGACTTCAAGCGCCTCCAGCAGGTGATCTACGACCGCAGCGGCATCTTCTTCCCCGAGCAGAAGAAGTACGTGCTCGAGAGCCGGCTCTCCAAACGCCTCGAAGAGCTCGAGATGGAAGACTTCGACCAGTACATCGCCTTCCTGACGATGGGCCCGTTCCAGGTCGAAGAGTTTCAGGAGATGTTCAACCGCATCACGATCAACGAGACGAGCTTCTTCAGGAACCAGCCGCAGCTCGACTTCTTCGAGCAGCGCGTGCTGCCCGAACTGCTCAAGGCTCGCGAGTCGACGAAGCGGCTGCGCATCTGGTCGGCGGCGTGCTCCAGCGGCGAGGAGCCCTACACCATCGCGATGCAGGTCCACCGCTCGCTGGGCGTTCGTCTATCGGACTGGCATGTCGAGATCCTGGGCACGGACATCTCCGAACGCGTGCTACGCGCCGCGTCGGAGGGCGTCTACACGTCGTTCAGCTTCCGCAGCGTGAGTCCGATGGTCACCAAGCGCTATTTCTCGGAACGCGAGAACGTCTTCGTCCTCTCTCCGGAGATTAAGGAGATGGTGACGTTCGAGCTGCACAACCTGAACAACCCGACGGCCGCTCGCCGCTGGGGCACGTGGGACGTGATCTTCTGCCGGAACGTGATGATCTACTTCGACGACGACATGAAGGCGCGCGTCGCGCAGATGTTCCACGACCAACTGGCGCCCGACGGGTATCTGATGATCGGTCACAGCGAGACGCTGCGGAACGCGGGCGTGCCGCTCGAGCGTGTCGACGAGCCGCAGGCGTTCGCGTACCGGCGTGCCGACGCCGCGGCGCGGGCGGCGTAGAGGAGTAGGTCGTGCTGCCCACGGGCCTCGATCCAGAGCTGATCAATGACTTCCTGACCGAGTCGGGCGAGCTGATCGAGCAGCTCGACGCGGACCTGGTGTCGCTCGAGTCCGAGCCCGAGCCGGGGCCGCTGCTCGACCAGATCTTCCGGGCGCTGCACACGATCAAGGGCAGCGCGAGCTTCCTGAATCTGGGCGCGCTGACCGAGTTCGCCCACGCCGCCGAAGACGCCCTCAACTGCCTGCGCAAGGGGCAGGCCAGCGTCAACGAGACCGTGGTCGATGCGCTGCTGCGCAGCGTCGACGTACTGCGCCGTCAGCTCGGCGAGGTGGCGGACGGGGCCGATATCTCCCCGGGTCCGACGGAGCTGGTCGAGCTGCTGCACGCGATCGCGGCGGGGGGCGAGGCCGAGGTGGGCGAGGGCGGTGACGACGCGAGCACGCCGGCTTCGACCGGACCGGACGATGCGGACGCCGGCGGACGGGCGGTCGCGGTGCGCTTCGGCGGGTCGGCGACGCCGCTCGACCTGCCCGAGCAGAAGGTGGACGTCCTGCCCTTCATGGTCACGGACCTTCAGGAGTCGGCCGACCAGGTGGCCGACGCGTCGGCCCGCTTCCGCGACGCATCGACGCGGGACGACGCGCGGGGCAAGCTGGGGGAGTTGGCCGAGTCGCTGCGATCCACCGCGGAGTTCTTCGAGCTCACGCCGTTGGAGCGGATGATCGCGTTCATCGGCGCGTGCGCCGAGCATGAGTCGGCGTTGGAGGAGGCGCATGCCGCTGAGGTCGGCGCCCGCCTGGCCGCGATCGCGCTGCTGCTGGGCGAGGCGGCCAAAGCGCTGGGCGAGTCGGCGGCGGCGTCGTGGGATACCGAGACGCTGCTCACCCGTGGTACGGCAGCCCTGCGTGGCGAGCCCGACGCGGACGCCCCGGCCGCGGAGCTGAACCCCGAGGATGTGCTGCTGCTCGATGGCGTGAGCGACGGGGCCGACGTACAGCCGGGAGCCGCCGCGGCGGAGTCGAGCGGGCAGCCGAGATCGGAAGAGCGTCGTGTAGGGAGAGAGTGTAGATCTCGGGTAAGTGCGTATGACTGGGGGTGATTAGTGTAG
>CAYTSW010000016.1:0-30438 GCA_964440605.1 uncultured Phycisphaeraceae bacterium | reverse complement strand
GCCCGACGACGATCCCTCACCACGCTCACCCACCGGTAAGCGATTCATCGTCGCCATCACCGGCGCCTCGGGCGCCCTCTACGCCAAACGCCTCACCACCACCCTCCACCGTGCCGGGCACGAACTCCACCTCGCCGTCACCGACTACGGCAAACGACTCCTCCACGACGAACTCGGCATGACCAGCTTCGACGCCCGCCTCCTCGCCTCCCTCCCCGCGGGCGCCGACCTCGACGAACACCGCATCACCGTCCACCCCTCCAGGGACGTCGGCGCCTCCATCGGCTCGGGGTCGTTCCGACACGACGGCATGATCGTCATGCCCTGCTCCAGCACCACGCTCGGAGCCGTCGCCTCGGGCAACGGCGACAAGCTCGTCTACCGCGCCTGCGCCGTCGCTCTCAAGGAACGCCTCCCGCTCGTCCTCTGCCACCGCGAGAGCCCGCTGAACCTCATCGACATCGAGAACATGCGCACCGCCACCCTCGCCGGCGCGATCGTCGCGCCGACCAACCCCGGCTTCTACCTCAACCCGAGCACCATCGACGACATCATCGACTTCTCCGTCGCCCGCGTCCTCGACCTCCTGCGCGTCGAGCACACCCTCTCGAAACGGTGGGAAGAACACCTGTCGGACGAGAAGGGCCACCTGGCTCGGTAAACAGAGTTGTGCGCATAGAGCACGCGGCGCAAGCACGGCGGCCCTTCGCGCGCGACTGACACAACCGATGCGACGAGCGCACAACAACACCGGGCTCGCGCCCGGTGCTCGTGTTGTATGGTCGTGATGCCGTATGCTCGCGCTTACGCCACCGAAGCGTTCACGCTCGACTCGCGCTCCTCGCCGAACTCGTCCACAAACTGGTTCAACTTCCGGCTGCGCGTCGGGTGCTGGAGCTTGCGGATCGCCTTGGCCTCGACCTGGCGGACGCGTTCGCGGGTAACCTTGAAAATCCGCCCGACTTCCTCGAGCGTGTAGGTGTAGCCGTCGCCGATGCCGTAGCGGAGCTTGATGATCTCGCGCTCGCGGTAGCTCAGTGTCTTGAGCACCTCGTCGATGCGCGAGCGGAGCATCTCGCTGGAAGCCACGTTCGAGGGCGCCTCCTGCGTCTCGTCCTCGATGAAGTCCCCGAACTGGCTGTCCTCGCTCTCGCCCACGGGGCGATCGAGGCTGATCGGGTGGCGGCTGATCTTCATGACGCGCCGGGTCTCCTCGGCGGTCATGCCCGCCGCCTCGGCGAGCTCCTCGATCGTCGGCTCGTGACCCAGCTTCTGCAGCAGGTGCTTCTGGTGGTTGCGCAGCTTGCTCATCGTCTCGATCATGTGGACCGGGATGCGGATGGTCCGCGCGTGGTCCGCGATCGCCCGCGTGATCGCCTGGCGGATCCACCACGTCGCGTACGTCGAGAACTTGTACCCACGCTTGTACTCGTACTTGTCCACCGCCCGCATGAGGCCCGTGTTGCCCTCCTGGATGATGTCGAGGAAGGAGAGCCCGCGGTTGCGGTACTTCTTGGCGATCGACACCACCAGACGCAGGTTGCCCGCGCTCAGGTCGCGCTTGGCCTGCTCGTACTCCCAGAACACCGTGTCCATCAGCCTGACACGCTCGTCGAGCTCCTCCGGCTCGGCGAGCACCATCTCGCGGAACCCCGCGAGCTGGTCGCGCATCATCGCCTCGTCTTCCGGCTCGTAACGTCCCGGGTCGGCCTCGGCCTTGGCGAGCTCGGCCTGCAGCTCGAGCATCTTCGCAGCGATGCTGCGCAGCTTCTTGTGCAGCGGCGCGATGCGGCTCGTCCGCAGACAGCACTCTTCCATCAGCGTCGCGAGCTTGCGCCGGCGCTGGGCGATGCGGGTGCGGATGGAGGCCTCGGCCTTCTCGTCGCCCGCGTCGATCGCTTCGTTGAGCGCCCGCCAGTCTTCGCGATCGAGCTCCACCAGCTTGCGCGCCGTCGGCACGTTGTACGGGATCCGCTTGGCCAGCGTCTGCTTGTGATTCTCCTCCGCCGTCGACACACGCATCGTCCGGTCGAACGGCAGCTCGCTCCGGTGCACCTGCTCGAGGATATTGCACGCCTCGAGCACCGCGTGATCCTGCTCCAGCACGCGCCGGCGGAAGATCATCCGCGTCGTCTCGATCTTCTTCGCCAGACGGATCTCCTCGTCGCGCGTCAGCAGAGGGATCGTGCCCATCTGCGTCAGGTACATGCGCACCGGGTCGTCGATCCGACGGGCCCCGCTCTCGGACGACGACTCGTCCTCCGAACGCTGCTCCTCGGCGAGCGCGGTCTCCTCGTCAACGAGCGCCCCGCCCTTCTCCTCGGCCTCGATCTCGTCGGCGATCTTGACCGCATCTTCCTGGGTCGGACGCCGACGCGCCTTGATCGCCTGGCGGATGTCGAAGGCCTCGCCCACGCCGTTGGTGCCCCCCGCCTCCCGCGACAGGCGCCACATCCGCGCCCGGAACTCGAGCAGGTCCACGAACTCCACGCCGCGCCGGTCGAACTCGACCAGCACGTCGTCGATCGTGTCCTGATCGACGTAGTCGTCCGGGAGGATGTCGTTGAGCTCTTCGTACCCGAGCCACCCGCGACGGGCGCCGACGTCGAAGAGATCACACAGCGAAGGAACGAACTCGAGTGTCACGATGCAAGCCTCCAGAGCCTGAGCGGGCAAGCCAACTCCAGACGCGCCGAGCCGACGCGCCACGTCCCACCTCCACCATCCCCCCGATGCCGCGGGTTGCTCGCAACCCGCGCCCACTTCGGGTGCCCGGGTACTGCGTAGCAGAACCCGGATCGTCCGCCCCACCTCGAACCGTTGAACCGTTCACTTCCCCACGCCTTCATGACCCACCCCCGTTCCCCGCGCCGCCCCCGCGCACCCGAGGCAATCCCGCCACGTTCTGCCCCAGCGTCCGCCGCGCTTCGAGCGCCGCGCTGAGCGGGTCGGCGTCCGCCGACTCGCCCGCCGCGTCGTCCCGCGCCGTCGGCAGGACGCCCCGGGCCAGCCGCAGCCGCCGCACGCACTCCTGCCAATGCGCCTCGATCGCCTCGTCGGTCCACCGGTCGACGTGCGCGCTGAGCGTCACCGCGGCCTCGCGCGCCGCCGACTCCTCCAGCCGTCCCAGCAGTTCCGACACCCCGCACCCAACACCCGCGTCCACCAGCGCGAGCGCCTCGCGGGCGACTAGCGCCGCCGCCGGTCGACCAAACCCGCCCGGGTCGAGCACGAATCGCGCATCGTCGCCCGCCCGCTTTGCCAGGTCGGGGCGCGCCAGCAGGCAGGCCAGCGCATGCTCCGCGGTTGTCGCGGGCCGGATGATCCGCGCCGGCTCCTCAGCGCCCGCTTCCTCATCGGCGCGGCCCGGTCGTCGCCGCCCCGTGCGCTGCGCCGCCTCCGCCACCGTGCGCGCATCCACGCCCGCCAGTCGCGCCAGGCGATCGAGGATCGAACGCCTGCGGATCGGCGGCAGATTGTCCAGCCCGAGGTCCGCAAGCCGACCGACCATCTCCTCCACGACCCGCGAGCGTCCCGCGCTCCCGACGCCGCGCCCCGAGGCGTTCAGCTCGCGCTCAAGCCGACGCACCCGGTGCTCGAGGACATCCTCCGCCTCCTCAAGCATCCGCGCGAACGCCTCATCCCCGCCCTCCTCCTTGAGCACCTCGTCCGGATCGCGCCCGCCGGGCAACGCCGCCACCCGCACGTCCAGCGCTTCGGGGAAGAAGACCTCGAAGGCGCGATCCGCGGCCCGCTGGCCCGCCTCGTCACCGTCGAAGAGCAGGATGACCTCGTCCGCGAGCCGGCGCACCAGCCGAGCGTGACGCTCGGTCAACGCCGTCCCCAGCGTCGCCACCACGTTCTCCACGCCGTGCTGGTGGCACGCGACGACGTCGGTGTACCCCTCGGTCACGATCACACGCCGCGTCTCGCGGATCGCCCGCGTCGCCTGCGGCAACCCATACAGCGTGGCGCCCTTGACAAACAGCGCCGTCTCGGGCGAGTTGAGGTACTTCGGCTCGTCATCGTCGTCCAGACGCCGACCGCCAAACGCGATCGCCCGACGGGCCTGGTCGAGAATCGGGAAGGTCAGCCGGTTCCGCAGCGCGTCGTAGTGCCCGCCCTCGCGCTCGCGGGCCTTCACGAGCCCCGCCGCGAGCAGCCACTCAACGGGCACGTCCTTGGAACGCGCGGTTTGCACCAGCCCGTCCCACCGCGCCGGAGCGGCACCGACGCCGAAGGCCTCGACCATCTGTGCGCTGATGCCGCGGCGTTCGATCAGCGCCCGGGCGACGGCTCCGTGTTCGGGGTGACGCAGCACCGTGCGGAAGAAGTCCTGGGCGAACGCGTTGGCACGCGCGATCTCGTCGCGGCCGACGCCGGGGTGATCGGGAACGCCGTCGCCATCGCGCCGGCGGTGCGCAGTGGGGGGGCTCATCGGGGTGAGCTCGATGCCGCCCTTCTGCGCCAGCAGTTCAAGCGCCTCGCGGAACCCCATCCCGTGATACTTCATCGCGAAGTCGATCGCGTTCCCGCCCGCCCCGCAGACGAAGCAGTGATAGATCTGCTTGTGGGGCACGACGTACATGCTCGGGTTGCGATCGTCGTGGAAGGGGCAGAGGCAGACGTACTCCCGACCCTTGGCCTTCAGCGCCACGCAATCACCGACAAGGTCGACAATGTCGACGGCATCGAGCACACGCTGGCGGTCCTCGCCGCGCCCCCCTATGCCTCGTGATGTGTTGCCGCCGAGTCGTCCGTGCACGCGTACCTTCAATCACCGCCCACGCGATCGACTCCGGCGTATCGATAGCGCCGCGATCCATCGCCAGACCGGTCCCCGCAACAGAGTGCGATTCTCGTTTGGAGGCTTCGCCCTGAAGCCCGGACGTCGCGACGCGGGAGGAGGAGAGTTTGGCCGCAGCAAGGGTGGTGTGCGTGCTGGCCCGTTTGTGCGTCGCGAACCTCGCAACACTACAAGATTCCTTCATCCAGTCAATCTCGGACCCGCAAAACCCGACACTTTTGCCCGTCACACCACCACATCTGCCCGCTCCTTGGAACCGTTCTACGATCCGCGCCGATGCTCCACCATGAAGTCACCTTCTCCGGCACCGTCCAGGGCGTCGGCTTCCGCGCCACCACACAAGCGCACGCCCGCCAGCTCGGCGTCACCGGCTGGGTCCGTAACGAACCCGACGGCACGGTCCGCGCCTCCCTCTACACACCCACGCAAGACGTCCTGAATCAACTCATTGACTCCATCATCGACGCGACGCATGGCCACGTCACCAACGCCTCCATCCGACAACTCCCCGACGCCGACCCGCCTCCCACCTTCGAGATCCTCCGGTGACCACCGACCGCCTCGTCCTCTTCGACATCGACGGCACGCTCATCACCTGGTCAACGACCAGCGGCTCCGTCGCGGCCGTCCAGCGCGCGGGCGAGGAACTCGTTGGCCCGCACTTCGACGCCAACGCCGTCTCCTACGCCGGCTCGCTCGACCCCAACGTCTTCGCCGACCTCCTCCGCGCCCACGACCTGCCCAGCGCCCCCGAGCACGCCCGCGCCCTGTACGACGTGTACGCTCGGCACCTGCGCGACGTCTTCGACGAAGGCATCGGCCCCGAGGCCTGCCCCGGCGCGATCGACCTGCTCGAGGGGCTGCTCGCTCGGCCCCGGATCACGCTCGGCCTGCTGACGGGCAACCTCGAGGAAGCCGGCGCAACGAAGCTCCAGGCCTGCGGCTACGACGTCACCCGCTTCACGGTCCCCATCTGGGGCGATGCCTCGCCCCATCACCCGCCCCACCGCCGGCACCTGCCTGAAGTCGCGCTCGACCGCTGGGCGCGCTCGCTGGGCCGCCGCCCCGAACCGCGCGAAGCGGTCATCATCGGCGACACCCCCGCGGACATCGACGCCGCCCGGCACGTCGGGCTGCGCTGCATCGCCGTTGCGACAGGGCGTTTCTCCCGCGGCGAACTCGTGTCCCACGGACCGGACCTCGCACTGGAGACGCTCGAGGAAACCGACGCCATACTGGAATGGATCACCTCCGATCCCCAGTAAAGGCGTTCGCCATGCCCCGGACCCCGGATCAGCCCGCCGCCGACCCCACCGTCGCGCCGGTCACCACCGCCTCACGCATCGACAGCCTCGACGTGTTGCGCGGGCTTGCGCTCTGCGGCATCCTGGTGATGAACATCCCGTTCTTCGCCTTCTCCGCGTTCGTCTGGTTCGACCCCACGATCATGGGTGGCTTCGAGGGCGCCGACTACGCCGCGTGGCTCGGTTCCCACCTCTTCTTCGACCTGAAGATGATGGCCATCTTTTCCATGCTCTTCGGTGCGGGTGTCTGCCTCTTCGCCGACAAGGCCATCGCCAAGCATGGAAAAGCCGCCGGCCTGCACTACACCCGCATGGCATGGCTCCTCGCGATCGGCCTCGTCCACGCCTACTTCATCTGGGAGGGCGACATCCTCGTGCTGTACGCCCTCATCGGTATGCTCGTCTACCCGCTCAGGCGCCTCAGCGCGGGCTGGCTCCTCGCCATCGGCGTCACGCTCCTGCTCATCGCGATTCCCATCAACGCCGGGTTTGGCTGGATGGTGATGGTCTCGCGCGACGCGTGGGAAGCTCAGCAGGCCGGTGACACGCTCGAGCCCTGGCAGGAGGGTTTCGCGCAGGCGTGGCCCGACATGCGCACCGGATTCGAGCCCACACCGCAGTTGCTCGAGGAGGAAGCCGCGGGCTTCGAAGGCGGCTATCTCGATCGCCTCCCAGGCCGCGCCGAGGCCTCGTTCTGGATGCAGACCTGGGGCCTGTTCACGTTCGGCCTCTGGCGCATCGGCGGACTCTTCTGCCTGGGCATGGCTCTCTTCAAACTCGGCGTGCTCTCCGCGAGCCGCTCAGCACGCTTCTACGCCGGCCTCACGACCGCCGGCTTCGCCATCGGACTTCCCATCATCCGGCTCGGTGTCCGCCAGATGCAGGCCGCCGACTTCGATGTCGCGCAGTGGTTCATGTTCAACTGGTGGTACAACTACTTCGGCTCCCTCGCCGTCGCCCTCGGCTGGATCGGCCTCGTCATGCTCGTCTGCGTCCGCGGCTGGTGGCGCCCGCTCCGCACCACACTCGCCGCCATGGGACGCATGGCCTTCACCAACTACATCGCTCAGTCGATCATCTGCTTCTTCCTCTTCTACGGCTCCGGGCTCGGCCTCTGGGGCGACCTCTCGCGCATCCAGCTCGTCCCAATCGTCGTCGCCATCTGGCTCGTCCAGGCCGGCTGGTCCATCTGGTGGCTGCGCCACTTCCGCTTCGGCCCACTGGAGTACCTCTGGCGCGCGCTCACCTACCGGCGCCTGCCCACGCTCAAGATGCAGCACACGTAAACACCGAGCGCGAGCCCGGTGATCGTTGGACGCACGCTCACCCGCCCCGACGCCTACTCCGACCGCTGCATCATCGGCCGCATCGACCGCGCAGGACTCGCCTCGTTCGCCGGCGCCTCTGTCGTCAGAGGCGCCGCAGCGGACGCCTCCATCGGAGCGCCGCTCACGCCGTCGTCCCCAAGCTCCACGAAGGCGTCGCGCGCCGCTCCCGCCAGCGTCGACCGCAAGCCGCGGTAGGCGATCACCGCGCCGAAGAGCACGATCGCGCTCAACGCCCCCGCCACGATGCCGAACACCGCCAGGCGCCCATCCTCGGCCGGTGCGCTCGTCGTCGCCGACGCCGGCTCGACGACCATCGTCGACGACCGGTCGGGCCGGAGCTGACGCGTGTCGTTGGCGTACGCGACCAGCGCCGTGCCGATCGTCTCCAACGCCCGCTCCGTCGGCCCCGCGCCCTCGCCCGTCAGCGTGATGCGAACGCGCCCCGGCGCGTCGCTCTCGAACAGCGCGCGATCAGCCAGGGCCGACTTCAACGCGCCAGGCGACGCCATGTCCTCGATCGAACGCGCGTTCAACCGCGTAGCCGCCCGCTCGAGGAACTGCGGGTCCTCGCCCAGCCCGGAGACGAAGCCCGCCCACGAAGCCACCTGCTCGGCGCCGGGATCGACGTCCCGCCGGTCGATCTCCACCACCAGCGAAGCTTCGGCCCGCCCGGGCATGACGTTCGTCACGCCCAGCCACGCCCCGCCCACGCACGCCGCCAGCGCCGCGACCACGCAGACGATAAAGATGCCCACCGACGCCGGCGCCTTGGCCCGGCTCGCCTTGACGAAGACGCGTTCGGCAGCCGCCCGCTTCTCGTGCGCCTCGAAGCGCAGGCGTTCGGCCTCACGCCGAACCTCGTCGGCCTGCTTGAGCTGCTCGGCCTTGCGCTCGAGCACGCTCCTGGCGTGCCACAACTGCTGCTCCCGCTCCTTCATCGCCGCGCGGACGGCCTGAAGGCGCGCGCGCCGCGTCGCGAGAAAGTCGTCGTCTTCGCTGGGCGTCGGAGCGCACGCGGGCGTCGAAGACGCCGCCGCGGCTTCGGCCTCGCTCAAACGCGTCTCCAGCGATCGGATGACCTCGCCCGCCTCCGTCAGCCGCTGCCGCGCGCGAGCAAGCTCGCCCCCCGCCGACTCTTCGCGCGAGGCGACCTGATCGGCCTCGTGCTCCAGCGTCTCCACCCGTCGCCCCAGCGCGACCACTTCGCTCCGCGCATCGTCCACCTGCTCACGCAGCGACTCGCATTCCCGGCGCGCCGCGTCACGCTCGCACCGCAACGCTTCCAGCGCTTCATCCGTGTCGGCCGATGCATCGCCCGCCCGCCGCTCCAACGCCTCGGCCTGTTCCTCGAGCGCGCTCGCCCGCGCCTCGGCGCGCTCCACCGCGCTCGCCAACTCGGCCTGCTGCGTCGTCACCGTCTCGAGGCGCTCCCGAAGCGCCTCGGCTTCCCGCTCGGCCTCTTCCCGCGCCGCCCGCTCGCTCGCGATGGCGGCCTGTGCTTCGCCCGCCTCCTGCGCACGCGCTTCGAGTTCCTCGGCACGACCCTCGACGGCTTCCACCTGCGCGACCAGCTCCTCCACCCGCGCCGTCAGCTCCCCGACCCGCTCCGTCGCCCCGTCACGTTCGCGGACGGCTTCGTCACGCGCCGCCGTCGCGGCCTCGACCTCGCCGCGCGCGGCGTCGAGCTCCTCCCCCAAGCGCGCGGCCCGGTCCTCCGCCTCGCCCTGCTGTTCTTCGAGCGCGTTGCGCTCCTCGGCCACGCGGCGCACCTCCGCCGTCAGCTCATCGCGGATCTGGTTCAGCCGACGCTCGCGAGCGTCGAGCGTCTGCTCCCGCTCGGCGAGGGTGTGTGCCCGAGCGTCGAGCTGCTCGGCCGCCGCCGCACGCTCACGCTCCGCCTCTCGCAACGCCCGCACGCGCGACTCCACCTGGTCGAGCATGCCCAGCAGGTCATCGCCGGCGGCCTTGGGCGCCGCGGGCTCGGCGGAGGACTCGGGCGTCATCTCGGATGGGTCTTCGGGCGTGGGATCGGCGTCCGGCCCCAGATGGTCCGTGCGCTCGACTTCCTCCCGGCCGCGGTCGCTTTCAAACATGCTGCTCCTCCGGTCCGCCCCCGCCGGCGATGCTCTCCCGCCGGTGCATCGGCCGCCCAACGAGCCGCCTTCGCCCGATCGCCGATCACCACCTTTGAATCCCCCAACCCTGCCCGTCGCCTGCGAGGCCGATACCGTTTGTGACGGTCGGCATCGCGTCCGATCGCCGATCGAGGCCCTCTCGCCTAGACTCCTTCAGAACTTTCAGTCGATACTGAAAACCAACCGCGAGCCCGCCATGACTTCACTCACGCCCCCTCCAACCGTCTCTTCTGCCCCGACCCAGTCCACGCCGCTGGTCGCCCCGCGCCCCGGCTTCGCCGCCTACCGCCCGATGGCCCTGCGCGGTGCCGCGACGCATCACCGCCACGCCGATCCAGCGCTCGACGCCATCCGCGAAAAGGTGCTGGCCGGCCAACGCCTCTCCCTGGAGGACGGTGAACTCCTCTACACCACGCCCGACATCTGGGGCGTCTGCGACCTGGCCAACCTCGTCCGCCGGCGCATGCACGGCGAGACCACATACTTCAACATCAACCGCCACCTCAACTACTCCAACGTCTGTGCGCTCAGCTGCAAGTTCTGCGAGTTCAAGCGCAAGAAGGACGAGCCCGGCGCGTACACCAAGTCCTTCGAAGAGATCCAGGCCGAGGCCCGCAAGGCCGTCGAGCTGGGCGCGACGGAGATGCACATCGTCGGTGGGCTGCACCCCTACCTGCCTTGGGAGCACTACCCCAAGATGCTGCGCGCGATCCACGAGGTCGCACCGGGCCTGCACCTCAAAGCCTTCACCGCGGTGGAGATCGTCCACCTGGCCAAGATGGCCCGCGTCTTCAAGCGCGACAACCGACGCGAGAGCATCCGCTGGGTGCTCAGCGAACTCAAGGAAGCCGGGCTCGGCTCGCTGCCCGGCGGCGGCGCCGAGGTCTTCGACGACCGCGTCCACGACGAGGCCTACAAGGGCAAAATCCGCTCCGACGTCTGGCTCGACGTCCACACCGTGGCGCACGAGCTCGGGCTCAACTCCAACTGCACAATCCTCTACGGCCACATCGAACAACGCCGTGAACGACTCGTGCACATGGACATGCTCCGCCGCGCACAGGACGTCGCGCTGCATCGGCTGGGCTACAAAGTCACCGAGCCGCGCGACGACAGCGCCGAAGCCTTCGGCATCGCGCACGAGGATTGGCCCGGCGCGATCACGCTTTCGGGCGATGGCGCCACCCTCCCCCAGCCGCCCGCCGACGGCAACGCCTCCCACCAGGCCGGGTACTTCCAGACCATCATTCCCCTCCCCTTCTTCCCCGACGGCTCGGAACTCGAGCATTTGCCTGGCCCCAGCGGCCTCGAAAACCTGCGCACCATCGCCATCGCGCGCCTTATGCTCGACAACTTCCCCCACGTCAAAGCCTTCTGGATCATGCAGACCCTGGCCATGGCCCAGCTCATGCTCCAGGCCGGCGCCGACGACATCGACGGCACCGTCGTCTGGTACGACATCACCAAGGTCGGCGGCGCGTCCACCCACCAGGAAGTCACAACGTGGGAACTCCAAAAGGCCATCCGCGAGGCCGGCCTCACCCCCGTCGAGCGCGACACGCTCTACCGCGAAGTCGTGCGCAACGGACGCGACTGGTCGGTCAAGACGAGGTAGTCAAATGCAACCCCGGGCGGAAGCCCGGGGATTGATCGGTGCAGGTACATCCCCTCACCCGCGCACGCCGACGCGAGCCTCTCGCTCGTCGTGCGCCCACGCCCGCCCCTCCTCGAACTGACTGCCCTCCACGTCAACCGCCGGCTCGGGCGCGGGTCGCGCCGCGTGCTGCGCGCGATCGCGCTTCGCGGTGGCGTGCTGGACCCAGAGCATGACGCACGCCCCGCCCGCCGCGACTGCGCCCATCGCCCACTGCGCAAGCGTGATCGAGCCGGTAAACCCCGTTACCCCCACGCCCGCGAGCACGAGCGTCGTGATGCCGATGGTGAAGGGCTGGAGTTGAAGAACCGCGGCCGAGGCGGTTACGCCCAGGCGGCGGATCGCGCCGTAGTACGCCGGGTGCCCGATGAACAGGGCGATGATCGCGCTGGCGATCAGCAACGCGAACACGCCCGGCGCGAGCGCCAGCGCCGCGGCTCCGAAGTCTTCGCCCAAGGCCAGCATCAGCGCCAGCATCGCCAGCGCGGTGTAGGCGCTGATGACGGCGTAGCTGATCATCGGCCCGGCAAAGCGCATCACCGGGCGCACCGCCAACGCGTAGCACCCAAAGCTGGCTCCCGCGGCGCCGCCTAACAACGCTCCGATGACGACGTCCCACCCGCTGCCCTCCTGGGCCGCCCGCGCGGAGCTCTCGTCCAGCGCCACGAAGGAGCAGATGCCCACGAGGATCATCGCCATGCCGACGAGGAAGGCCGGCCGGCGGATCACCCGGCGTTCGGCCGCGAAGACGATCGCTCCGCCCACCGCGACGGTAATCAGCTGCACGCGCAGCGCGAAGGCGATCATCGTGGGGTCGGTGAAGTAGAGGCTGCTCACCAATGCAACCTGGCCCACCGAGTTGAAGATCGCGGGCAGGGCCGAGGCCTTCCACAGCCGCTTCGGGAACGACCGCCGCGACATCTGCCAGACGATCAGGGGCGACCAGAGCAGGGCGGCGGCGCCATACCGCCAGCCGTTCATCGTCCACACGTCCATGTGCTGCGTGAAGTACTTCATCAGCACCGGCGCCGCGGTCCAGGCGGCGAGCGTCGTGAGAATCAGCACGACCCCGAGCACGGAGACGAGCGCCGCGTGCTCCTCGTGCGACGGAAGAGGGGAGGAAGCGGTATCGGGAGAGGAGGACACGGGCCGACACTAGGCTGTCCACCGCCCGCCTTTGTTGCCTTGGGTGCCACTGACCCGGCTCCGCGGGTCAGTGCTCAGTCAACGACCACACGATGCCCTCCAAACCCCACAAGCTCAACCCACTCCACCGAGCCGCCCGCCGAGGTCTGCGTCACGGCGCGACCACGCCCGACGCGCTGCTCATCACCGCGACGAAGCTCGCCGCCGGCGTCGAGCAGGGACGCCACCGCGGCCGCGATCGCGGCTCATCCACCGAGTTCTTCGACTTCCGCCCCTACTCCGAGGGCGACGATCCGAGGCGGATCGACTGGCGGCTGCAGGCGCGGACGGATCGCCATTACGTCCGCCGCTTCCATCACGACGCGCGCCTGACACTGCTCATCGGGCTCGACGCGTCGGCTTCCATGGACTTCGCGGGGCTCGAGCGCTCGGCCGACGCCGACCACCCGACCAAGCTGGAACGCGCCGTGGAACTGGCCGCCGCCCTCGCGGCGATCGCAACGCGCCAGGGCGACCGCGTCGGCCTCCTGATCGCCGGTCACGAATCGAACGACCAGCCGGTCGTCACACTGCCGCCGGCTTCGGGCCGCGTCGGGCTGATCCGCCTCGTCGCGGCTCTCGCTCGGACCCAACCGGGCCCGCTGGCGAAGCGCGACCCGGCGGACCCGGGCCCGCTGGCGACGCTCGCGTCCGTCGCGGCCGGCCACGCCCGGCACGCCACGCGCCTCTTTCTCATCGGCGACGCCTTCGAGCCACCGGCCCCGCTCGCCCAGCGCCTGGCGGCGACGAGCGAGCGACCACGCCTCATCGCGGTGCGCACGCGCGACGAACTGAGCCCCTCGCTGACGGGACCGACGCGCCTGCTCGACCCCGAGACCGCGCAGCGGCGCGACGCGTCACACGCCGACGTGCGATCGATCGCCGACCGTCTGCGCGCGCACGACGACGCCCTGCGCCGAGCCCTGAGGCGCACGCGAGGCGCCCTGATCATCACGCCGACCAGCGACACATCTCTGGACAACCTTGTTCAGGCGCTCAGCGGCTGATCCGTTCGTCTTTCCGCTCACGCCGCGGCACGAAACATCTCTTGCCCGCCCTCGAGCCCCGCGTAGATGTGGACGCGATTGCGCCCGGCTTCCTTGGCCGCGTAGAGCGCCTTGTCCGCCGCTTCGACCCAGCGGCCCGCCTCTCGCGTCTCACCCAGCGGCTCGGTCGCGACACCGAAGGAGCAGGTGGCCCGCATGTCCGGGTATCGAGCCCAGGTCTTGGCCTCGATCGCCTCGCGGATGCGCGAGCAGACGCCGACGGCTTCGAGCTCGGTGGTCTGAGGCAGGATCAACGCGAACTCCTCGCCGCCGTAGCGGCAGGCGACGTCGTACGCGCGGATCTGGTCCTGGATGAGCTTGGCGAACGACTGGAGGACCTCGTCACCCGCCGGGTGCCCGAAGGTGTCGTTGAGGCGCTTGAAGTGGTCGAGGTCGCAGATCACGAGGCTGAGCGGGTGGCCCTTGCGGGCGGCTTCGGTCACTTCCTGCTCGAGCCGAGCGTTGAAGTACGAGCGGTTGCCCAGGCCGGTAAGCCCGTCGATCTGCGCGCGCTGCTCGAGGAGTTCCATGAGCCGCGTGATACGCAGGGCCGAGCCGACGCGGGCGCGGAGTTCGGAGACCTCGAAGGGCTTGGTGACGTAGTCCATGGCGCCGAGTTCGAAGCTGCGGACCTTGGTCTCGGCGTCGTCCTGGCCTGAGAGCATGATGACGGGGATGTTCATGGTCGCGGGGTTGGCCTTGAGCGATCGCAGGGCGTCGAGGCCGTTCATGCCGGGCATGATGACGTCGAGGAGGACGAGCCCGGGCTGCATGCTCTCGGCGAGCTCCAGGCTCTCTTCGCCGGAGTAGGCGGAGATGAGCTCGACGCTCTCATCCTTGAGCTTGACGCCCAACAGACGGTGCATCGCCGCCGAGTCGTCGACGATGAGCAGGCACGGGTTCTGCTTGGAGTCGTTCGGGGCCATCTGCTCGTTGCTCCATCTCTCGGGCCGGGACGGATGGGTCAGACCGCCGCCTTGTTGCACAGCGCGATGAGCTCGTCCAGCTCGCGGCGTACGACGCCGAGGTCGTAATCGGCCCTTTTGAGCTCCCCCTCAAGCGCCGCCGCCGCCTCGCTCAAGACCGGGAACCCGTATCCCCCGCACGCCCCCTTGAGCTGGTGGGCGAGAGTCCGAAGGGTCTGCGGGTCGCCCCGCTCAAAGGCCTCGCTGAGCGACTGCACCCGCTCGGGCATCTCCCCCACGAACTCCCCGACGATCTCAAGCATGTCCGGATCGTCCGCGAACGTGCTGCGGATCGCACCCGTCGTCTGACCTTCACCCATGACTGTCTCCCTGGCTCGACTCAAGAACGCTTCATCCGGTTCCGCCTCAGCCCATCGGCCAAAGAAAACCGCGCGTCCACCCGCGGGCATGACTCCATCAAGAAGTAGGAAGACATCCCTCCCCGGAGCGCCGGAGCGGCGGGCTCGCACAAAGGCCGGCAACCGCCCTCTCGGCCGCCCCTACCATCCTCATCGTGGACGTTCAGCCTCCGACCTTCGCCGATGACCCGCGCGCTCAGGCCCCGCCTGTCTGCGACCTCAGCGGCGTGCGCAAGGCGTACTACAAGCCCGACGGCACCCTCATGGTCGAAGCCCTCAAGAGCGTCGACGTTTGCATCCGCGCCGGCGAGTACGTCGCCGTTATGGGGCCTTCCGGGTCCGGCAAGTCCACGCTCATGAACATCCTGGGCTGCCTCGACCAGCCCACCGCCGGTGTCTATGAGCTCGACGGGCGCGACGTCTCAGGGCTCGACGACGAGACGCTCTCGGCGTACCGCGGCGAGAAGATCGGCTTCGTCTTCCAGGCCTTCAACCTCATCACCGCGTTGAAGATCGAAGACAACGTCTCCATCCCGCTGTTCTACCAGGGCGTCTCCAAGGCCCAACGCGAAGAACGCGCCCGCCGGGCGCTCGACCGCGTCGGGCTCGGCGATCGACTCGGGCATCGGCCCATCGAGCTCTCTGGCGGGCAGCAGCAGCGCGTCGCGATCGCCCGGGCTCTCGTCGGCGAGCCGGCGGTCCTCATGGCCGACGAGCCCACGGGCAACCTCGACACCGCGACGGGCGACGCCATCCTCGAAATGTTCGAGGAACTGCACGACGAAGGTCTCACCATCATCATGGTGACCCACGACGACGCGGTCGCCGAGCGATGCGAACGCATCGTGCGGCTCCGCGACGGCCTGATCGAGTCCGACACGCTCCATCGCAGGCGTCCCTCCTCGCTGAAACAGGCCCCCGCGCCCGCGTGAGCGATTCGCCGTCGGCACGCACGCGTTCTCTGGCCCCGCACGCTCATCGGGCACGCCCCATGACCTCTTCCCGCGATCAACAGGCCGAGCCCGCTGCCGACTTCCGCCCGCTTGTTGCGCAGCCCGCGACCGCTCTTTCCCGGACCGAGTCGTTGTGCCCCTACTGCGCCGCGCGCCTGCCGGCGGACTCCGAGGCATGCTCTTTCTGCAAGGGTCCGCTCGACGCCCTTTCTCGCCAAGCCACCCAGAACGCCATGGGTCCGTGGCAGGCGCTGCTCTCGTCCGAGCCCCACGCCCGCTCAAGGCCGGGCTGCTCGCTCGACACGCTGGCGCGCCTCGTCGCCCGGGGACGCATCGCTGCCGACACGCCCGTGCGCGGGCCGACGACACGCCAGTTCTGGCTCCCCGCCCGCCGCGTGCCCGGCGTCGCGGTCCTCCTCGGGCTGTGCCACGCCTGCGGCTGCGCTCTCGAGACCGACGCTCGTGCCTGTCCCTCCTGCCGGGCGGAGTTGCGCCCGACGACCGATCGACAGTCGCTGGGTCTGGCCCCGGTGCGCCCGCTGCCGGGCGAAGCAGAGCCGCACGTCGTCGCCAACACGGCGCTGGCCACCGCCGCCCAGCCCCCCACGCCGAGCGAGCGCGAGCGGGTCGACCACGCGGCCGAGACCAGCGGTGCCCACGCCCTCGTCGCGTTGCGCGACGCCCGCGACCGTGCGCGACGCCTGAAGCGAACCGTGATCGTGCTGCTCGCCGTCGTCGCCTTGCTGCTCGCGGCTCTTGTGGCAACGTTCCTCGCGCTCGACGGGCCGCGGCAAATGCTCGGCCCGGGCTATGGCTTCCGCTTGCCCTGGACGGAAGACGACACCCCCGCGACCGCGAACGCCACCCGGCGCACCGAAGCCGACAGCGACACCTCGCCCCCCACGGACGCGCAGCCGCCCGTCGCGCCGATGCGCGGCGGACCCGACGCTCCAGAGGATGGTGCGCCGTCGCCGGCTGGCGATGCCGAGTCCGCGCGCGTCGTCGAGGTCGCGCTCGACGTACGCCCGGAACTCGAGCCGTGGTTCTCCGACATCGAGCACGCGTGGCAACTCGAGACCGAGCGGGGCAACGACGCGGAAGCCGTCGCTGAGGCCCTCGAGACGCTCACGCGCGTACGCCGCGAAGCCGGGGAGCGTGTCGAGGCGGCGGACGAGTTTCCCCGGCTCGACGCCCGGATCCGGCGCCTGCGCGAGCGGCTCAACCGCCTCCGCGCCGAGGCCCTGATCGCCCCGCCCGTATCCTGAGGGCTCACCGTCGTCTTCTTGGGAGTCTGATCATGTTGAGCCGACTGCACTTCTGCCGGGTCCTGCTGCTCGCCGCGATCGCGATCTGTGCGCACGCCGCCTGCGGTGCGAGCGAAGACTTCGAACGCTGGTACGTCCTGCGCTTCGACGATCAGAAGGTCGGCTGGATGCACGAGGCGCAGCAGCGAGTCGGTGAGGAGATCCGCACCACCACGGAGATGCGCTTCGAGATCGGCAGGCTGGGTCAGAACGTCGAACTCTCCATGCGTTACGGCGTGCGCGAGACGCTGGACGGCGAGCTCATCGAGATGCGCTCGGTCGAAAACATGGGCACCACGGGCAACGCTCGCAGCATCCACCGCTTCGACCACCAGGCCCGCACCATCACCAGCGAAGTCACCCAGCAGGGCCTCGTCGGCGCCCGCACGCGCACACGCACCCGACCCTTCCCCGAGGGCTCGTGGCTCACACCCGCCGAGGCGAGACGCTTCGTCGAGAAGCGCATCGAAGCCGGTGCCGAGACCATCGAATACGCCACGCTCGATCCCTCGATAGGCGCCGAGCCCGTCAAGGTCGTCTATCGCCTGCTCGGCCCCGCGACCGTCGAGGCCGAAGGGCGACGCGTGAGGGCGGTCGAGTGGGAGGTGGAGCAGTCCGTGGCGCCGGGCATAACGATGCGCGAGTTCGTCGACCACACCGGAGTCGTCATCCGCTCGCAGATGGACGTCGGCCTCGCGACGCTCTACATCGTCGCCGCCGACCAGCAGCTCGCGCAAGCGCCCTTCGACGCCCCGGAGATCATGGCACGCACCCTGATCCGTCCCGACCGGGCGATCGACCAGCCACGCGCCGTGCGCGCGGGCGTCTACCGGCTGACGCAAGGGGGTGCCGAGCCGACGACGCTGCCCAGCGCCGGCGCGCAGAGCGTGACGACAAACGCTGACGGCTCGGTCACGGTACGCGTGCGAGCCGACGCGCCGGTGCCGTCGCCCGCCGACAACGTGACGGACACGACCTACACCGAGGCGTCCTCCTCGCTGGACCACGAAGACGAGGCGATCCGTGCGCTGGCGGTCCGCGCCCTTGAGGAAGTCCCGGCGGACGCGACGCCGCTCGAGCGAGCGCGGGCGATGGAGGCGTTCGTCGACCGCTTCGTCTCGTCGAAGAGCCTGGGCGTGGGATTCGCGACGGCTAGCGAAGTGGCGCGGACGGGTGAGGGCGACTGCTCGGAGCACGCGATGCTGCTCGCCGCGCTGCTGCGCACCCAGGGCATCCCCAGCCGTGTCGTGTCTGGCGTGGTGTACGTAGACCAGTTCGTCGGCAACCGCGAGGTCTTCGGGTATCACATGTGGACGCAGGCGCTGCTGCCCGACGAGCCCGATCGGCTCGGTGATCCCGAGGCGGTGCACCGTTGGGTGGATCTCGACGCGGCGGTGCGCCCGTTCGGCGGGACGCACATCGCCATGGCCACTTCCGGTCTCGCCGACGGCGATGTCATCAACTCCATGGTCGCGCTCGTCGATCTGCTGGGCGATCTGGAGGTCGAGGTCATCGAGACCGGCGCGTCAGGCGGCGGTCGCGACTGATCCGGAGGAGGGTTTGAGCACTCTGCGGACCGCGTCGATGACGCGGTCGACCGTCGCCGGCAGGAGGACCACGGCTGCGTCGACGCGCAGCGACTGTCCGGTCTTCGCCGCCGCTTCCGAATCGGCGAGGATGACCGAGGGCAACGAGATGACGCCGACCTCGCGCTCAGCCTTGATGAGATCGTCGATGCGCGTGCGCGCTGCCCGCACGTCGTCGATGCGGATCACCGCCAGGTTCGGCGTCTCCGCATCGGCCGACAGCCGGTTGAAGAAGACCCGCGCCGGGTCGATCGCGTCGCCCGGGCCGATGCAGAGGGGTGTGAGCCAGCGATCCAGTCGTTGGCGCACCTCCGTGACCATCTCGCGCGCGCCCCGGGCTCCGAGTTCCGAGAGCATCGACCTGCGCAGCAGCGCGGTCTCGCTCTCGACGTCCTCGCGCATCTCGCGCACGTCCAGAGCGGCGAGCCCGAGTGCGCGGCAGTGAGGTTCGGTCGGGTAGAGCACGTCGTTCCCGCTCGTGCCCAGCAGCATCGCGTGACACAGGCGGTTGGCGAGCCCGACAGTCGCGATGTCCATCAGCCGCTTGGGCGAGATCTTCCGCGCATTGCCGATGGTGACGTGGTGGTTGATCAGGGGCTCGGTGAGCTCCGGTGGGAGATGCCACGAGCGCAGCATCGGCTCGATGCCGTCGGCGTGGGTGAGGATCAGACGTCGCGCCTCGACCACCTCCAGAGGAAGCGATAAGCGCTGCGCTTCGCGCACCACCTGCGCGTACTGATCGCCGAGCACGTCGGCGAAGACCAGCCGACCCAGATCGTGCAGCAGCCCCATCGTGAACGCGTGCCCCGGGTCCACCCCGTCGACACGCTCGGCGATCGCCGATGAAAGAATCGCGTAGGCGATCGAGTGCGTCCAGAACTGGGCGTGATCAATGACGCCCGCGATCCCCTCCCCGTCGAATCGTTCGATGAGTTCGAGGCCCGTGACCACGTCGCCCATGCGTGCGAGGCCGATGCGTCCCACCGCGCGCTCGATGGAGTCGACACGCCCGCCGCGGTCGTATGCCGAGGAGTTGGCGAGACGAAGGATCTTCAGCGACACGCCTTGGTCGCGCTTGACGACCTTGACGACGTCATCGAGCGACGCCGACGCGCTGCGCGTCAGCTTGAGCACCTCGGATACCACCGGCGGCATGGCCTGCAACTCGCCGTACCCCTCCAGCCGCTCGCGCAGCTCGCCTCGCGTGAGAAGTGGCTTGAGATCGCCCAGCAGGCGGTGGGCCTCTTCGCGCGTGGGCAGACAGCCGTCCGACTCCGCCTCCTGCTCCAGCCCGAGCGCATCGGAGTCCGAAGCCTCAGAAGCGCCGGCGAGCGCTGGCGCCGGCGCCCGCGTCGGCGCGGCCGCGGAGGTCAGCCGCTTGATGCGCTCCACCACAAGCTCCAGCGAGATATGTGAGCG
The DNA here is from genome assembly GCA_964440605.1 of uncultured Phycisphaeraceae bacterium. GTDB lineage: Bacteria > Planctomycetota > Phycisphaerae > Phycisphaerales > UBA1924 > CAYTSW01. The sequence goes on along the minus strand of CAYTSW010000016.1, from coordinate 10,393 downwards.
GACGAGATACGCCTGCACGCCCGCGTGAGCGGCCTTGACCACGTCGGACCGCTGTTGGCTCGTCGCGACGATCATGACCTTGATCGACTTGCCCGCGTACGTCGAGCGCAGGCGCCGGGTCAGGTGCAGAGCGGTGCCGTCGGCCATGTCCAGAGCGATGACCGCCACGTCGGGCACGGCACTCGCGACGCGACCCAGCGCTGTACGAACGTCCCACGCTTCATCTACCTCGAACCCCGTCGCGCGCAGGGCAGCGCCAACCGATTCTCGGACGAGAGTCGCCTCTTCGACCAGCAGCACCCGCGTCATCGAGGCCTCCTCGCGCGCAGCGATCGCGCTGCGAACTAAAGATCACCCTTGTAAGGGGTCAGTAAATCCCTATGCGTCGTCAGGAATACCCTATCGACCCGGGCCGCTCGCGACTTGTGGCGGAGCCGAGTTTTCCGTCTGCGCGAGACTCGGATTCACCGCTGTGAGCGGCGATCCCGCGTCACGCCGCCGGTCGGGGCAGGTCACCCTCGCCCAGGAGGCGGAAGTTCTTCCGTTGCAACACCTGACCCGCCAGCGTGACATCATCGACGCTGACGGCGATCGTCGGCGTGCCGTTGGGCCGCAGCATCAGGGCGTAGCTGAAGCGGATGAACAGCTCCGCGCGCAGCAGTGTCACGCACATGCTCGAGATCGTGTGCCCGTTGGCGAGCTCGACCACGAGCAGGTCCGTCTCCGAGAACGCGAGCTTGTGCTCGCGCAGGATGACCCGCGTGCGCTGCGCATGGTTGGTGATGATCCGCACGACGGCGTGGTCGGAGCTGTCGTGGACGGAGAGCGCGCAGATGTGCGTGACCGGGTCGGCGTCGAAACGCTGCACGAGCTCGAGCAACTTGCCGACGCGGTTGTCCAGAAAGACGCTGAACTGTGTGACGCAGGGCGGCGCGTGCCCGCCCTGGCAGATTTCAGGCATCTGGTGCCCCATGGCGCCTCCTCATGTCCACGCGGCTCCCCATCGCCGCTCGAACAGGGCCCGGAATGCAACGGCACCTCTCAACCCTTCCAACCCCCTAGCGTACCACCGGTCTGCGCAAACCCAAGGCTTTTCCGGGACCTGAACCGCGGAAACCACCCAGCTTCACTTTGGTATACCCGATCAGAACTAGAAAATCGACCCCGCAGGGCCTCGACGTCACCGACCCGCCGCGAAAAAGGTCCGCAGCGAGTTGTAGATGTCGTCCCGCCCGTCCACGCGCGACGTCACCAGCTTCGTGTTGTTGTCGCCGTGTCCTGTCGCCTCGTCGCTGCCCGGGAAGGCCTCGTGCAGCACGCGGATGAAGTTGCCCGAGCCGTAGGCGCTGGTGACCTGGCAGTAGCCGAACATGTTGCAGGCGGGCAGGAGTTTCTCGCGCAGCAGTTCGCAGCAGAGCTTGTTGTCGGCTTCCGACGAGTTGTCGCCGTCGGAGAAGTGGAAGAGGTAGAGGTTCCAGGCGTTGGGGTCGTAGCTCTCTTCGACGAGGGCCTTGCACGTCTGGAAGGCGGAGCTGATGCGCGTGCCGCCGTCTTCGCGCAGGGAAAAGAAGGTCGCCTTGTCCACCTCGCGGGCGTGGACGTCGTGGACGATGTAGCGGCTTTCGATGCCCTCGTAGTTGCGTCGCAGCCAGGTGTCGATCCAGAAAGCCTCGAGGCGCACCAACTCCTTCTGCTGCTCGCCCATCGAGCCCGAGACGTCCATCATGTACACGATCGCCGCGTTGTCGCGCGGCTCGCGGACTTCGTTCCACGAGCGGAAGCGCATGTCGCGACGGATCGGGATGATCACCGGGTCATCCGGGTCGTACGCGCCCGAGACGATCTGCCGCTTGAGCGCCTCGCGGTACGTGCGCTTGAAGTGACGCAGCGATGCGGGGCCCGTCGGGCGGATGCCCGTGTACTTGTCCTTCACGCTCGTGATCGTCGCGCTGCCCTTGGGCTGGATGCGCGGCAGCTCGAGCTCGTCGGCGAGGATGTCCGCCAGTTCCTCGAGCGGCACGTCCACCTCGAGGATGTGCTGGCCCTCCTGGGTGCCGCCCGAGTCGTCGCCCGAGCCGCCCGGCTGGCCCTTGCCCTCGCCGTCGCCGGGCTGGCCCATGCCGACGCCCGAGGAGTTGTCGCCGTAGCGGAAGGTGGGGTGGTCGATGTCGTGGACGGGGATGGAGACAACGCCCTTGCCCTCGCGGCCGATGAGCTCGCGGCGTGACAGGAACTCGCGCAGGTCGCGCCGGATGCGTCCGCGCACGATCTGGCGGAATCGCTGATGGTCCTGCTCGATCCTCGCGACCATCACGCCTCCTTGCCGGTGGTTCGCCGGGCGACGGGTCCGCTCTACACTATCGGTCCGACGTGTTCTACGGATGACTCGCCCGCTCCGATCGAACCCGCCCCGATGAAGGTGTGATTTCCTTGCCCGACCCGCGCGACGCGAAGAGTTCACGGTCCCAGACGCTCTCCGGCGCGGGCATGGGCTTCGAGTTCGCCGCCGCGATCGTCGGGACGACCCTGCTGGGCTGGCTGCTGGACAAGTGGATCGGCTCGACGCCCATCTGGACGCTCGTTGGGGCGCTGGTCGGCATTGTTGGGGGGACCTATAACCTGATCCGGACGGCGTACCGGCTGGATCGGGCGTATGAAAAGTCGTCGAGGAAGAGCAAGGCGGCGCAGGCGCCGCCGTCGGGGACGGTCACGCCCCCGACGCAGCCGCCGGCCCCCGGAGCGGAGGCTCCCGAGAAGGCAGGGTGGGCGGAAAAGCCGGTGTCCGGGCCATCGCCGAAGCGTCGCTCGCGTTACAACCCGCTGGACAACGCCGAGCACGACCAAGCGTTCGACCCGGACGATCCGCAGAATGATTTGGAGCTGCCGCCCGACCATGACAAGTGGTGATCAGACGACAGCCGACGAGCGAGTCCCGTCGGGCGACGCGGCTCAGCGCGCGGGCGAGCCCGCTTCGGGCGCAGGCTCGCCGATCCTGTACCCGGCTGGGGCCTTGCTGCGGTCGGTGATGCCGGCGACGGTGGGGGTGATGTTGGTGGCGTTGGGGATCGTCTGGTTCGCCCGCCCGGCGGCGTGGTGGACGGTGCTCGTGGGCGGGGCGGCTCCCGGAGTTGGTTACCTCGCTCCCGCCTTGGTGCTGCGTTGGGTGGGCATCCGCCAGCCCGCGGCGGACTGGGCGATGATCACGCTCGGGAACCAGATGATTGCGTGTCTGCTGGCCGCGACCGCGGCGATCGCACTGCTATACTCGGCTCCCCGAACGGCGGCGATGCCCGGGGCATTCACAGCCGCCGCGGGATTCATTATCGTCTCCATCGCCGTCGCCAAGGCGACGGCTACCGCGATTCAGGCCGCCGAGTCCCGCTCGGGCTGACCCGCGGTCGGTCATCCGCCGCGTCGTCGTCCGCTCGTCCTGCAAGCCCAGCTCCGAGAGCCATGATGAACCTGCTGACGCCATTGCCCATGCTCGCTGACGCCACCAGCCACGTCATCGACAAGCAAGTCCTGGGCGAAGGCCCTTGGGCCCTGACGATGAACACCATCGTGCTCATCGCCGGCTTCTTCCTATTCCTTTGGGTCATGAACGTCGCGGCAAACGGCATCGCAACCGGGAACGAGAGCGAAGGCAACGCCCGCTACCTCACGCGAGGCCGCTTCGCACAGATCGTCGAAGTGATGATCCGCCAGCTCCGCGATCAGTTCATCGAGCCTCAGCTCGGCACCCGCACGAACCGCTATGTGCCCTTCCTGCTCACGCTCTTCTTCTTCATCTGGATCATGAACCTCATCGGGCTGGTGCCCCTGATCGACATCCAGTACCTCGCCTTCGGCTATGGCGAGGCATTCATCGGAGGGACGCCGACGGGCCGGCTGGCGCTCAACGCCGCCCTCGCCCTGATCGCCTTCATCATCTGGAACGCCTTCGGCATCAAGGAGAACGGGATCAAGGGCTGGGCCGCTCACTTCACGGGCGGCGCACCGTTGTACCTGGCGCCGCTGATGATCCCCGTCGAGATCCTCGGCGCTTTCGTCAAGCCGATCGCGCTGACCATTCGTCTGTTCGCGAACATGACCGCTGGCCACATCCTGCTGGCGGCGATCATCGGCTTCTCGGGCATGGCGGTCGCCGGGCTCGGGTGGATCGCCGGCTCGCCGATCATCGTCCTGTCGCTGATCGGCGGCATCGTGATCTTCTTCTTCGAGATCTTCGTCGCCACGCTTCAGGCGTTCATTTTCATGTTCCTCACGACGGTGTTCATCGCGCAGATGGGCCACCACGAGCACGACGAGCAATCGGAGGAGCACGGGGAGGGGCACGACCTCCCGCAAGCGGCGGCGTTGGGCGCCGCCTGACATTGGACCAGTCGTTCGCGTCGGGGCCGGCTCAACGGCCTACCCGGCGATTCACTCACCACGGATTTCTCTCACCAGACGCCGCACCGGATGATCAGGGCGGCGTGACCGGAGCCCCAGAGATGAAGCTCAGCACCATCGTCAGCCTCACCGCGTTCGCCGCCATCGCTCTTCTAGCGCCGCAGGCCATGGCCGCGGCTCCCGCCGGCGCCGACCTCGCCGCCGCTCCCATGGACCTCACCGGCCTGGGCTACGGCCTGGGTCTGGGCCTCGTCGCCATCGGCGCGGGCCTAGGCATCGGCCGCATCGGCGGCTCCGCCGTCGAGTCGATCGCCCGCCAGCCCGAGGCCGGGGGCCGCATCTTCACCAGCATGATCCTGACCGCCGCCTTTATCGAAGGTGTCGCGCTCTTCGCGGTCGTCGTGGCGTTCCTGGCCCTCGGCTGATCGCACCCGACTGACAACGGCATGCCGGTTGCGTCCGCCCGCCGGCGGGCGCAACCCTTCACCCCGCTCGTGCCGGGACCAGGCGTGTACAAGCGCCGCGGCTCGGCGAGTCCAGACAAGGACCACGCGATGCTCCCCATGCTCACCCTCGCCGCCGAAGGCTCCATCACCGACTTCAACTGGCTCAACGCCCTGGTCGGCATCGTGGTCTTCGTGAGCGGCCTACTGATCCTGTCCCGCACGGTCTGGCCCAAGATCACCACGGCGCTCGACGCCCGCGACGAGAAGATCCTCGAGGAGATCAACTCCGCCGAGGACGCACGCAAGCGCGCCAACGAAGCACTCAAGGAGTACGAGGCGTCGCTCGTCCAGGCGCGTGCCGAGGCCAACCAGTTGATCGAGCAGACCAAGGCCGAGCAGAGCCGCCTCGCGGCCCAGCTCAAGGCCGAGTCGGAGAAGGAAGCGCAGGCGCTCGTCGCCGAGGCGCGCCGGAACATCGAGGCGGCCAAGAAGGCCGCCATCACCGAGGTGTACGCCGAGGCGACGTACATCGCCACCGCCGTCGCCTCCCGCATCCTCGAGCGTGAGCTCAACGCCGAAGACCAGCGCAAGCTCGTCGACGAATCGCTCTCGGCCTTCTCCTCATCCTCCGCCTGATCGACGCCAGGAGTGCGACGCATGATCCGCCTCGATACACCCCCCGACTCCGTCGACCGGGCCTACGCCAAGAGCCTCTTCGAACTCGTCGAAGGCCAGGGCGGCCGTGCCAAGCTCGAAGAACTCGACGGCGAACTCGACGAGCTCGTCGACCTCCTGCGCTCCGAGCCCAAGCTCGAGGAGTTCCTCGCCTCGCAGATCATCCCGGTCGACCAGAAGGAAAAGTCGCTGCGGAGCATCTTCGCCGGGCGCATCTCCGACCCCATCCTCAACACGATGCTCTACCTTGTCCGGAAGGACCGCGGCGGGCGCTTCGTCCGCGTCGCCGGCGCCTACGACGAGATGGTCCAGGAGCGTTTCGGGCGCATCGAGGTCGACGTCTACACACGCTTGCCCATCCCCGAAGACCAGCTCGCCTCGCTCAAGGAACGCCTCCAGGCCGAGTTCGCCCGCGAGCCGGTGATCTACCCGTACACCGACGAGACGATGATCGGCGGCATCCGCATCCGCGTGGGCGACAAGCTCGTCGACGCGTCGTTCAACACCCGCCTCCGCCGCATGAGCGAGCTCTTCAAGGAAGAGGGCATGGCCCTGATGCGCGAGAAGGCCCAGCAGGCCATCGACGACTCCACACCCTCCCAGAACTGACCGACTGACCGACCGAAGCGAACGCAGCCCCGCCGGCTCCGGCGGCCCCACCGGACCCCGACGAGCCATTCCCAACGCCCCACCACGAAGGGCCCACCCATGAAAATCAAGACCGAAGAAATCACCAGCGTCATCAAGCAGGAGATCGAGCAGTACTCCAAGCAGCTCGAGGTCCTCGACGTCGGGAAGGTCATCGAGGTCGGCGACGGCATCGCCCAGATCTACGGCCTCTCCAACGCCATGGCCGGCGAGCTCGTCGAGTTCCAGACCTCCGAAGGCACCGTCATGGGCCAGGTCATGAACCTCGAACTCGACACCGTCGGAGTCGTGATCTACGGCGACTACCTCTCCGTCCGCGAAGGCGACACCGTCGTCTCCACCGGTCGTCTCCTCGAAGTGCCTGTCGGTGACGCCCTGCTCGGGCGCGTCGTGGACCCGCTCGGCCGCCCGATTGACGGCGGCCCGCCCATCGAAACGCGCCTGACGCGCCCCGTCGACATCATCGCCCCCGGCATCGCCGAGCGCCAGCCGGTGCACGAGCCGATGCAGACGGGCATTAAGGCCGTCGACTCGATGATCCCCATCGGCCGGGGCCAGCGCGAACTGATCATCGGCGACCGCAAGACGGGCAAGACCGCCGTCGGCATCGACGCGATCATCAACCAGAAGCGCTACTGGGGCACCGACGACGCCGTCGTCTGCATCTATGTCGCGGTGGGCCAGAAGGAATCCACCGTCGCCGCCGTTGTGGACACGCTCCGCGAGCAGGGCGCGATGGACTACACCATCGTCGTCAACGCCGGCTCGTCCGACCCCGCCCCCATGCAGTACATCGCCCCGTACGCCGGCTGCACCATGGGCGAGTACTTCATGCAGCAGGGCAAGGACGGCAAGACGCCCAAGCACGTCCTCTGCGTCTACGACGACCTCTCCAAGCAGGCCGTCGCCTACCGCCAGCTCTCGCTCCTTCTCCGCCGCCCGCCCGGGCGCGAGGCCTTCCCGGGCGACGTCTTCTACCTCCACTCCCGCCTGCTCGAGCGGGCCACCAAGCTCTCGGACGAGAACGGCGCCGGCTCCCTCACCGCCCTCCCGATCATCGAGACCCAGGAAGGCGACGTCTCGGCGTACATCCCGACCAACGTCATCTCCATCACCGACGGCCAGATCTACCTCGAGCCGGAACTCTTCTTCGCCGGCACCCGCCCCGCGATCAACGTCGGCATCTCCGTCTCCCGCGTGGGCGGCTCCGCGCAGATCAAGGCCATGAAGCAGATCGCCGGCTCGCTCCGCCTCGACCTCGCGGCCTACCGCGAACTCGAGGCCTTCGCCCAGCTCGGCACCGAGCTCGACGCCTCCACCCAGCGTCAGCTCGACCGCGGCGCCCGCATGGTCGAACTGCTCAAGCAGAAGCAGTACACCCCGATGGACACCATCGACCAGGTGCTCTCCATCTTCGCCGGCACCAAGGGCTACCTCGACGACGTGGCCCTCACCGACGTCGCCCGCTTCGAACGCGAGATGCTCGAGTACTTCCGTTCGGGCGAGGGCAAGCCCGTCCGCGACGAGCTGGAGAGCCTGCAGAAGTTCGACGACGACCTGCAGAAAAAGCTCGGCGACGCGATCAAGACGTTCAAGGGGAGTGTTTGGAACGCTGGGTAAGCCTGCCCCAAAGCCTGCCTCGGACCGGACCCGCGGCTTCACGCCGCGGATAAGTCTTTGAGCCGCAACTCCCTCCGGTCAGCGCAGACCAGCAACCCCTCCATACGCCACCCGCTGTCCTCCAGCGGGCTTTTCTTTTGGGCGTGCTCCTGATCCTCCAACCAAGAAGCGTCTTGACGCACGCGTGAACTCTGCGACGCTACAGCGTCACTCGGACCTCTGGAGGAGTTGAGATCATGCTTCAGATCATGCGCATCCTTACCGTTTCGGGTCTTGTCGCGCTCCCGTCCGTCGCCCTTGCCGGCGCGGTTGTTCTGGAATCCACCTTCGAGTCGTCGATCGAAGGCTGGACCGTCGAGACGCGATCGAGCCCCGCGAGCGGTCTGGCTTCGCCCATCGTGTTCACGCCCGACCGGATCGCTGCCGGCGGCGACCCGGGGGCATTCCTGCGCGAGGTCGATCCTGACGGGCGCTGGTCTTTCTTCCGAGCGCCGGCGAGTTGGTCGGGTGACCGCTCTGCGCTGGTCGGCGGCACGCTGCGATACTCGACGCGGACCGACTCCGACAGCTTCCCCGACGGACGCCTCGTCGTCCTCTTCTCGTCGACCGGCGCCGTGATCTCCGCCGACCTCGGCGTGCCCGATGTCAACGTCTGGACCCGCCGCGCGGTCGACTTCGATGCCGGCGACTGGTTCGTCGGCACGAATGGCAGTGGGACGCTTGCAACCGAGGCAGAGATCACGACCGTGCTCGCGGACCTGGACATCCTCCTGATCGGCATGGAGTTCGGCGCCGACGTCGCCGAGGAAGCGGTCGATCTCGACTCGGTATCGCTGTCGCTGCCCAACGCCTGCCCCGCCGACTTCAACAACGACGGCACCGTCGACGGCGCCGACTTCGGCATCTTCGGAGCCGCCTTCGGCTCCACTGCCGGCGATGCCGACTACAACCCAGCCGCCGACTTCAACAACGACGGCACCATCGACGGCGCCGACTTCGGCGCGTTCGGTGCCCAGTTCGGCCGAACCGACTGCCTCGATTGACCCGCGCCACAGGAAGAACATCCGAGAACTCCCTCAGCCGCCCGCACGCTTCCGCGTCGCGGGCGGTTTTCGCTTCGCTCTCGGCCCGTCCTGCACTACCTTTCTCTCAACCACCACCGATCCCCTCTGAGAGAGACACGCCCATGCGCACCGCCCTTGCCCTGCTCGCCCTCACCGCCGCGGCTCACGCCGGGCCCTCCATCACTGACCTCACCACCTGGACCGAGGTCGAAGACCCCGCCTCGCCCTTCTTCACCTCGACGGTGAACGGGCCCGCGTCGATCGCGCTCACCGCTCTCGACGCCTCGCCCGGCTCCATCCCCGCGGGCACGGACATCGGCTACCAGTCGGTGGACGGCGAGACCGTTGCGACCTCCACCGCAGGCTTTGCGCTGTCGCGCGACGTGTCGTTCCAAGTCGCCATCGACTACGCCGCGACCTTCGCCAACGCGTCCGACGGCCTGAGCTTTGGCTTCGGCGTCGGCGAAGACCGCTCGGGCCTCAACTCCGCTGGCGTCGGCTTCGCGACGCAGCAGGGCGCGCCGGCGGCCATCCCCTTCGCAGGGCCGGCGGCCGGGGCCGCGACCGTCAACGACCAGGCCATCCCGGCGCTGCTCAGCCCCGCGGTCTCAGCGTTGCCCGCGACACTGTCGGGATCCTTCCACGTGAGCTACGACGCGGCGACGGGGAACATCACCGTCGGTCGCGGCCTCGTTGGTGCGAGCAGCCCAACGTCCACCGCCACCTTCACCGGCGCCGACGTCGCCAATAACTGGACGCCGGACGCGGACCTGCTCGTCGCCTTCTTCATCCGCAGCGACACAATCACGGTCCCCTTGTTCGGGACCGTCTCGACGCCCTGGTCCGCCGGCGAGGGCGACGTCACCTTCTCCAACCTGCGCGTGCTCTCGGGCGAAGTCGTCCCCATCGAGCCCGTCAACCAGTGCCCCGCCGACTTCAACAACGACGGCGTGGTCGACGGCGCCGACTTCGGCGCGTTCGGCGCCGCCTTCGGGTCGTCCATAGGCACGCCCGCCTACACCCCCGCCGCCGACTTCAACGCCGACGGCCAGATCGACGGCGCCGACTTCGGCTCGTTCGGCGCCGAGTTCGGGCGCACCGATTGCCTCGACTGATCGCCCTCCAAGTGTCGAATCCGCTGCGCGGTCCACGCTGCGATGCTGTTGGGACCACGGGAACCTCATTCCGTGACCTCAACGCAGGAGCCTCGCCATGCGCACCCGCTGCCTCGTCCTCGCCTCGCTCGCCTCGGCCGTGATCGCCTACGCCGAGCCGGGCGAGACGCTCTTCGATCTTGACCCGATCACGCCCCGTTCCAACGGACTGTTCGGCTACGCCGTCGCGGTGGACGACGGTCGCATCGCCGTCGGTGCGCTGCGCGACCGCGTCGGCGTCGCCACGATGGGCGTCGTCTACATCTACGACGCCGCCACCGGCGTGCGCCTCGATCAACTCGCTGCCATGAACGCGAGTTCCTTCGAGTTCCTCGGCTGCGAGGTCGCCATCGACGACGGCATCGTGATCGGCGGGGCCTACGGGCTGGGCGTC
>CAYTSW010000015.1:17125-32149 GCA_964440605.1 uncultured Phycisphaeraceae bacterium | reverse complement strand
TCATCCAGTTCTTCCTCGGCACCCAGGGCATGCCCCGCCGCTACGCGACGTACCCCACCGACATCCCCTGGTTCGAGATCATGCACCGCATCTCGACCATCGGGTCGTGGCTGCTGCTCGTCGGCTTCCTGATCCACCTCGTCGTCTTCGTGCACTCGCTCGTCGCCGGGCGCAAGGCGACGGCCAACCCGTGGGGCGGTCTGACGCTCGAGTGGGAGGCCGACTCGCCCCCCGTCGAGCACAACTTCCCCCACGAGCCGGTGCTGACGCACGGCCCGTATGACTACGACACCGCGATGCCCCCGCACGTCGACCCGGAGCAGTATCCTCTCACCTCGCAGCAGTACGAGAACCGTTCGGGACACTGAAGCCGCGGCGTGCGGAAAGCGTGTGATTCAATGAAGGACCCCTATCCATCGCGGAGCGAGGCTCGATGAGCACCCACACGACCGGCTTCGGCACGGGCGACCAGGCGACAGGAGCGGGGGCGGGCGCCGGTCCGCTCGACCGTCCGCTCAAGCCGCACGAGGCGTACGTGCCGGGCCACCACTGGCGCAATGCGACCGACGAGGCCGAGGGCGCCAAGCTCGGCATGTGGCTCTTCCTCGCGACGGAGATCCTGCTGTTCGCGGGCTTCTTTTGCGCGTACGCCGCGTTCCGTCTCTTCTATCCGGACAACTGGCACGAGGCGTCGCGCTACTACCTCGACTGGGAGATCGGCGCGATCAACACTGGCGTGCTGCTGCTCTCGTCGTTCACGATCGTGATGGCCATCCGCGCCGCCCAGCTCGATCAGAAGTGGGCGTGCTTCTGGAACCTGACGATCACCAACGCCTGCGCGGTCTTCTTCCTGATCACCAAGGTCGTACTCGAGTACATCCCCAAGATCAAGAAGGGCGCGCTGCCCGGCGGAAACTTCAACTACAACCCGTACAAAGGGATGAGCGAGGGCGGCGGGCAGGCGGCGCTGACGCACGGGGCGGAGATCATCCCGATCGCCGATGCCGCGGCCAAAGCCGGAGAGGCAGCGGCGCACACACCCATGCCCCACGACCACATCTTCATGTCGGTCTACTGGATCTCCACTGCGACTCACGGCTTCCATGTGCTCGTCGGCGTGTTGCTCATCGGCTGGCTGATGATCCGCACGCTCAAAGATCACTTCGGGCCCAACCACTACACCACGCTGGAGAACGTCGGGCTGTACTGGCACGTCGTGGATGTCATCTGGATCTTCCTCTTCCCGTTGCTGTACCTCGTCTGACCGTCGTGCTGGCGGCACGGGCGCCCGGCCCGTGCAAACAAGAAACCCTCACGAGCCTGCAATGAGCCACGAACACGACACCATCGACCCGCACGAGTATCTCGCCTCAGACGAGATGCACGGCTCCGAGCACGAGCACCACGTCCACGTGACGCCCTTTTGGACGATGTTCAGCGTCTTCCTCGTGCTCATGTTCCTCACGGCACTGACGGTCTGGACCGCGAACATCTACGAGATCCAGATCGGCAACACCGTTCTGCAAGTGGGCGGGACCGCGCACATCATCATCGCGCTGACGATCGCCGCGGTGAAGGGCCTGCTGGTGGCGGCCTACTTCATGCACCTCGCCTACGACAAGCCGGTGAACACCATCGTCGCCGGCTCGACCATCTTCGGCGTCGTGCTTTTTATCGGCCTCACGACGATGGACCTGTCGGTCCGCGAGATCACCGACCCCGAAGAAGAGGGCGAGATCGTCGCGGGCGGGACCAATCAGCCGGTTCTCAAGTCGTACGAAGAAAACCGGATGAAGTACGAAGCCACGCTCGGCGGCAACCCGATGCCCGAAGCCGCGGAGCCCGACGGCGTGAACGAGCCCGAGTCGCCCGATTTGACCGATCCCATGTCAGACTCCGGCCCCTGACCGACGCCGCTCGCATGAGCGGGAGCGAACCATGAAGCCGCGCACGCTGCGCAATCTCGGCCTCGGACTGCTCGGTCTGTGCATCGTCACGCTGATCGCGTCGACGCTGGCTCTCGCGCAGAACCTGGCCCAGCGCAACGTCCACACCGTGCGCGTCGTCGGCAACATCGGGACCCCCGCGTTCGAGTATCGCGGTCACGAGGGCACGGTCGAACGCCTGCCCCCGCTGCCCGCTCCCGGCGAGCCCATGGAGTCGGAACGCGAGGGCGCGCCCGAGCCGATGCTGCGGCTGACGTGGCGCGGTCAGACCATGGACTTCTCGATCATGGGCCGCGAGGTGCGCTACGACGACGGGCTGGCCAAGTACAAGAGCTGGTTCGGCGTGATGTTGCTCGTCGAGGGCGCCGACACCCCCAAGGAGCTCGAAGCGCGTTGGAAAGAAGGCGACGTGCGCGCCCGGCTGGTCGCCGCGGCTCGATTCCCCGCGCCCGGCTACGACGACGACACCTGGGGCCTCGTCCGCCGACAGGACTGGGTCTACCGCATCGCGGAGCTCCACCCCGACGGGCCCACCGAGGAAGCGATCGAGGTCTTCGAGAAGACCTACCGCGAGCTCGACGCCATCTACGCCCCGAGCACCTACACGCCCGACGAAATGATCCCCGCGACCGACGGGGAGCGCAACGAGCTGCTCTGGCTGCACGAGGCCATGACGCAGGTCACCCCGCCCGCGCAGTACCGCGGTCGGAACAAATCGACCGCGGCTGTCATCGCCGAGATGGGTTGGCCCTGGCCCGCCGCCGGAGGTTCGGTCCTGGGCATCGTCATCGCGTGCATGATGATCGGCGCTTCGACCAAGGGCGACTGACGGCTGACGTGGCACGGGTTGTCCGCGCAGCGGCAACCCGCGCTCCCACGCTTCGGCACCCGAGGGACATAGGTGAAGACACGGGTTGCAAGCAACCTGTGGCACAAGGCGCGGCCGCTCCGCCTACGCTTGGCCGCCCATGACTCAGGCTCCCGTCGCTGCTGGTGAAGTGCATGTAGGCTCGGCCGCCTCGGCGTCGAAGCCGGCGCTGCGGTATTGGACCCTCAACGCTTCGCACGCGCTGATCGACATCTTCCCGATCTTCTTCGTCACCCTCATGCTCCCCCTGCGGCGTGACCTGGACCTGACCGCCGGCCAGGAGACGTTCGTCTACATGGCGACGCCCATCTTCAGCGGTCTCTGCCAGCCGGTGCTGGCCTGGCTGTCGGACAAGCTCGACTCGCGCCTGCCCGGCCCGCTCGGGCTGGCGATGGGCGGGGTGTGCATCGCCTCCATTGGCTTCGCGGAGAACTTCTGGCAGCTCATCGCGCTCCAGATCGTCGGCGTTATCGGGACGGGCATGTACCACCCCGTCGTCACCGCGACCGCGGCTCAGACGGGCTCGAAACTCTTCCGAAACAGGCGTGCACAGGCGATCGGCATCTTCATCGCCTGCGGCATGATCGGTCAGACCCTCGGCCCCGTCATCGCCCCGCGCATCAACAAGGCGTTCGGGATGGAGCACCTGGTCTGGCTCGCGATCCCCGCGGTCATCATGGCGGTGGTGCTGCACATGATCACGCGCAAGCTCCCGCACCGGCATCACAACCACGCCGAGATCGCCGACACCCTCGGGCGGCACGAGTCGGCCCGGCGCTGGCGGGCCATCGGCGTGCTCACGGCTCAGAACTGCCTGCGCTTCAACGCCAACGTGGGCATGTTCGTCATGTTCAACACCTGGTGCCTCGGGCACATGACGCGTCGCGCCGCCGAGCTCGGCCCCGCGGTTGTCATGGGCTCGGCCGAAACGCTCGAAGACGCGGCTTCGGTTTACGCCGGCTACCTCGCCTCGTCGATGACGATCGGCATGGGCGTTTCGGTGTTGCTGATCGGGCGAGCCGTGAAGCCGGGCACGGAGCGCGGGCCGCTGGCGTACCTCTCGCTCATCGGCGCGGTCGCGATGGCGTCGATCGGCTTCCTGGGCGACGCGGTCATCGACGAGCGGGCGTTGTCGCTGTGGCTGATGCTCCCGATGTGCGCAGCCGCGGCGTGCTCGGCGATCGGCTTCTTCGCGACCTTTCCCATCGCGACGAGTCTGGCTCAACGGCTCCAGCCGGGCCACACGTCGCTGGTCACGAGCCTGATGATGGGCGTGGGCTGGGGCGTTTCCTCGTTGCACGCCCTGCTCGCGCCGGTCTTCTTCGGCTTCACGCCGATCGACAAGGCCCACCTGCTCTCCGAAAACGCCATCGTGCTGGGCTTCGTCGGCTTCGCCGCCCTGCTCGTGGTCGCCTCGGCCCTGACGTGGTTCATCCCACGCGACCTGGTCGCCAAGGCGGCGGAGCATCACTGACCTCGCAAAGCCGAGGTCAGCGGCACCCTCAGCATCGTTTCACCCGGCGACACCCTCGTCGCCCGACTCAACCTCGCGCCGGAGCTCCTCGATCTCGCGGCGCATGCGTTCGAGCTCCGGCCCCAGGTCGGTGCCGGAGCCGGTGCGCAGGCGGGCGGCGAGGTCGTCCCGCTCGTCCTGCGCGAGCTGCTTCCAGTCGCTGTGGCGCGTGCGCGTGATGAAGCGGTCGATCGCGGCGACCGCCCGCTGATCCTCGATCGTGCTTGTCGCGTCGACGGCTGCCCGCACGACGCGACCGACACGCCCGCGCATCTGCACCTCGAGCACGCGCAGCGCTTCATCCACATCGTGATGCGCCAGCCCGCCGATGGTCTGCAGCGCCCGGGCGCGGGTGCGCGAAAGGTGCTTCGGGCCGACGTGCGCGCCCGCCAACGCCAGCCCCTCGGCCCGGTCCACGCGTTCCAGCGCTTCGAGCGCCGCCCGCAGCACCTCTTCGTTCTGGCTCTGCGAGTCGAGCGCCGCGGTGATTGCCTCCAGCGTGCTCTCTTCTTCGGGGAAGAGCTTGGCCAGTGCCAGCAGCGCGGCAGAGCGGCTGTCGTACGACCGCTCCTCCTCGCTCGCGTGCAGCAACAGGACATCGCGGGCGAGATCGCTCGCCACGCCCGCCTCGCCGGCGGCTTCGATCGCCGCGGCTCGCACCCGCGGGTCCGCGATGCCATCCATCAGCACGCGCCGGCCTTGAGTGGCCCCGGCCGTTGGATTGGTCAGGATGTCCCGAGTCGCCCCGAGTCTGCCAAGCGAGCGCGCGGCCTCCTCGCGCACCGCGTGGTGGTAGTCATCGATGACCATGATGCTCCCGAGCGCCAAGACCTTGGCGTCTGTCGGTGATCCATCGCCCATCAGACGGACCGCCTCCCGTTGCGCGCCATAGCTATCGTGCTCGGTCTGCACGTACAGCGAGTTGTCCCACACGTCGAGCGTGTAGTGCATCAGCACCTCGAGGTACGGATCGACGATGACGCTCTTAGGGCGCTCGTCGTAACGCAGCCTCAACTCGTGGCGGCGCTCGCTCATGGGGACCACGTGCCGCTCGCCGTCGATCTCCAGCGGGAGGTCGAAGACGAAGGCCGGGTGCTCGGCGTCGATCCGCTGCTTCTGCTCGACGGTGATCAACAGCGTGCGTGACGTCTCGTCCCACCTGGCCGCGACGTGCAGGTTCGGCGTGCCCGGGCGGCGCGTCCACTGATCGAAGAACCGGTCGAGCGAGCGGCCGCTGACGTCCTCGAGCACCTCGCGGAAGTCGTGCGTCTCGACGGTGTCATTGCGGAAACGGTCGACGTATTCGCGCACTGCACGGAAGAAGAGTTCGTCGCCCAGTTGGACGCGGAGCATGTGCAGCGTCGCGGCCCCCTTCGGATAGGGGTTCGACACGCGGCGGAAGACCTCCCAGGGGTGCCGATAGACGCGCGACACCATGCCGGGGCGCGCGGGCCCCGTGGAGTCCGGGTCGAGCTGGTCACGCTGCGCGAGCGAACGCATGGCGGGGTAGAGGTCGTGCAGATAGCCCGCGTGGTAGCCGTCACGAGCCTCGAACCACAGGGCTTCGGAATACGTGGCCCACCCTTCGTTGAGCCAGATGTGCGCCCAGCTCTCGCAGGTGATCAGATCGCCGAACCACTGGTGGGCGAACTCGTGAGCGATCAGCCCGTCCAGGTCGCCCTCGGCCAGCGCAATCGCGTCGTAGGCGGCGGTGGCGAACATCGTGGTCGCGCCGGTGTTCTCCATGCCGCCGGCGCCGAAGTTCCACACCAGCAACTGCGCGTACCGCTCGCCCCAGGGGTACGGCTCGTCGAAGCGGTCCTCGAAGACTTCCAGCATCGCGTGGGTGCGCGCGTACGTGGCCTTGGCGGCTTCCTCCATGCCCGCGGGCACGTACACCGGCATGCGCACCGCCGCGCTTTCGGGTGCGACGTCGACGACGGCGAACTTGCCGACGATCAGCGTCACGAGGTACGCCGGATGATCGCCGTTCAGCGCGTAGCGCCACGTCTCGATGTTCGCGGGCAGGTCGCCCGTCGAGTGGGGGAAGCTGGCCCCGCCGTGCAGCCCGCCCGCGACTCGCATCGGGCCGTCCGTGCGTTCGATGAGCTCGCCGTTGGCCGAGACCATGTAGCCCTCGGGCACGGTGACTATGAGCTCGGTCGTTAGCCGCTCGTTGGGGAAGTCGTGGGTCGGAAACCAGTAGCTGTTGGTCTCGGGCTGGCCCTGCGTGTGGATCTGCGGCTCCGGGCCCGGCCCGCCGTCATCGGAAGTGAGCCAGAAGAGCCCGTCGACGGGGTCGTCGACGAGGTAGTCGATGGTGAGCGTGTACGTCAGGTCGGCGGGGATGGGCGGGTCGAAGCGGACGGTCAGGTGCTCGCCGTCGTAACTATGGCCCACCACGCGCGGCGCGTCGGCTATCTCGGCCAACGTCGGACTGCCGCTGATCTGGCCGATCGCCATCTGCCGCGCGTCAAGGGTCAGCGTCTCCACCGGCTCGGCGACGGGCGCGAAGACGTAGCTGGCCCGCCCGCGCAGGCGCCGCTCCTCCATGTCGGGGATCGTGATGCCCAGCCGGAGACTCTGGAAGTCCACGACGCGATCGGGCGCGAAGTTGCGCAGATCGGCACCGGTCGCGGGGTCGAAGCCGCGGCTGCCGGCCATCAAGAGGCGGGCCCGCGCGGCCTTACAGGCGGCGCAGCTCTCGGCCTCGTGTTCCCACGCCAGCGAGGCGGGAGAGAGGCCCGCTACCGCGAAGGCGGCGAGAGCGATAAGGCGATGAGAAACGCGGAGAGAGGCTCTGGCCATGACGTGCTCCTGGGTTTGCCCTCGGATTGAGCGCGAGGCGTGCGAACTTGGTACGATAGGACATGCCCCAATCGCGTTACGAGCACGGGCCCGCAGACGAGCGTGATGCGCTCGCCGGGGGCGATCTCCTCGCGCCGACATCCCACCAGACGACGGACACCGAGTTCTACTCGCCCATCCCCGACGGCTACCGCAAGGGCTTCCACAAGTATGTCGTCGTCCTCGGCACCGTCATGTCCGGGCTCGGCAAGGGCATCTTCGCCTCCTCGATGGCCAAGCTCATCAAGGACAAGGGCATGACCGTCGCCCCCATCAAAATGGAGGGCTACCTCAACATCGACTCGGGCACGCTCAACCCCTTCCGCCACGGCGAGGTCTTCGTCCTCGACGACGGGACCGAGTGCGACATGGACTTGGGCACCTACGAGCGCATGCTCGACCAGAACCTCTCGCGCCGAAACTTCCTCACCGCCGGGATGATCTACAAGGACATCCTCGACCGCGAACGCCACGGCGACTTCCTCGGGCGCGACGTCCAGATGATCCCCCACGTCACCGGCGAGGTGAAGCGGCGCATCCGCGAGCTCGCCATGTTCGGCGACGGCAACAGCCCCGCCGATGTCCTCTTCATCGAGGTCGGCGGCACGGTGGGCGACTACGAGAACGGCTTCTATATCGAAGCCCTGCGCCAGCTCGCCTTCGAAGAAGGGCCCGACTCGGTCTGCTTCGTCGCCCTCACATATGTCGTCGAGCCCAAGGCGTTGGGCGAGCAGAAGAGCAAGGCGGCGCAGCTCGGGGTCAAGCGCGTGATGGAGGTGGGCATCCAACCGCACATCGTCGCCTGCCGCGCGTCGAACCGCATCCAGCCGACGGTCGCGCAGAAGATCGCGATGTTCACGAACGTGCCGATGCGGCGCGTCTTCTCGATGCACGACCGCAAGAGCGTGTACGAAATCCCCGAGGCAATGCGCCAGGAGGGCCTCGACCGCGAAATCCTCTCCATCCTCAACCTGCACGACCGCGTCGACCTCGCCCACGAAGACCGCTCGCGCGAACGCTGGATCGCGCACGTCCGCAAGCTCCAAGCGCCCAAGAGCCGTCACGTCCGGATCGGCGTGCTCGGCAAGTACGCCTCCGTGCGAGACGCCTACGCCTCCATCGAGAAGGCCACCGAGCACTGCGCGACGCTCTACGGCTGCGAGATCGAACTCCGCTGGATCAACACCGACGAGATCACCGGCGCCAACGTCGCCGCCAAGCTCGCCGACCTCGACGCCGCCATCGTCCCGGGCGGGTTTGGCTCGCGCGGCGTCGAGGGCAAGATCGCCTGCGTGCGCCACTGCCGAGTCTCGGGCCTGCCTTACCTCGGCATCTGCCTGGGCTTCCAGGTCGCCGTCATCGAGTTCGCACGCTCGGTCATGGGCCTCGTCGAGGCCAACTCCACCGAGTTCGACCAGGAGACGCCCGACCCCGTCATCAGCATGCTCCCCGAGCAGAAGTCCATCGAGCAGCTCGGCGGCTCCATGCGCCTCGGCGGGCAGGACGTCCTCCTCGAGCCCGGCTCCGCGGCGTGGCGGCTGTTCGGGAAGAAGGATTCCGTTCGCCAACGCTTCCGCCACCGCTATGAGGTCGACCCCGGCTACGTCGAGCGGCTGGAGGCGGCGGGGCTGGTCTTCTCCGGACGACACCCGCACTACCCCATCACGCAGTTGCTCGAGCTACCGCGGTGCGCCCCGGAAGAGGCGACGGAGCCGGACGCAAAGCGCGTGCTTCACCCGTACTTCCTCGCGGCGCAGTTCCACCCCGAACTTACAGGCCGCCCGCTCCGCCCGCAGCCGATGTTCATGGGCCTGATCGAGACGGCGATCCGCCGCAAGTACCCCGACGCCGACCTGCCCAGCCTCTCGGGCCTGCCCGACCCAGATCACGACGCCGACGGCCCGGCCTCCACGCCTGGCCCCGAGCCGCACCAGCGGGCGACGCACTGAGGCCCGCCGGGCGCTTCACTCGGCCCCGGGCGCGGGTATACTCTTGGCCCGACCGGCCGACCCTGAAGGCGTCCCCGCCGGTGTTCCGGCGGCTGCGGCTCCACAAGCAGTGGTGCCACGATCGGCGGGGCGTACGAGGCGATGTAGCTCAGTTGGTTAGAGCGAAGGATTCATAAACCTTAGGTCGGTGGTTCGAATCCACCCATCGCCACTGCAAGATGGTCTCGACATGTCGGGCGTATAGCTCAGCTGGCTAGAGCGCTGTGTTCACACCGCAGAGGTCACTGGTTCGAGTCCAGTTACGCCCACTGAATACCCGACGACGCACGACGCCGATCCGCGAGGGTCGGCGTTGTTCTTTGAGGGGCGAGGCGTCATCCGAGGGTGCCACTGACCTCGGCTTTGCGAGGTCAGTGTGTCTTTCAGGCCCTTCGTGATATGGGAATTCTCGCCATTTGCGTCCGCGGTCCGACCGCCCGGACGCCCCACGCACTGCCCCGCAAAGCCGGGTCAGTGGCACCGGTCATCCTTCTGAACCTGAAACAGCCTTTACCCCGTCGTCAACACCCCCAGCCGTAGCCTCCAACAAGGAGGTTCCCCCGCATGGCTTCGTTCTTCAGCGACTGGGGCGTCGCCGCGATGACGACGCTGGGTTTCTTCTGGACCGCCCTCTGGGCTTTCTGCCTGGGGTACGTCATCAGCTCGGCCATCCAGGTCTTCGTCACCCACGAGCGGATGCAGCGCACGATCGGGGGCAAGGGCAAGGCGAGCGAAGCTCGCGGCGTCGCGCTCGGGGCCTTCTTCGGGTTCATCTCGAGTTCGTGCTCCTTCGCCGCCCTGTCGTCCACGCGGGCGCTGGTGCAGAAGGGTGCCGGCTTCGCGCCGGCGCTGGCCTTCCTGCTCGCGTCGACCAACCTCGTCATCGAGCTGGGCATCCTCATCTACATCTTCCTGTCGTGGCACTTCGTCGTCGGCGAGTACGTGGGCGGGCTGCTCCTCATCGGGTTGATGTGGCTCATCCTCCGGCTGACGCTGCCCAGGGGTTTGGCCGAGAAGGCCCGCGAGCGCGCGCAGGAAGTGGGGGGCGAGGAGGACGACAAGGAGCCGCCCGACCCGAAGCAACTCGCCCGCTCGCGCGAGGGCTGGCACCGCGTCGGCAAGCAGTACTTCATGGAATGGCTGATGGTGTGGAAGGACGTCACCTTCGGCTTCACCATCGCCGGCGTCATCGCGGCCTTCGTGCCGGCGAGCTTCTTCCAGACCATCTTCATCGGCACGGGCGGCGAGAGCGACCCTGCGTGGTGGCAGATCGTGCTGCACACCTTCATCGGGCCGATCGCCGCGTTCTTCACGTTCATCGGGTCGATGGGCAACATCCCGCTGGCCGCGATTCTCTTCAGCTCCGGCGTCTCCTTCGCCGGCATCATGGCCTTCATCTTCTCCGACCTCGTCGTCTTCCCCGTGCTGCGCATCGCGGCCAACTACTTCGGCCTCAAGATGGCCCTCTACATCGTCGCGGTCTTCCTCGCTTGCCTCGTCGCGACAGCGCTCATCCTCCACTACGGCTTCGAGCTCACCGGCATGATGCCCGACGAGACCCAGGCCAAAGCCAAGCGCACCGCACCGGGCGAACGCTTCACGATCAACTACACGTTCTGGCTCAACATCGGCTTCCTCGCGCTCTCGGCGGTCTTCTTCTGGTTCATGCGCCACCCGGGCAAGAAGGAAGACGACAGCAACGGCAGCGGCCATGATCACGGCGGAAGTTCGGGGTGGGTCGAGCGCACGCTGCGCGTGCTCGCCATCGCGTCCTTCGTCTGGCTGGCGGCGGGGGCGGTGATGTTCTTCGTGACCGATGCGGGCGCTGAGCGACAGACCGAGCAGCAGACGAGCCTGGAGCAGGGTGATGACACCGGCGGGGGTGAATCGGCCGAGGAGTAGGAAGAGCGTCCGCCTTGCGGCGGAAGACGGGCTGGAAGCCCGTCCCACCAAAGGCATAAAAGTCACTCACCCTTCGTGTCTTCGTGCTTTCGTGCCAGCCCCCACGTGATACCGCTCCGTCCGCCGCTCGCGCCAATGGTCCTCGAGCCGGGCGACGGCGTCGGAGCAGCTCAGCACACGCCAGCGGCGGCGGTCGGACCACAGGCCCAGGCGATCGAGCGTTTCCAGCGCGTCGGGGCAGTCGTAGTTCATCGTGGCGTTGAAGGTCTGACGGATCCATGCCTCGACCCAGCGGTCGAGTTCGTGCTGATCGTTGAAGGTGACGCCGGCGCGTTCGGCGCGGGCGCAGGCGCCATAGGCGAGCACGGCTTCCTTGGCCTCCTCTTCCGCGACGTGCGCGAGCAGCGAGCCGAGGACGCCGGCGTTGTTCGCAAGGTTCTGGTAGTAGAGATGGCGCGTGCGCTGGCCGGTGCGCTTGGTCTTGGCGTTGCGGTAGCCAAAGAAACTTTTGAGCGACATGCCGCCGAGCGCCATGACGATGGGCCAGAGGAGTTGGATGCCGAACGCCGCGCCGCCCGCGACCACCTTCGACGCCAGCCCGCCCAACGCGCCGGCGCCGCTGCCATAAACCATCAGCTTGTCCCACACGCTCATCGTCACCTCGGCGTGCGGCAACAACGCCTCGAGGTCGACGAGCGGGATGTCGCGAAACAGCTTGAGCACCATCCGGCTGCCGACGGTTTGAGCATCCTCGTCCTCGGCCGACTTCCGGCCCTTCGCCTGGTCTTCCTTGGTCTGCTGCTGATCGGGTGTCTCCTTGAGCACCGCGATCACGGCCATCCGCCGGAAGACCTCCAGGTCCTGCTGCTTGCCCTTCATCGGCGCCTTCACCGAGCGCCGACGCACGCGCTTCGTCCCGCGCCCGCGCACCCACAGCAACAGGTGCGCCACGCGATCGGCGCGCAGCCGCACGCGTAGGCCCTGCGTGTTGGCGGTCTTGATCGCGTGCTCGATGTGAACCTCGCCAAGACGCTCGTAGTTCGCCTTGCCCAGGACGTAGCCGAGCCGGTCGAGCAGGCGGTCGATGCGCTGCGCCCGTAGTTCGGGCGATTCTTCGGGCAGGCCGACGGTGTCGGCGTCAGGGTTCACCGGCCCATAGTCGGTGCGCAGCGATTTCTCGAGCGTGCGCACCTCCTGGTCGATGACGCGTTCGATGGCTTCGGCGACGTCGCCGATCGCCCCCGCGTGGCCGCAGAACCGATCACGCTCGCGCTCCATCGCGTCGATCAACTCGGCGAGCCGCACCGGAACGTATCGATTGTCCGGCGGCTCGACGGCCCGCGCTTCCCCGTCGTCCGCGCCGTCGGCGGCGAGTTCGGCACCCACCGTCTCGATCTCGACCGACGCCGTGACCTGCTCACCCTCCTCGATGCCCGCGAGGAGGGGCTGAGATTCGCTCTCGATAGATCGGGCCGGCTTCATCGCGACGTCAGCTTACTCCGTTGGCTCGAACGGCCCGGCGCGTCACGGCTTGCCCATCGCTGCCGTGGCCCGATCGAGTATCGCCCTCGCCTCGTGAGCGGTCGGCGCCTCGGCGATGAGGCGGATGATCGGCTCGGTGTTGCTCGGGCGGACGTGCAACCAAGCGCCGCCGCCGTCGCCGGTGCGGAAGTCCAGCCGGACGCCATCCTGCTCGTCGACCTTCGCATCGGGCCACGCCTCGCGCAGGGCGTTGGACGCGCGCTGGACCATCTCCGCATCGGCCGGCGCTTTGCGCTTTTCGATGGCGTACGCCGGCAGGTCGGTGACGAGCTCGCCGATCGTCTTGCCTGTGTGTGTCATCAGCGCGAGGACGAGCGCCATGGCGCCGACGGAGTCGCGGATGGAGACGACCGCGGGCCAGATGACCCCGCCGTTGCCCTCGCCGCCGAACAGCGCGCCGTGCCGGGCCATCGCCGCGTTGACGTTCGCCTCGCCCACCGGCGTGCGCAGCACGCTCGCGCCGTAGCGATGGGCAACGTCGTCGATCATGCGGCTGGTCGAGAGGTTCGCCGCGAGCACCGCTTCCTTGGTCATCAGCGGCGCACTGGATCGCACCAGCTCGAGCACGCTCATGGCGCACAGGGCCAGCGTGTACTCCTCGCCGATGTAGACGCCCTTCTCGTCGATGATCGCCAGCCGATCCGCGTCGGGGTCCTGCGCGAAGCCGACGTCCGCCTTTGTGCTCTTGGTCAGCCGCTGCAACTCGTGGAGATGATCGGCCGTCGGCTCGGGCGCATGATCGAAGCGGCCCGTCGCATCCCCGCCGATAAAGTGCGCAGCGCAGCCCAGCTCCCGCGCGAACAACCGCGCAACGGGGGTGCCCGAGCAGTTGACGCTGTCGATCGCGAGCGTGAAGCCGCGCCTGCGGATCGGCTCAACGTCCGTCAACCGCGAGAGATGCATCATCACGGCGTCGACGTGCGCCTGCGGCGCATCCTCCCGCGTGTGCCGCTCCCCGATGTGGTCCCATGTCTGCCAGCCGTCGGCGGGCATAGCCGCGCGTTCGTGGAAGCGTTCAATGATCCGCTGCGCGCGTTCGGATGAGGGCGCGGCCCCGTCTTCCGTGATCGGCTTCAGGCCGTTCCATTCCGCCGGGTTGTGCGACGCGGTCGCGACGATGGCACCCGAGAGTCCGAGATGCCGAACGGCGTAGCCCGCGGTCGGCGTGGTCGCCACACCGATGGACGTGACATCACAGCCCGAAGCGTTCAGAGCCGCAGCGACGAGGTCCAGCACCGCGTGACCGCCCGCCCGCCCGTCGCGCGCGACGAGCAGGTGAGGCGTCTTTGTGCCCGTCACACGCCGCACATCGTCCGCGAAAGCGCCCGCGAAGCACGCAAGGACCTCCGGCGTGAGCGAACGGCCCATGATGCCACGGCATCCGCTCACGGACAGCATGAGCGGATGCTCGCGCGTCGGCGTATCGGTGGGGTGCGTTGCGGTCATGCCGTGATCGTAGAGCGCCGCTCGGGCGATCAGGCGTCGCGGATGAAGGTCGCGGCACAGCCCGGCGCTTCGGTCACCGACACCCGCTCGACGCGCACGAGCGGGGCTCGGACCACCGGCAACGCCTCGTCCAGCCGGGCCGCCAGCTCCTCGGCGACGTAGCGAGCGACGTGCTCCGCCGTCGGATTGAGCGTGTCGAAGGGCGGCGTGTCGTTGAGCGAGCGGTTGTGAAAGGGCCCGCAGACACCGCGGAGGATCTCCTCGACCGCGTGGAAGTCGCACACCAGCCCGTCCTCGTCAAGCGTCTCGGCACAGATGACGACGGTGGTGTGCCAGTCGTGTCCGTGGATCGGCTCGCGCTCGCCGCGGATGGTGATGGCGTGGGCCGCGGAGAAAACATGCTGGATGGTGAGCTGGTGCATCTGTGTCAACTGATATCGGCCTGGGAGTGTACCGCGAGCGGGCGGAGCACGGCGGTTATAGGACGCCTCGCCGTTGCGATCCCTAAGCGTGGCGCGACCGGCGGCAAGGTCCGTGAAGGCGCGGCGCGGAGGGGCCGAGAAGGTGGTGGATGAGTCACCCCGCGCCGGGTCAGATCGAGGCGGTCGACGTGTACGCGTTGCGTCCGGGTGACGTGCTGGAGTGCGACGTCTTCTCGCGTCACGGCGCCAAGCTCCTCAGCGCCGGCGTCACCCTCAGCGCTGAACTCTACGAAACGCTCCTCGGCCTGCGCAAACAGCGCCTGTACTACGCCCGCAGCGTCGACGAGCTCTATCACGCCGGTGTCGTCGAGGATGAGGACCCCGTCCGCGCAGGCGAGGTCGCCCAGCGCGCGCTCGTCACGCGAGGCGGCGTCATCGCCCTCGAAGAGGGCGACCGCGCCGAAGAACACCACGTCGATGCCTACGACCTCGGCGCCTTTGCCGGCCTCGATCCCAGGGAAACACGCCGCGATCGCGCCAAACGCTTGCG
>CAYTSW010000015.1:0-17025 GCA_964440605.1 uncultured Phycisphaeraceae bacterium | reverse complement strand
GCCGCGATCGCGCCAAACGCTTGCGCATGGCCGAACAGCTCATCGCCGAACGTTCGCACAAGTGGGAGCGGCTCGAACACCGCGTCGAGGCCAGCGCCTTCCCGATGCATCTGGAGCTCGGCGGCGTGCCCGGCTGGCCCGACGAGCGCACGCTCGCCGAACTCCGCGCCGAACGCGTCGACGCCTTCAGGCCCGTCTTTGCGCGCATCGTCGCGGGGGTCAGGGTGGAGCTCCGGCCGCTGAGCGAAATGGTGGAGGAGCTCGTCTCGCGGTTGGAGCGCCACCCCGACCGTTTCACGCAACTCGCCCTGCTCACGCCCCGCCGCGCCGACTATCTGCCCGATCACTGCTACACGACCGCGGTGCTGAGCGTCGCGATCGCGGCGCATCTTGGTTGGTCGCGCGAGGACATCCGCATCGCCGGCCTCGCCGGGCTCCTCAGCGACGTCGGCATGGCCCTCGTCCCGCGCGAAGTCCGCGGCGCCGACCGACCGCTCGACGAAATGGAAGTCAACCGCGTCTTCCGCCACCCCACCGCGAGCGTCGCGCTGCTCGACATCGTCAGCGGCCTGCCCGAGATCGTGAAGCTGGCGGCGTATCAGCATCACGAACGCGAGAACGGGGCGGGCTATCCGCAGGGCCTGCGCAGCCGGGCGATCTGCGACGTCGCGAAGGTGGTCGCGGTCGCCGACGCCTTCGCCGCCGCGACCGAGCCGCGGGCGTACCGCCCGCGCAAACGCCCGTACGACGCGCTCGAAGACCTCGTCATGCTCGGCTCCGAGCGCATGTATTGGCGGCCAGCCGTGCGCGCGCTGACGAAAGCTACCGGCCTCTTCCCGGTGGGCAGCTACGTCCGCCTGTCATCGGGCGAAGTCGCCCGCGTCCTCGCCACGCACCCCCGCCAGATCGACCGCCCCCGCGTCAGCGTCGTCGGGCCCGGCGGCTCGCTCCAGGAACGGTGCGAGGTGGACCTGCGCTCGTTCGAGCCGTGGGAGCTGAGCGTGATTCAGGCGGTGGACGGGGTGTAGAAGAGAGAGACGGAGAGACGAAGTGCTGCGTTGGGCACGGGCGGGACGCTCGCGGCACTTTCACCTGTGGGTCAGGCGTAGTCGGGCTCGTTGCCGGGGATCCACTTGATGTTGCAGCCGATGCTGGGCGTGTGGGGTTCGGGGACGGGCTGACCTTTGAGCACGTGCTCCAGCGCTGTGCGCAGGTCGGCGCCGGTGATCGGTTCGTCGTTGCCGGGGCGAGCCGCGTCGAACTGCCCGCGGTACTTGAGCAGCCGCTGCGCGTCGTAGACAAAAAAGTCGGGGGTACACGCGGCGCGGTACGCCTTGGCGATTTCCTGAGTCTCGTCAAAGAGATACGGGAAGGTGTAACCCACCTCTTCGACTTCCTTGGCGATCGCCACGGCGTTGTCGTCAGGGTACTTCTCGGCGTCGTTGCTCGAGATCGCGACGACCGCAGCGCCCAGGTCCTGCGCATCCTTGCCAAAGCGCACGAGCTCCTCGCGGATGTGCTTCACGAACGGGCAGTGGTTGCAGATGAACATCACCACCAGCGCCGGAGCGCCGGCGAAGTCCGCCATCGCGACCGTTTCGCCCGTCGCCGGCTCGGGCAGGTTGAAGTGGGGGGCCGGCGTATCGAGGTCGGCCATCGTCGAAGGGGTCTGGGCCATGGGGCGTTCTCCTTGGTGCGGGTCGAGCAGCAGCCTAAGCGAAGGTTGATGACGAATCTTTGAAGCCTCGGACGTTGTCTGCCCGAACTCCGACCCAATCGGGGCGTCCCCTTACCTGGTGACCACGACTGTCACGGAGGATCGGCCATGGGAGAGGCAACCGCGACGATCAGCCACGCCGCCGCCACCGGCATCGAGGCGACGGTGCTCAAACGCCTCCGCGGGGCGGTGCTCCGCACGCTCGACGAGATGGAGCGCCTGTACGTCGTCCTCCGCTACGCCGAGGAGATGTCGGCCGCCGAGGTCGGAGCGGTGCTCAGCATGAGCCCCGTCGAGATCGAAGGGCTCAACGCCCGGGTTGTCGCCAAGCTCCGGCACGCCGCCGACGCCTGATCCGGGCCACCCCTCAAGGGAGTGCGGCATACGCGCGGTGGGGTCCGCCAGGGTTGTGCGTGATTTGGGGAAGACGCCAGATATTGTGGGCATGGTCCTCGGGTGTCCGATAGGATGGTCGTCCCGTTGTCGGCGAGCGTGCCCAAGGAGGGGTCGCGGCCGCTGGGAGGAGCCTCCGGGTCAGGGAAAGGACCAAGCGGAATGACCGTGACGCCTGTGATGTCGAGCCGTCAGAGCCTGCCCGAGACGCGTCGTTCGCTGACGCACAAGTTCACCATCGGGAACCACGAGGGATACCTGACCATCGGCCTCCACGAGGACGGTTCGCCGGGCGAGCTCTTCCTCAAGATGTCCAAGGAGGGCTCGACGATCAGCGGCATGTGCCAGGCCTTCTGCCGTGCGTTTTCCCTCGCCCTCCAGCACGGCCTGAGCACGCGTGACGCCTGCGTCCGCTTCAAGGGCATGCGCTTCGAGCCGATGGGCGCCACCAGCAACCCGCAGATCCCCGAGGCCCAGAGCATCGTGGACTACATCGCGCGGTATCTCGAGCTGCACTTCGTGGAGTGATCGCTCGCACGCAAGTCACGTCCACAAAGCCTGTCCGTCAGCCATATACCCCCAAAATAGCGGGTCGCTACCCCTTGGCGCGGGCGTCGAAACCGGTGATACTCCCTGCTGTCCCAACAAGCACAGGGACAGAGGAGAGAACCAATGAGCAGTCTGATGATCCGCCGACTGGCCTGCGTGGCCGGTGCGGCGATGGCCGGGCCCGCCGTCGCGGGCGTGATGGAAACCGCGACCCTCAGCCCCGCTGCCGACGGCGACGTCGTCTTTCAGGGAGCGATCGGCTACACCGTTGACGGGACGGATGTCCGCGTCTCGACATCCCGTTCGGGCGGCAACAACGTCCGGCACGGCGTGTACGAGTTCGACCTCGCGTCGCTCCCCGCGGGCATCGAAGTCACTCGCGCTCGCCTTCTTCTGACCACCGCTTCGCTGATCAGCAACACCGGCGCGACGGCCGAGGTGAACTTCCTCAGCTTCGCGGGCGACGGCACGATCACCCAGAACGACCATGGCGACTTCACCCTCGGAACGCTCGTCGCTGCCGAGGTCTACCCCACGGGAAGTACGATCCCCGTCGGCACGACGCTGACCATCGAACTCGACGACACCATGCTCATCGAGTCGATCGCCAACGGTGACGTCAGCGGCACCTTCGGCATCCGCTCCGAAACCGTCAACTTCGTGACCTTCTCGATCGCCAGCCTGGAAAACTCCGACCAAGCGGCACCGCGGTTGGTGATCGACTACATCCCGAGCCCCGGCACCGCATCGCTTGCGTTCCTCGGTGGCATAACGCTCCTGCGCCGCCGACGCTCAGCACACTGACTCGCTTTCAAGCACCGCGTTTGTCCACGCCCGACTACATAGTCGGGCGCTTTGCTTGACGCGACGGGCCGCAAGAAATGCCGGAGGCGGGACTCGAACCCGCACTCTGTTTCCAGAAGTGGATTTTGAATCCACCGCGTCTGCCAGTTCCGCCACTCCGGCGCGGGCGAAGAGTGTAGCACTCGGTGTTGCCTCAGAACTCCCCCGGTTCCTCGCGGTCGCGCACGCCCAGCAGCTTGCGCACGTCCTCCACCACCATGTAGAAGCATGGCACCACCACCATGATGATCGGCGTCGCGAACAGAATCCCGAACGCGAGGCTGATCGCCATCGGAATCAGGAATTGGCTCTGGCGCGAAGTCTCGAAGATGATCGGCGACAGGCCGCCGAACGTCGTGAGCGTCGTCAGCATGATCGGGCGGAAGCGGCGCACGCCGGCCATAATGATCGCCTGCAAAGGCTCGACGCCGTCGCGCCGGCGCAGGCGGTTGGCGTAGTCCACCATCACCAGCGAGTCGTTCACCATCACCCCCGAGAGGCCGACGATCCCCATCAGGCTCAGTACCGAGAGCGTCTGCCCGAGCAGGATGTGCCCGACGATCGCGCCGAAGGCGCCGAATGGCACGGCGCACATCACGATCAGCGGCTGGATGTAGCTCTTGAAGGGCATCGCCAGCAGCGCATAGATCGTGAACAAGGCGAGAGCCAAACCGCCGTACAGCACCGTCAGCGACTCCCGCATTTCCACCTGCTGCCCCTGGAACGACCACGTCAGCCCCGGGTACTTGCTGACGAGCTCGGGCAGGATCTCGGTGCGCATCGTTGTGAGCATGCGCGAGATTTGATTCTTCGGGTTGACGTCCATGTCGACCGTCACGATGCGACGCCCCTGGCGACGCTCGATCGAGCGGAACGTCTCGTTGCGCGAGACGTCGGCGACGTCTGCGAGTGGCACCTCAACGCCGTCCGGTGTGCGGATCATCAGGTTCTCGGCGAAGTACGCGCTGTCCTGCTCCTCGTCGGGCAGCTTGACGCGCACACGCACCTCGTTCGGCCCGCGCAGGAACCGCGTCGCGTCGCGGCCTTGGAAGGCCCCGCGAATCTGGCGACCGACCCCCTCGGGCGTGAGGCCGAGCGATTCGCCCCGCGCGTTGAGCGTGAAGTCCAGCCGCGCACTGCCCCGCTCGTAGGAGGTGTTGACGTCGCTGGTGGCTTCGTACTCGTCGAGCGCTTCGACCAGGTCGGCCGAGGCGAGGTCGAGCGTATCGATTTCGGGGTGGGATAGATCGACGACGATGTCGGGCCGCCAGAAGCCGAAGCCGCCCTCCATCTCGAAGGAGAGACTGGTCGCCTCGGGCACGGGGCCGGCTTCCTCGCGCCAGAGGCGCTCGAACTCGACGATGTCGATCGGGAGCGGGTCGTTGCGTGTGAGGATGACGTCGACACTGACCGCCGTGCCGTAGACGTTACTCTTGATACCCTCGGCGAGTTCGTCGCCGCCGTTGTTCTCGATCACGCGCAGAGCCGCGGCCGTCAGCCGATCGGCGACGCGCTGCGCCTCTTCGTCGGTGACGTCCGAGGGCATGCGCGCGGTGGCGGCAAACTCCTGGCTCGGTACGGACGGCATGAGGACCATGCCCATGCGGTCGCTGGCGGCGTAGCCCAGCACCGCGATCAGCCCCGAGACGAAGAAGGCGATCGTGATGTACCGATGGCCAACCGCGAACTCCAGCACCGGGCGGAACCACGCCTCGATCCGTCCGCGCACCCAACCCGAAAAGCTCTGCTGGCGTCGGTGCAGGAACGCGCCGATCGGCCCGCTGTCGTTCTTCGACGTATGCCCGAGGTGCGCCGGGAGGATGAACAGCGCCTCGAACAGCGAGATCGCGAAGACCGCGATCACGACCAGCGGCACGGTCGCCCAGATCAGCCCGAACTCGCCCGGTACGAACAGCAGCGGCGCGAACGCCACGCAGTTTGTGATCACACCGAAGGTCACCGGCACCGCGACGTCCTTAATGCCCTGCACCGCGGCTTGCATCTGTCCCATGCCGCGCTCGCGGTACTCGTACACGTTCTCGCCCACCACGATCGCGTCGTCCACGACGATCCCCAGCGCGACCAGGAACGCGAACATCGAGATCATGTTGATGCTCACGCCCAGCAGCGGCAGGAACAGCAGCGTCCCGATGAACGACGTGAGCATCCCGATCGTGACCCACATGGCCAGGCGGTACTGCAGGAAGACGCCGAGCAGCACGAGCACCAGCAGCAGCCCGACCGCGCCGTTCTCCAGCAGAAGACTCAGCCGGTCCTCGTACGACTCGGCGCGGTTGTCCGTGATCTTCCACTTGACGCCGGGCGGGAGCTGGTGCTCCATTTCCTCCATCGTGCGTTGCACCGCGCGGGCGACGTCCGTCGGCGATTGGTTGCCCACGCGGTAGACGCCGAGTTCGACGTCGGGCTCGCCGCTGAACTCCGAGAAGAACATCGTTTCCTCGAAGCCGTCGCGCACGTTGGCGATGTCGCTGAGCCGGATAGGCTCGCCCGAATCGGTCTGAACAACGGGAATGGAGGCGAACTCGCGCGCCCATTGTTTGGCGCCCTTGAGGCGAAGCGCCACGTTGCCCGCGTCGGTCTCGAGGCGGCCGGCCGGTGTGTCCTCGCTCGCCTGGCGGATGCGGGCGGCGATGTCGTCGAGCGTGAGATCGAGCTCGCGCAGCGTGTCTCGGGAGACCTCCACGTGGATGATCCGCTGCGGGTTGCGATCGATCTCCACCTGTGTCACCGCGCCCGTACGCACGAGCTGGTCGCGCACCCGCTCGGCGATCTGGAACAGCGACCAATGCGAAACGTCGCCGAAGAGCCGCAGCTCCAGCACGTCCCGCCGCTGTGTCTGGAGGCGCACCTCCGGGCGCTCGGCGTTTTCCGGGAAGGTGGTGATCGTGTCCACCGCCTGGTTGATCACCTGCAATCCGCGTTCGCGGCTGACGCCCTTGGTCAACTCGACCGAGACCCTCCCCGACCCCTCGCGCGCCGTAGCCGTGACTTCCTCGACGACCTCCAGCCCTCGCACCGCCTCTTCGACGGGCAGCAGGATGCCGCGCTCGACCTCTTCCGGGTTGGCGCCCGGGTAGCTCACGCGGACGTCCACCACGTTGAGCATCGCCGGCGGGGAGACCTCCTTCGTGATGAAGAACGCCATGCCGATGCCGCCCAGCACGAAGAACGCCATGATCAGATTGGCGGCGACGATGTTCCGCGCCATCCAGCTGATCGGGTCGTTGCTGCGTGTTGGTTGCTTGGCCTGCTCAGCCACCGCCGGAGTCCTCGGCGTCGGCCTGCGCGACCGGCGCGGTCGGCGTCGTTTGGTCAGCCAGTCGGAGCAGCATGCCTTCGACCGGGGCGGTGAGGTTCGTGCGGATCACGCGGTCGCCGTCCTCGATGCCGTCGGTGACGTACGCCTCGTCGGGCCCGCGGTAAGCGATGGTGACGGCTCGTATCTGCAACCGGTTGTCGGGCCCCATCACCCACACCACGTCGTCCTCACGCACGAGGTCTCGGTCGATGACCACCGCGTCATCCAACGGCTTGCCCTCGATCTCCACGCTGACGAAGGCCCCGAGAATCAACTCGGGTTGGTCGGCCCGCTCCTCGCTGCGTGCCAGCGGGTCCGGCACGCTGACCATCACGCGCGCGAGCCGGCTGCCCTGCTCCAGCCGCCCGATGCGACGCGCGACTACGCCGCGGCGCAACGCGTCCGGGCCCCAGGCCCGAACGTAGCGGATGTCGGCCGGGCTTCCCTCGGTGTCGTCATCGGCGACCTCGATCCATCGCAGGCTCGACACCGGGAGTGTGAGTTCGATCCAGTATTCCTCGGCTCCGACAAACGTCGCCAGCGCGTCTCCGGCGCCGACGTTGTTGCCGACGGTCACCTCACGCTCCACAACCTGACCCGTGAACGGCGCCACGATCCGCGTGCGATCCAGATTGAGCCGGGCTCGCTTCAGCGCCGCCTCGGCCGATCGGACTTCCGCCCTGGCCTGATTGACCTGCGGGATGCGCAGGATCAGGTCCCGATTGAGCTCGGGAATGTCGACCTTGAGCAGTTCCAGCTCCTCACGCGCGACCGCCTGGTCGCCCAGCTCGATCTGCAACGCCGCCTGCGCGCGCTCCAGGTCGCTCTCGCGTTGCTCGATCGTCTGCTCGTAGTCTGCGCGCTCGATCTGGACCATGAACGTGCCGGCCTCGAAGAACCCGCCGGGCACGAAGTCGTCGTGCTGCTCGACGATCGTGCCCTCGACGCGCGGACGCAACACCGCTTCGCGCGCGGGCATCACGGTCCCCATCGCTCGCACGCGAACGGGCACCGTCCCGCGATCGGCGACGTCGACGACGACGAGGCGCGAGGCCTCTTGCTGGTCGGAAGCCTGCTCGGTCTTCTTGGCTGTGCCGGAGGTCGTGTTGAACCAGTAGGCCGCGTAGACGCCACCCCCGATGAGCCCGACGACCACCACGAAGCGGACCACGCCCGACACGATGGCTTCGATGACCGCTGCCGCGCCGGAGCAATTCTCTTCGGACTTGCTCTGTTGCGACGATGCGCTCATTCGATACTCCGGGAGCCGCCAATGGACTGAGCTTCGCTGTACGTGGGCTCCGGATTCCCCTCCTCGGACTCCGTGACGATACCTTCCCAACCGCCCGCCAGTGCTCGATACAGGTTGATCCGCTCGCTGATGCGGTCCAGCCGGGCCTCGAGGAGGTCGCGCTGGAGCTGCTGTTCGGTGGTCAGGGCGTCGAGCACGTCGATGTAACTGATGTCCCCGTTGAGGTATTCCCTGTTCAGTCGCTCGCTGGTGCGCTCGGCGAGCTGGAGCTGACGTTCGATCCGCGTGATCTGCTCCTCGCGGCCCGCCTCCACACTGATCGCGTTCACCACCTGCTCGAAGGCCCGCAGCACGGTCTGCGCATACCCGTTGATCCGCTCGGCCTTCACCGCGCGGCTGCGGTCGACTTCCGCCTCGCGACGCCCCGCATCGAAGAGCGGACCGATCACATCCACACGCAGCAGCGCCAACCAGTTGTCGAACACATCAGCGAACGCGTCTTCGATCGTCGCCGCCTCCACGCCGATGCTGATGCTCGGGTAGCGATCGGCGACGGCGACCGCGACTCGCGCGTCGGCCGCCGCGATCGCGAACAACGCCGACCGCACATCCGGACGACGGCTTACGAGGTCCACCGGCAGACCGATCGACGGGTACGCCGGCACCGCGGGCAGCTCTTCCCGCTCGCTCGCGAACTCCTCCGTTGGCGAGCGCCCCATCAGCACGAGCAGCGCGTGCTCGATGACCTCGATGTTCGCCCGCACCACCGCTCGCTGTTCGCGCGTCGATTCGAGCAGGCGTTCCTGCCTGAGCACGTCCGATGCGCGCACCACTCCGTTGGCGAAACGCAGGCGGACAACCTCCAGCACGTCTTCGTTCGTCTCGATCTGCTGCTCGAGCACCGCGAGCTGGCCCCTCTGTTCTACGAGGGCGTACCACGTCAGCGCCACGTCGGCGCTCAGGGAGATCGCCGCCGCCGCGAGCTGTTCCCGCGCGATCGCTTCGTCAAACTCCGCGCTCCGCACGAGGTTCGCGTTGCGTCGCCACACGTCCACCTCGTACGACCCGATGAGCGACGCGCCGAAGCGATCGTCGCCTCGGAAGTCGTTGGCGTCGCGCCGCGTCTGCTCGCCGAACAGCGAGTAGTCGATCGTCGGGAAGAGGAAGGACTCTTCGCGCTCGATCACCGCGCGGGCTGCGCGCAGTCGGTCGCGAAACGTCGCCAGGTCGAAGTTCCTCGCCAGCGCCCGCTCTTGCAGGTCATCGAGCGCAGGATCGCGAAACGCCTTCCACCATCGGTCGGGGATCGGCGCGTCGGCTTCGAACTCGGCATCGCCGACAAAGGACTCAGGCATCGCCAGCGGCGCTTCGAAACCCTCCTCGTGAACCGCGCACCCCATCAGCACAAGGGTTGCCAGAACACAGCCAATAGCCTGCCAGAGGTGTCGCATGAACCGGAGAGCGTATCGCGTGCGCGCGCACTTCCGCTTTATCGTCGCGACCCCGTGGTCTCCTGCGGGCGATCGCGTACACGCTTAAAGGTTCGCTCGAGCCCTTCGGCGTCGGTGTACGTCCACGAGCGGGCGTTGCCGGTGCTCGACCAGTACATCTCAGTGGCGCCCACGGGGAAGAGCGATGCGTCCGACGAGTGTTCGCGCGTCAGCACGACCGCTCCGCCGCGATGCGTCCAGGTGCCGCCCAGTTCGAATGAACGAGGCGGTGGCCCGTCCGATACCTGTGCGTCGATGACCCGCGCAGCCGCGTCGTACGTCCCATCGCCACGCAGATCCAGCTCCACCTCCAGCCGTACAACCCCTTGATCGCTCGTCTGCCCCCACCGGCCCACAAAGGGCCGCGCCGCGGGCGGCAGAAGATCGCTTTTGGTCGGCGGCGCGGGGTCGGACTGCTTCTGTTGCGCGTAGGGCGTGGACAGCGGGCGAAGCAGTTCGCCCAAGTCCGGGCCGTCATTAACGCCGCCGGCGGTCGGGCGGGCCCGTTCGGAGACAGGCCTCAGCGCAGTGTCGGGCTCCGCCTGCTGCCCGCCGAAGAGGCTGTTGACCAGCGGCTTGTCCTTGCCCAGCGGAACGAACAGCAAGCCCGCGACCGCTGTCGCCAGGAGCGCTCCCGCCAGCAGCATGATGATCAGGCGTAATTGGCACATGGCGTCCGAGGGCTGAAATCGTCCGCTCGCCGAGCCCAGTGCAGGGGCGATCGACGATCAGCACCGCGCTCGCGTGAGGGCGTGCCGGCGACGACGCGTGAGAATGGCAGCGTCGGTCCGGGAACTTGTCCGGCGATTCTGGGGTGTGGTTGGCCGCCGCTGACCGCAGCGGTATCCTCCCGATTCCGCCTCGCCGGGCTGTCGGAGGCCCGGTCGGAGGCGTGCCCGTCCCCTCCGGCAAGCCGCTGTCCTCCCACCCGCCGCGTGGACCCGAGCCGCGCGCCCATCTCTCCCAATGAGCCAGACCGACACCGCCTCCAACACCGTGAAGATCGAAGACGCCGGCCCTTGCCTGAAGAAGGTGTCGATCACGATCCCGCCCCAACGCATCGCCGAGCAACTCGGGATGTCCCTGGACACGCTTATGGCCGAGGCCGAACTGCCGGGCTTCCGCAAGGGCAGGGCCCCCCGTCAGCTCGTCGAGAAGCGATTCGGCAAGCACGTCCGCGAGGAGGCGAAGAACCAGCTCGTCGCCTCGGCCTACTCCGAGGCCATCGAGGAGAACAACCTCAAGGTCATGGGGGAGCCCGAAGGAGCCGACGAGCTTCAAGACCTCGAGCTCGATCCTGACAAGGAGATCTCCTTCACCGTCGAAGTCGAAGTCGCGCCCGAGTTCGAGCTGCCCGACCTCTCCGGCCTGGAGGTCAAGAAGCCCGTCATCGAGGTGGACGAAGCCCTCGTGGACAAGCAGCTCGACCGCCTGCGCCAGGCCGAGGGCGCTCTCGAGAGCCAGGAAGAGGCCCAGCCGGGTGACTTCTGCATCGGGCACGGCGTCATGAACGTCGCGGGGGAGGACGAGCCCGTGCTCGATCTTCAAGGCGCCGTTGTCCAGGTCCCCAAGGACGAGAAGAAGGGCGCGATCCTGGGCGTCATGATCGAGGATTTCGCCGATCAGATCGGCCTGCCCAAGCCCGGAGAGACGTTCACGGTCAAGACCAAGGGCCCGAAGAGCCACGAAGACCCGCGCATCCGCGACAAGGACGTGGAAATCACCTTCGAGGTCGAGCGCGTGGAGCGCATCGTGCCCGCGTCCATCGAGTCCCTCGCCGAGCGGTCGGGCATGAGCGACGAGCAGCAGCTCCGCGAGAGCATGCAGCTGCGCCTCAACCAGCAGGCGATGGTCGAGCAGCAGTCAGCGATGCGTCGCCAGATCGCGACACGGCTGAATGAGAAGGTGGAGTTCGAGCTCCCCGAGAAGCTGACGCAGAAGCAGGCCGAACGCAATCTGCAGCGTCAGCGTCTCGACATGATGTACCGCGGCGTCGACCAGATGCAGATCGAGCACCGTATCGCCGAACTGCGCGACACTTCCCAGGAGGATGCTGCGCGTGAGCTCAAACTCTTTTTCATCTTGAGCAAGGCCGCCGAGCAGTTCGAGATCGAGGTCACCCAGGAAGAGGTGCAGGGTCGCATCGCCTCGATCGCCGCCCAGCGGCAGATGCGCCCGCAGGAACTCGCGGACCAGCTCGTCAAGCAGAACCAGATCGGCGCCATCGCCCAGCAGATCCGCGAGCACAAAGTGATGGACCGCCTGCTCGAGCAGGCGCAGATCGAAGAGATCCCGCTCGAGGAGTTCAACGAGCAGGCCAGCGACGACGAGGCGGTCGAGGTCGGCTCCTGACCGATGCCGACCGCGCTCGGCATCCCGCCCATTGCTCAGTCCGCGTCGAACACCGCCCTCGTCGACGCGTTGATCTGGGTGGGCGTCGCGGTACTGGTCATCGTCGCGGGAGGCGTCGTGCTGCTCATCGCCCGCCGGCGTCTGCTCGCCAAAGACGACGACGCCGGCTCGTCGCTTCTGGGCACGCTCCGCCACCTCGAGCACCTGCGCGATACCGGCGAGATCAGCCAGGACGAGTTCGAACGGGCGCGAGCGGGACTCATCGGACCGACGGCGGGCAGCAACCCGATCCGCGAGGCTCGCGCGGCACGCCGACACCCGGACACGACCGCGCCCCCCTCGTCCGAGGGGGAAGAAGGATCAGCCGCCGACGGCGACGATGCCGCGCAGAACTGACGCGATAACGCTCGCATCGCCGAAGAGGGATGGTGGCGTCCGAAAAGGGGATTCGTGGCATTTCCCGCCCCCTTCGCCGCCCCGGTGGAGCCATCGCGCGACCTGCTCGATAGACTCTGCCAGTGCGATCCCGCTCGCCGCGGGTCGCTGTCGAACCGAATCGCTGGCGAGGACTCGATGGCCAACGACAAGAACGACGGCAACGGGGACGGGACGACCACCGGCAACACCGGAGGCACGAGCCGTGGAGGCGGTGGCGGCACCGGTGGAGCCGGCGGCGGCGGTTTCCGCGGCCGGAAAGTCACCACCTGCTCTTTCTGCGGCAAGACATCGCGCGAAGTCGGCCCGATGGTCGAGGGGCCGTCGGACGTCTACATCTGCTGCAACTGCGTCGACCTCTGCCAGAACATCTTCAAGCAGGAACGCCGCCGCGTCTCGGGCGGACGCGCCGCGTTGGGCGAGGTCCCGACGCCCAGGCAGGTCAAGGAGTTCTGCGACCAGTACATCGTCGGCCAGCTCATGGCCAAGAAAACGCTTTCGGTCGCGGTGCACAACCACTACAAACGCCTGATGCAGCTCGAGAACGAGGACGCCCCCGTCGAGCTCGATAAGTCCAACGTCCTGCTGATCGGGCCGACCGGCTCGGGCAAGACGCTGCTCGCCCGCACGCTGGCGCGCATCCTCAACGTGCCCTTCGCCATCGCCGACGCCACGACCCTCACCGAGGCGGGCTACGTGGGCGAGGACGTCGAGAACCTTCTGCTCAAGCTGCTCCAGGCCGCCGACTACGACCTTGAGGTCGCTCAGCGCGGCATCATCTACATCGACGAAATCGACAAGATCGGCAAAACCTCGCACAACGTCTCGATCACCCGCGACGTCTCGGGCGAGGGCGTCCAACAGTCGCTGCTCAAGATGCTCGAAGGCACCATCGCTAACGTCCCGCCACAGGGCGGACGCAAGCACCCCGAGCAGCAGTACATCCAGATGGACACGAGCAACATCCTGTTCATCTGCGGCGGCGCATTCGTCGGCCTCGAAGAGGTCATCCGTCGCCGCGTCGGCAAGCGCCGCATCGGCTTCGCCTCCGAAGCGAGCACCATCTCCCCGGAGACCGAAGCCGCCGAGATCCTCGCCCAGGTCACGACCGAAGACGTGATCGAGTACGGCATGATCCCGGAGCTCGTCGGACGCCTGCCCGTCGTCACGCCGCTGATGCCGCTCGACCTCGAGACGATGGTGATGATCCTCACCCAGCCGCGCAATGCGCTGATCAAGCAGTACGAGTACATGTTCCAGCTCGAGAACGCCAAGCTCGAGTTCACCGAGGGCGCGCTCGAGGCCATCGCCAAAAAGGCCATGGCCCGTAAGACCGGCGCTCGCGGTCTCCGGGCCGTCATGGAAGAACTCATGCTCGAGCTGCTCTACGACCTGCCCGACCTCGGCGGCGACAACGTCACGTTCGTCATCGATCGCGAAGATGTCGAGAACCCCAAGACCCTCGCCGACCTCCGGCTGTCGCGCAAGGAATCCGCCTGAGCCATGGCGTCCCTGTCGCGCACCGACACGCAAAGACGGCTCGAGGTTTGATCGTCGGGTGATTCAACACGTTGACTAACCGGCCCGGCGCGGCCTAGCGTCGCCCCGTGCCACGTCAACATGTACCAAAGACGACCGACGACTCACCGCGCCCTCTTTCCAAGTGGGACGACGCCCCGTTCTGCCGCGAGGTCTTCATCGTCCACAACCTGATGATGCGCTGCGCCGAGCGCTACGTCGCCGACCTCGGGCTGACCGCCTCGCGGTGGCTGCTGCTGGGCGTCATCCAGGAGAGCGAAGAGCCGCTCACGCTGACCGAGCTGTCGCAGGACGCGCTGCTGAGCGTGCAGAACGTCAGCCGCATGGTCGCCGCCGTCGAGGCCGACGGGCTCGTCCACCGCTTCTCGCGCGAGGGTCACGGGCGTGCGGTCTTTGTCCGGCTGACGGAGAGGGGTCGGCAGGTGGTCGAGTTGGCTTGCGCCCGCGGCGAGCGATTCTGCGAACACTTCCTCGAGCACGTCTCGCCCGATGAACTCGCCGCCGCCGAACGCCTCTTCGCCAGGCTCGGTGCAAATCTCGAACACTTCCACGAACGCATGACCTCCGGCGCCCTAGACCCCAAGACCGACGCCGCACGTCCGGAGACCGCCCCATGAATCGGCTCGTCATCGCCCTCGCTTCGCTGTGTGCCGTTGTGAGTTTCGAGATCACTCTCGCTCAGCCCCAGGGCGGCGGCCCACCCCCGGCACGCGTCCGATTCGACGCCGTGCGCATGGAGCCGGTGCAGACCATCCGCACGGTCACGGGCGACCTGCGCGCCGTGAAGCGTTCGCGCGTCGCCGCCGAGGAAGCCGGGCGCGTGATCGTCTTCAACGTCGATGTAGGCGACACGCTCGAAGAGGGTCAGGTCATCGCGCGGCTGGACCCGAC
This sequence comes from uncultured Phycisphaeraceae bacterium, assembly GCA_964440605.1. GTDB lineage: Bacteria > Planctomycetota > Phycisphaerae > Phycisphaerales > UBA1924 > CAYTSW01. Next base: position 2,245 of record CAYTSW010000015.1, on the reverse strand, counting down.
ACTCATGCGTCTGGAGATCGATCGCCTCGTCGCCGACCGCGACGCCATGGCCGCCGCGGTCGACGAGTGGGACGCCGATGTCCAGCGCAACCAGCTCGACCTCGAACGCCTGCGCGAAGCGGAAACCCGCGGCTCGCTCTTCGACACCGAAATCGAGAACGCCCAGGCCGCCCTCCTTGGGGCGCAGGCGCGTCGCGCCAAGGCGAAGGCCGACCTCGCCGCCGCCGAAGCCGCGCTCGCCACCGCACGCGAGCAGCTCGACAATCTCATCATCACCGCTCCCTTTACGGGCCAGGTGATCGACAAGAACTCCGAAGTCGGCGAGTGGTTGCCCGAGGGCGGGCCGGTCGTCGAGCTCGTCTCGCTCGAACGCCTCGACGCCATCCTCAACGTCCCCGAACGCTTCATCGGACCCATCTCCTCATCCGAGGCGTCCGTCGAGATCGTCGTCCCTTCGGTGGATCGCCAGGCCACTTCATCGGACATCGTCGTCATCGCCAGCGGCGACGAGCTCGCCCGCACCTTCCCCGTTCGCGTCCGCCTCTCCAACGACGACGGCTTGCTCAAGCCCGGCATGTCGGTCAAAGGCCTGATCCCGACCGGCCGGGTCGAGCGGGCGCTAACCGTGCACAAGGACGCCGTCCTCCGCGACGACGCCGGCACCTACGCCTACTTCAACGCCAACGGCCAGGCGATGCCCATCCGCTTCGAACGCCTCTACGCCGTCGGCGACCGCGTCGTCGTCCGAGGCGAGCTCGGCCCCGGCATGCAGCTCGTCGTCGAGGGCAACGAACGCCTCTTCCCCACCCAGCCGCTCATCGACCTCGACAACCCCCAGCCGCCCGGCGGCCCGCAGGCCGGCCCCAACGGTCGTGGTGAGGGTCGCGGCGGGGGACCTCCCCAAGAGTCGAAGCAAGAGTCCACCCAAGCCGCCTCCGACACGAGCAACTGACCCATGGACGTCGTTCGCTTCGCCATCTCACGCCCCGTCACCGTCGCCGTCGGCGTCATCCTCGTCGTCATGTTCGGCCTCATCGGCTTCGGCGCGATCCCCATCCAGCTCGCGCCCAACGTCGACCAACCCGAGATCTCCGTCACCACCTCATGGCCCGGACGAAGCCCGGAAGAAGTCGTCGACGAGATCACCAAGGAGCAGGAAGAGGTTCTCAAGAACCTCGACGGGCTCAAGAAGATGACCTCGACATCCACCGAGGGTCAATCGGTCATCACGCTCGAGTTCGTCCTGGGCACCAACATCGATCGCGCGCTCCAGGAGACCTCCGACTCGCTGCGCCAGGTTCCCGAGTATCCCGACGACGTCGATGAACCCGTGATGAAGGCCGCCGACGGCGCTTCGGAGAACGCCATCGCGTGGATCATCGTCGACGTCGATCCCGCCGCCAAGCACAAGCACCCCGGCTTCGACATCACTACGCTCTTCGACCCGCTCGACCAGCGCGTCAAGCCCTACCTCGAACGCGTCGACGGCGTCGCCGAGATCAACATCTTCGGCGGGCGCGAGCGCGAGATGCGCGTCCTCGTCGACTACGACCGCCTCGCCCTGCTCAACCTCAACCACCTCGATGTCCTCGCCGCCCTGCAGTCGGAAAACCGCAACGTCTCGGCCGGCACGATCGCCGAGGGCAAGCGCGACTACCGGGTCCGCGTCATCGGGCAGTACGAGTCCGAATCGGACATCCTCGACACCATCGTCGCCTACCGCGATTCCGGCCCCGTGTACGTGCGCGATGTCGCCGACGTCGAACTCGGCTACCAGAAACGCCGCGGCTTCGTCCGCTCGCTCGGCTACGAAGCCATCGCCATCAACGCCATCCGCCAGAACGAAGCCAACGTCATGGAGGTCATGGAGGAGCTGCGCACGAAGCTCGAAGAGGTCCGTACCGAGATCCTCCCCACACTCCACCCCACCGTCGGCCCCGACCTGCGCCTCCGGCAGGTCTACGACGAGACCATCTACATCACCAGCGCCATCGACCTCGTCACCACCAACCTCTGGCTCGGCGGCGGCATCGCCGCCATCGTCCTGCTCATCTTCCTCCGCTCCTTCGTCGCCACCGGCGTCATCGCGCTGGCGATCCCCATCTCCGTCATCGGCACCTTCCTCATGCTGCTCGCCCTGGGCCGCACGCTCAACGTCATCTCCCTCGCCGGCCTCGCCTTCGCCGTCGGCATGGTCGTCGACAACGCCATCGTCGTGCTCGAAAACATCGACCGACACCGCCGC
>CAYTSW010000014.1:30536-33578 GCA_964440605.1 uncultured Phycisphaeraceae bacterium | reverse complement strand
ATCGGTCGTTCGGCGCCGCAGCCACAGAGAAGCAGTCGCGTGAGGTGGGCGTCGACGAAACGGCTGTTGGAGACCAGCCAGAGGAACGTCACGAACGCCAGGAGGATGGCCAGGCGTTGGCCCTGCTCGCTCTGCGCCTCGGCGGTGGTGAAGGAGAGGAGCAGCGTCGTCACCGCGGTGACGAGCCCGGCCCCGCGCAGGACCATCAGCATCGTGATGATCCGCCGGCGGACGGGGTGGCCCACGACACGTTCGGACTCGTGGGTGATGAAGCCCGTGCCGCTCCACGCGGAGCGGCACGGGAAGCGTGCCGACTCCTGTGACATTCCCGTCAAGGTCATGGCGACGGTCGCGACGCGCACGACGAGCAGCGAGATCACGAGCACGACGAAGAATGAAATGAGGGCGAACACGGGACCATGTTATGGAGCCCTGCAGGGCCGCCTCAGGCGAGATAAACTGATCTTCACGTGGAAGAGCTTGAGTACATTCTGGGTACAGACGGGGACGAGATGGCCCGGCTCGGAGTGCAGCATCGGCTCTGGGCGGGCGTGGCGCACGAGCACTGGGCGCGGGCGGGCTTCACGAGCGGGCAAACGATCCTCGATGTCGGGGCGGGACCGGGGTTCGCGTCACGCGACCTTGCGCAGTTCGTTGGCTCCGCGGGACGCGTGATCGCGGTCGATGTCTCGGAGCGATTCAGCCACGCGACGCGGACGTGGGGTGAACAGCCCGGCGCGTCTCCCATCGAGGCGCGGACGGCGGACGCGGCCCGGCCGCTTCCGATCGCCGACGACTCCGTGGACGGCGCGTACGTCCGATGGGTGCTGCATTTCGTCGAGGATCGGGCGGCGGTGGTGGAGCATGTCGCGCGCGTGCTCAAGGGAGGCGGGGTGATGGCCATCCAGGACTACATCCACTGGCAGGCGATGCGCTGGACGCCCGACGAGGAGCTGTGCGACGCGATCACCGCAACGATTCTGCGCGCGTACGGGTCCATGGGCGTGGACCCGCGCGTGGGCCTTCGGCTGCCCGAGTTGCTGTCGGGTTGCGGGATGCGACTCGAGGAAGCCCGGAGCGTGACCCCGATCATCCGACCAAGCCAGGCGCTGTGGCGCTGGCCCACCATGTTCTTCCGCAACTTCCTGCCACGCGTCGCCGAGATGGGCTACGCGACGCACGAAGAAGTCAAGGGCCTTCTCGATCGCTGGGACCGCGTCTCGGCGGATCCGGACGCGCTCTTCGTCTCGCCCGTGCAGGTGCTGATGGTGGCCCGCAAGGACGCCGGCTGATACCTACTCGGTCGCACGGACAGGGGCGGCTTCATGCTCGGGCCCGGCGTTGTCGTACGGCTCGCCCAGATACTCCAGCGTGCGACGTGTGATGCGCAGCAGCGCCGGGCCGGCGGTCATGCTGCCGTAATAGCGCCCCGCCCGGACCACCTCGGTCCCGGGGTCGTCGATGACCACCAGCGTGACGATGCGGGGTCGGTCGAGCGGTGCGCCGGCGATGAAGCTGGACGTGTACTGGCGTTCGAGGTAGCCGCCCCAAGGGGCCGCGATCTTGGCGGTGCCGCTCTTACCGAACGCGGTGTACGGGAAGGGCTCCTCGCCCGGCTCCCAGTGTGGCGTCCGCTCAGCCATCTTCCGAGCGACCTGAGCCATGGCCTCGCGGGCCGTCTCGGCGGTGCGGGGGCTCAGCACACGCTCGCGGATGACCGCCATCCGGTCGAGGTCCTGCGCGGCGGTAATGCGGAGCGGAACCAGCGTGCCGGCGTCCATGCCCGAGCGTGCAAAGGCGGCGAAGGCCCGGACCATCTGAAGCGGCGTGACCGCTACCTCGTAGCCCATGGCAACGCTCGACTGCGTGAGCTTCTGCCAGCGCTGCATCGGCGTGACGATGCCCGAAGCCTCGGCGGGCAGATCGAGCCCGGTCGCGCGGCCGAAGCCCCAGCGGCGCACGTCCTCGTGCATGTCGCGGTGCGTGAGCTCGTGCGCCCCCTTGGCCATGCCGATGTTGGACGAGTTGACGAGCACGTCGAACCAGCTCTGGCGATCGCGCTTGGCGACGTCGCGCAGCGTGCGCCCGTACTCGGTGGTCCAGACGCCCGCGTGTGTCTCGACTTCGTCCTCGGGGTCCATGATGCCGCGCTCGACTAGCATGGCCCAGACAAAGGGCTTGAAGGTGGAGCCGGGCTCGTACACGTCGATGGCCCAGCGTTGTCGGGCGAGCGCGGGCTCGCGATCGCGCCAGGGGTCGTTGGGAATCGTCAGCACGCGCAGGCGCTCGTCGCGCTCCAGGGCCTCGCGATACGCGGCTCGATCTGCGGCGACGGCGTCTTCGGGCCGTCCGACGACGTCGGCAACCGCGAGGATCTCGCCGGTCTGCGGATCAACGACGATCGCGCGTGCGCCGGCGGCGTCGAGCTCGGCGACCCGGCGCTCCAGTTCTTCGACCGTGATGGACTGGATCGCGGCGTCGATGCTGAGTCGGACCGGTGCGCCGGACTCGGACGGGAGGAAGCCATCGCGGGCGAGCCAGAGCGATGCGCCCGAGGCGTCGTGGACGGGGCGGAGGTAGCCGGCGTTCGCCCGCATCCGCTCGTCCATGGCCAGCTCGACGCCTGACAGACCGACGTCGTCGATGCGTACGGTGCCGACGATCGCCCCGGCGATGGCGGCGGCCGGCGATTCGCGCGTCGCGAGCTCTTCGACGTGCACGCCGGGCATGTCGAGGCGACGGGCGGCAAGAAGCTGCGCATCGTCGAGCACCCCGCCGATGGCGACGTAACGAATCGGGCTTCTGCCCTCGGCCTCACGTCGCAGGCTCTGTTCGAGCCGGGGGACGACTCGCTCAGCCACTTCGGCGACGTCCATCCCGGTGGCCTCGGCCACCGCGTGGAACGTCTCGCCCCAGGGTTCTTCGAGGCGGGCGGGGGCGATGAAGAGGCGGGGGCCCACCCCGGGCGCGGGGGGGGCACGGGCCCCCCCGGCGGGGACCGCCCCCCCCCCGGGGGGGGGGGGGGTGCGGGCCCCGGGGGCG
>CAYTSW010000014.1:18392-30526 GCA_964440605.1 uncultured Phycisphaeraceae bacterium | reverse complement strand
ACACGGCCCCGCCGGTCGAGCACGTCCCCGCGCCGGGCGAGGGAGGTGTAGCGGACCGTGCGATCGGTCATGTGTTCACGCAGCGGCTCCTCGGGTCGCACCTGGAGCTGGACAACGCGACCCAGGATGAGCAGGAAGCCCAGCGCGAAGCCCACGCCCAGGAGCAGGCCGACCGAGTCGATGCGACGCATCTGTCCGTCGCGCGATGTCGCCAGCCAGCGGCTCATCCGCCCAGATCCCGCTGCTTGGGCCCGTCGTCGGGGCTGGGGTTCGTGCCCATCACCAGGCCGCGGGGGAAGGGAACGATGACGCACTCCTCAAGAAGGATCGGCTCGAAGTCGCCGGTCCGGTCGAGGGCGGCCCGCAGCGCGTCCGGCGAGAGGCGGTCGGCGATCTCCACGCGCATGCGCCAGAGGTCGCGACCGGCGGCTTCGGACCGGCGCAGAGCGTCGGCCATTTCGCCGACGGCAACGAGCCGCTGCTGACGCACGACGAGAAGCGACGCGCCGGTCAGCGCAAGCCCGAGGATCAACGCGATGAGCTTGGCCAGCATGCGCCCCTCCTTTGGGTCGGGCGGCTCGGGATGAAAGCGGTTACTCGGCGGGCAAGACGATGCGCTGTCCCTCGCGGACCATGCCGTCCTCGGGGATGTCGCCTCCATTCAGATCGACCACGTCGCGCCACCGTCGGGCCGACCCCAGCTCACGCTGCGCGATAGCCGAAAGCGTCTCGTTCGGTTGTACGACGTAGACGCGGGTCTCGGGGCGCGGCGGCTCGGGACGAGGCGGCGCTGAGGACCGTCGGTTGCCGCGATCGCGGACGCTGGTCTCCCGGCCGCTGGCCTCGCGGACGAAACGCGGCTCGCCCGAGCGCCAGCGGTCGAGCACGTGCCGCGGCGGGAGCAGGAGCGTGGCGCCCTCGCGGATCGTGCCCGCGGAGCCGACACGGTCGAAGTTGAACGCCTGGAGTTTGGCGTAGAGTCCGCCGTCGCCGTACTCACGCTCGGCGATACGCCACAGATTGTCGTCGTCTCGAACGACGTAGGGTCGAGCCGCGTCGCGATGCGGATCCGGCTCGGCGCTCCGGCGTGGATCGTTCACGAACTCGCGGATCCCGTTGTCGTCGTCGTCGTTTGCTCGATCGGTGACGGTCAAGCGAGCGGCGGGAAGCTGGGGGAGCCGCGCGGACTCGAGGCCATAGCCCGGCTGCCGAGCGATGGGCGACGAACCGGTCGGCGTGAGAGGGGCCGTGTCGACCGCGAGCGAGCGATCAACGTTGATGCGTTGAGAGTCGCGCTCGCGGGTCGCGAAGGTCTGATCGACGGGTGGCTCGTCGGCAAACCCGGCCTGCGGCACCATCTGGAGCGCGCCGAAGCGCTCGGGCTGGAGGTCGAGGGGATCGCCGACGAGATCGGTGCCGGCGGCGGCATCGCGCTCGGCGCTGGAGAGGTGGTCGGAGACGAGCACCCCGACGATCAGCACCAGTGCGAAACCGACGATGAGCGCCAGCTTGTGTTCGCGCGTCATTTCGCAGCGTCCTTGCCGAGTTCTCCCGGCTCGCCTGTGGACCCGACGATTTGGAGCGCGTCGGGGCCGGAGTGAGTCGGGGTGGGGATCGCCGCGTCCTTGGCGAACCCGCAGTTTGCGTCATGCACAACAATCGTCGCGGCAAGCGCCGCGAAAATCAGTCTACCACACCCCTCGTCGGCGTCGAGGGCTCGTTGACTTGAAGGACGCGGAGTTTGGCGGATCGCGCACGCGGGTTGCACGCGATCTCTTCATCGGTCGCCTCGGCGGGGCGACGGGTCAGCGCCGCCGCCAAGCCGCGCTCTTTCAGGTCGGCGATCGCCCGCTTGACCATCCGATCCTCGAGCGAGTGGAAGGCGACCACACCGATCCGAGCACTCGGGCGCACCCACGCCGGGGCGTCGCGGCGGACCCGTTCGGCGCCCCGCCGGATCGATTCGAGCAGCGACGCCAGACAGCCCAGCTCATCGTTCACGGCGATACGCAGGGCCTGAAACGTCCGCGTCGCGGGGTGGATCCTTGGCCCGCCACCGCGTGGGCCGATGGCCGCGACAACGGCCTCAACCAGATCCGTCGTGGTCGCCAGCGGCTCGTCGTCGCGTCGACGGGCGATCTCGGCCGCCACCCGCCGCCACGCTCGCTCTTCACCCAGATCACGCAGCATCTCGGCGATCTCGGGCTCGCTCAGGGTGTTCAGCAGCTCCGCGGCGGTCGGGCGGGACGAGGTCGGGTCGAACCGCATGTCCAGCGGGCCCTCGAAGCGGAAGCTCAGCCCTCGCTCCGGGATGTCCATCTGGTTGGACGCAAAGCCCAGGTCGGCGAGGACGACGTCGGCGGCGAGGTCGAGCTCCGACAGCCGACGGGGAACGTCGACAAAGTTGCCTTGCAGCTCGACAATCCTCAGGTCGTTGGACGAGCCCACGGCCTCACGCACCCGCCCGGCGGCGAAGGCGAGGTTGCCGGGGTCGGCGTCGTTCAACACGACCACCCCGCGACCTTCGAGAGCGCCGGCCATCGCGACAGCGTGCCCGCCCCGGCCGACGGTGAGATCGACGACCGTAGAGCCGGGCGTAATGGCCGCCATCGCGAGCCACTGATCAAGCAGCACGGGCACATGCCCAGCGTCTGACGCATGCTGCCCCTCGGGTTGTGGTTGTGGTCGAGCGTCGGGGTCCAAGGCCCCACGATAGCTGGCGGCGAGACCGTACCATCTCGGCATGCTGAACCTTCAGAGACGAGCTCGTGTGCTGGCGGTGATCGTGGGCCCCTTGGCGGTCAGTCTGCTGGCCACGGGCGGGTGCCTGCCCTCCCGAGTCCTGATCGACCTGGCGCCGGGCGACGGCGAGCTGGCCTCTTCGGTCGTGATGAGCGACCCCGACGCCTCCCGATCGTCGCCCAAAGTAGCGCTGATCAACGTGACGGGGCTCATCGCCTCGACGCCGGGCACGGGGCTGATCGCCGGCGGCACATCGACGTTGGACCGCGTGGTGACGCGACTCAACCGAGCCGCCGACGATCCGGACGTGCGGGCGGTCGTCTTGCGCGTGAACTCGCCGGGCGGGACCGTCGCGGCTTCGGAGACGCTGGCCGACGAAATCGCGGCGTTCCGGTACCGCACGGGTAAGCCGATCGTCGTATCGATGGCCGATGCGGCGACCAGCGGGGCGTACTACATCGCAACCGCGGCCGACACAATCATTGCCCAGCCCTCGACCGTGACCGGCTCCATCGGGGTCATCGTGCAGACCTTTAACGTGTCGGAGGGCATGAGCCGCCTAGGCCTTTCCGCGCGAACGTTCACCTCGGGCCCGAACAAGGACATCGCCAACCCCTTCGAGCCACCCGAGCAGTCGCATGCCCGGATCCTCCAAGATCTGGTCGACCGCTTCTACGCCGACTTCACCGATCGCGTCGCGGCGGCGCGACCCGAGTTGGCGAGCCGACCCGACGAGTTCGCGATGGCGACCGACGGGCGTGTCTTCACCGGCCGCCAGGCCCTCGAGCTCGGCCTCGTCGACGGGCTCGGCACCCTGCGCGACGCCTTCGACCGCGCCAAGTCTCTCGCCGGCGTGTCCTCCGCACGCCTCGTGACGTACCACGCCGAGGGGCGTCGCCCCGGTTCGGCCTACGCCGCGGGGCAGGGCATCGACCCCAGAGCGGGCAGCGGGAGTGGAATCGAGGTCAACCTGCTTCAACTCAACCTGCCCACCGCCCACCCGGAGACGCAGTTTCTGTACCTCTGGGCGCCCGGCGTGTTCGATCGGGCGGCCGCGCCTTGACGCGGGACGTGCAGCCCGCACACTTGTAGACAAACGTGGACCTCCTCAGCCGATTCATCCTGTCCGCCGTCATGGCCGTCCTGCCTTGGACAGCCATGCCGTCGGCGTGGGGCTCCGCCCCCTGCGGCGAGCCGGCACGTGCCGCCGCCGCTTCGTCCTCGTGCCTGTGCAACGCCGCGACGCCGTGCCCGCCGACGTGCCCGTGCGGCTGTCAGGCGACCCCGGAACCCGATCCCGCGTCGCCACCGGCCCCGACGCCGGTGCCGTCTACGGACGTACGTGTGTGGCTCCCATCTCGAGACGAGCCGACGGGTGAGCTCACAACCGAGCCCCTGCCCGCGCCGACACTGGCCGGGATCCCCTGGCGTGTCATCGGCACGCCCTGGCTGGGCGACTCCCCCTGCGCCTGCTGGTGCGTCTGGCGAACGTAGCGCCGTGATGGTGCGCCACCGGTGCGCGCCGACCACGCGCTATCACGTTTGTCATCTGACCATCATTCATCATGGACCAGCGCTGCACCAGCAGCGGGAGTTTCGTCATGCGTTGCATTGTTTTTGGCGCCGTGAACGCCGCCGTCGTCTGCCTGTCCGGCTGTGCTTCTTCCCCGACCGCGTCCGCCGACCGCCCGCAAGCCGTTGCGACGGCGGACGGCTCGCGGATGGACGCGAAGTCCGCCCGCGCCGCCGTCACCCCGATCGCGGCCGACCGCGCCACCCTTGAAGTGCGAGGCATGAGCTGCCCGAAATGCGCGAACAACATCGACCGTCAACTCCGCGACCTGCGGGGCGTCGAGAGCGTCGCGATCGACCTCGGGTCAGGCCGCGTCGACCTCGCCTTCACGGATCAGAACCACCCCTCGGCGGCGGAACTGGCCCGGGCGATCGACGATACCGGCTTCACTCTTGTCGCCGTCTCCACGCCCTGACACACCCGCGCTGATCGCCACCGAGAGAGGAGCACCACCATGAAAACACCCATCGTGCGCGCGGCCTGCGCACTATCAGCGATGCTGGGCTTGATCGCGCCCGTTGCCGCTCAGGAAGCGATCTGGACGCCCGCCGCGACGCAGCCCTCCGCGGGCACGGTCATCAGCAAGCACTCCGTCCGCATCTTCAACTACCACAACGACCCGACGGGACTCGATCGCCGCGGGACCGACGTGGTGCTGCAGAACACCGTCTCGCTCGGCCTGACCGGCACGCTGTCGCTGAACGCCGACGTCCCGATCGTGATTCGGCAGTTCGAAGCCGCGCGCAACGCCGACGACCCGGACCGCGCCGACCTGGGCGACATTTCTCTGAACCTCAAGTGGCGCTTCTGGCAGCACGACCCCGGCCCCGTCGACACGCTCCGGCTCGCGGGCGTCGTCGGACTCGAGACACCGACCGGCGCCGACGGTCTCTCGAGCGACTCCGTCGACCCGCAGCTCGGCCTCGTCTTCACCGGCATCCTCGGGCGTCACGGCTTCAATGCTGCCGCAACGTGGACCCTTACCACCGGCGGGACAGACGACCCGATCATGCCCGGGCTATCCGTCAGCGACGCTCTGCGGGCCGACGCGGCGTATCTCTACCGGCTCGACCCGGCGGAATACACCGCCGAGACGGCTGCGTCGCTCTACGCCGTCGCCGAGCTCAACGCGGTCTACGAGACCAACGGCGACTACGAGCTCTTCCTGAGTCCCGGCATCCTGTACGAAGCGCGGAACTTCGCGCTCGAAGCCTCGGTCCAGATTCCCGTCGCCGCCGAGACCGACCACCGCCCCGAGCGCCGCTACGGCCTGGCGCTGGGCCTGCGCGTCCTGTTCTGACCCGCGGCTCTGCTGCCTTTGGTTCTACTGCCTTCGGTGGGACGGGCTTCCAGCCCGTCTTGCCGTTCTAAGCGTCAACAGGCCCCGGCCACCCCTCGCGCGTAAACGCGCCGTCGCGGTGGAAGACTTCGCCGTCGGCCTCGATGGTCCCGCCCGCACCGCCTTCCGGCCGCAGGTCGCAGACCATGTCCCAGTGCAGCGCGCTCTCGTTGGTGTTGCCGCTCTCGGGGTAGCCCGCACCGACGGCGGCGTGGAAGGTGCCGCCGATCTTTTCGTCGAAGAGGGTGTTCTTGGTGTAGCGCTTGATGGCGTAGTTGGTGCCGATGGCGATCTCGCCCATGGTGCGCGCACCGGCGTCCTGGTCGAGCATCGCGATAAGGAAGTCTTCGTTCTTCGTGGCGCTGGCGTCGACTACGCGCCCGCCCTCGAAGCGCAGGCGGATGCCCTCCACTTCGCGCCCGTTGTACACCGCCGGGAAGGTGTAGCACGCGACGCCATCGGCGCCCTGCGGCCCGGTAAAGACCTCGCCGTCGGGGAAGTTGCTCCCGCCCGAGCAGTTGATCCACCTGCCGCCGTCGATGCTCACCGTCAGGTCTGTCTCGCCGAAGCGGTCGCAGGCCGGTCGGCGGAAGCGCAGCTCCTTGCGGTCGGCGAGCCAGTCGGCGACGCGTTGCTGGCGCTCAGCGATGTTGTGCCAGGCCGCCGCCGGGTCGTCCAGGTGCAGGAGGCCCGCTTCGAAGACGAACCGCTCGTAGGTGCGGAGGGACATCTCGGCGTCCTGTGCGCTGGCCGACGTCGGGTACTGCGTGCCCACCCAGCGCAACTCGCCCGCCGACTCGCGCTCCATGAAGCGCTTCATGAACCCGCGCTTGCGGCCGGCGGCTTTCGCCGAACGATCCGCGGGCACGTTCGACGCCGCCCGCGTGTTCGTCTCGGCCCAGAAGGCGATGCGCACGTCGCAGCGCTCGATGAAGTCCATGAGGTACGGCACCGGAAAGCCGACCTGCTCGTCCGAGCCCCGCTCGAGCAGGATCTCCTCCAGCGACTCGTCCGTCGCGTACCAGAACGGGTGGGCGCCGGCTTCGAGCACGCGTTCGTAGACGGCCTGCACCAGCGGCCGCGCGACGACGTCGCCCTGAATCAGGACCAGCTCACCCGGCTTGACGCCGGTGGAATATCCGACGAGCACGTCGGCCAGCTTGTCGAGCGCAGGGTCACGCACGCGGATGCTCCTTCCAGACGCCTCCGGAGCACCCGGACGCACGCTCCTACTGTACACGCTTGTAACACCGCGCTCACCGCCGCCCCCTCCCCACAGACGCTCGAGGGCATCAGGGTGGCCCGGCGGGCGCGGGGTTCCGTCCCGGTCCGCTTTCCCGTTCTTCGGAGACTCGTATGAAAACCCCTCTCGCCTGCATGCTCACCGGCGTCGTCGCCTCGGTATCCACTCTCGTCGGCCTCAACGTGCTCTCTCCGCGGGCCATCGGCAACCAGTCCGCCGACGCGCCCGAGGCGCACGTCGCGGTCTGCGACATTTTCGGGACTGTCGGTGAGTTGATGGATTCCGACCGCTACCTGCCCGCGCGCGAGGAAGAAGAGCAGCGCCTGAACGCGGAGATCATGCAGCCGCGAATGGAGCAGCTCGCAGAGCTCGAAGAAGCACTGCGTCAGACGGAAGAAGGCTCGCCGGAGCGCGAGCAGGCCCAGCGCGAGTATTTCCAGGCGCGCCAGCAGGCGCAGCAGGCCCAGCAGCGGGCGGCGCAGCAGATGGACCGCTTTGTCGCGACGCAGTTCCGCGAAGCCTGGGAGTTGGCCCGCTCGACCGCCGAAGCGATCGCGGAGGACATGGGGTACGACTACGTCGTCGCCTCGCCCGAGCCGGACGAGCAGTTCTCCGACGTGGGCATGCAGGCGCTCTCGAACGAAGTGCTCTCGCGCACGATCCTCGCGGCGCCCGAGGACGCGATCATCACGCAGGACGTGCTCGACGACCTCAACCTTCAGTAACTCGCGCTCGCGCGCGACACTCACGACTCTCGCAGTCAACGCCCATCATGGAGAACCCCATGCGCATCGCCGAACGCTCACTGCTCGTGCTGCTGACCCTGGCCGTCGCGGCCCTCACGCTGAACCAGACGCTCGAAGCCCGCCCGGCACGGGCGAAACTCACGCTCGACGCCGAGTCGAACGTCGCGGTCTGCGCGATCCCCAGCGTCATCAACGACCTGATGGAGTCCGACCGCTACCGGCCCGAGCGCGAGCGTCTCGAGGAGGACCTCGCCGACGAGCGCGAAGAGCTCAACGAGGAGTTCGAGCAGATCAGCGAGCGGGCCCGGCAGATGAACCCCGAAGACCCTGCGGCGGGCGAGGTGTTCACCGAATGGCGCACCGCGATGCGCGAGCTCAGCGAGTTCGATCAGCAGGCGAGCCGCCGACAGGCCCGCATGCGCGCGCAGCAGATGGCCGCGGCGTACGAACTCGCGCGCTCGTCCGCCTCCGCTATCGCCGACGACCTGGGCTTCGACTACGTGATGATCTGCGGCGACGAGCGCGACGAGCTCAACACCAGCGACGCCCTGCTGCTGCTCGGGCAACTCTCCCGGCGCCCGGTGATCAAGTGGCCGGACAACGCGAACATCACCGAAGACGTGCGCGAGGACCTCGGCCTCGACTGACGCCCGACTGTCCGGGGTCAATGATCCGGCGCGTCGAGCAGTTCCAGCATCCACGCTTCGAACTCCTGCGCGATGATCCGCCCGGCCTCACCCACCGTCGGCCCCTCGCCCGCTTCCCGCGCCACGCTTGTGACTGCCCGGCCCGCCAAGCCGCAGGGAACGATCAGGTCGAAGTGCGACAGGTCAGTGCGCACGTTGAGCGCGAGGCCGTGCGTGGTGACCCAACGGCGCACGCGGATGCCGATAGCGCACACCTTGGCTTCGGGTTTGCCGCCCGGGCCGACGGTCCAGACGCCTGTGGCGTCGGCGTCTCGCATCGCCGGGACCTCGAGACGGGCGCAGGCGCGGATGACCGTCTCTTCCAGGCCGCGCATATAGGCGTGGAGGCGGAGCTTCAGCCGGTTCAGGTCGACGATGGGGTACGCGACGAGTTGGCCGGGGCCGTGGTAGGTGATGTCGCCGCCGCGGTCGGTCTGCTCGACCTCGACGCCGAGTTCCGCCAGGCGGGCATCGCCCGCGACGAGATGCTCGAGGGCGGTCGGGCGATTGCTGACCGTGATGACGGGCGGGTCGTGCTCGACGAGCAGCAGCTTGCCGACGGGCCGCCCGCCGGTGCACCACCCTTCCTCGCCTTCCTCCTCACGCCAGGAGAGCACCTCGGCGTGGACGCCCCGCTGCACGTCGAACGCCTCGGCGTAACGCATCCGCCCCAAGTCGATGACCTCCAGCACGTCCGACCGAGCGCCGCCGTCAGTCATCATCGTCGTCCGGCTTCATGTCCCCCAGTTCCGCGAAGGCCTCGGCGTAACCCGTCAGAACGGCGACCATCTGTTCGGCGTGCTTCTCGGCGTTCGCCTTGCTCGGAGCGATCGGCAGCTTGGAGCGAAACGTGAAGAGCATCTCCTCGTTGCGGAAGTGCTCCATCGGTTCCAAACGCCCCAGCGACCAGCCGGCGTCGACCGACTCTTCGTCGATCATGTCGTCGAGGTCATCGCCGGTCCACATGATCTCGGCCTCGATGGACTGGCTGATGTATCGGTCCTCCGAGACCCAGGCGGCCCAGAGGGCCGAGCCGTCGAACTCGATGCGGTAGCGCACCTCCTCCGGCGCATCGGTGGCGTGGGCCACCACGCACGGGCCTTCGACGCCTGCCGAGTCGAAGCGGTCGGACGCGTCGAGGCGCTCCCGCACACGCTCAAAGAGAGTGGCGAGTTCGGGAGAGACTTGCGGGGTGGTAGGCGACATGGGAGGCCCTCCGAAGGATTCGTGGAAACAGTCGGCGATCGGCGACGGCGGCAGGAACAGCAGTCATACCAGCCGGAAAGCGATCCTAGCCATGCGCTGCGCCGCCTGGCCTTCTATCCTCCCCGGCATGCCCTCATCCGCCACCGATCGCTGGACCACCCGCGCCCTGCTTCAGTGGATGGGCGAGGCGTTCCGGCAAGCGGAGCTCGAGTCGCCGCGACTGCTCGCCGAGCTGCTGCTCGCCCACGCGCTGGGGTGTGAGCGCATGCGCCTGTACATGGACGCCGATCGCCCCGCGACACCCGAGGAACGCGCGACCCTGCGCCGTCTGGCCGCTCGCGCGTTGCAGCACGAGCCCGTGCAATACCTCGTCGGCGAAGCCGTCTTCTACACGCACACGTTCCGAGTCGACCCGCGTGTGCTCATCCCGCGTCCCAGCTCGGCGACGCTGCTCGACCTCCTGATCGAACACGCTCAACGCAGGGGCTGGACCGCCCGCACCCCGTACGACGACGAATCGGACGACGAGACGACCACACTCGATGAGACGCCCGCCGAGCCGGTCATCGCCGACGTGTGCACCGGCTCGGGCTGCCTGGCGATCAGCGCAGCCAAGGCGATCCCCCGCGCCCGGGTGCTGGCGAGCGACGTGTCGGAGGACGCGCTGGAGGTCGCACGCGACAACGCCCACCGCCTGGGCGTCGCCGATCGTGTCAGTTTCGCCCGGGGCGACCTGCTCGAGCCGCTGCTTGACTCTCACGGGAACGCCTCCGGCACGTTCGACGCGATCATCAGCAACCCGCCCTACATCCCGGAGCACGAGTGGGCCGACGTGCCACGCAACGTCAAAGACCACGAGCCACACCTCGCCCTACGCGGCGGGGACGATGGCCTCCGCTTCGTCCGCCCCCTCCTCGAACACGCGCCCGAACGCCTCGCCCCCGGCGGCCTGCTGGCGATCGAAATCGCGGCGAGCACCGCACAACCCGCGCTGGCAATCGCCCGCGGCATCTCGGCGCTTGACGCGCCGCGCATCGTGAATGACTTCGAAGGCCTCCCCCGCGTCATCACCGCCACGCGAGCCGCTCAATGAACGCGGGGCGCGGACCCGGGGATCGGACGACGCAGGCTCAGTTCCACAGCGCCGAGCCCACCACCACGACCAGCAGGAGCACCGCGAAGACGGACTTGATCACCGTCGCCAGCAGCCGGCCCACCGCCGCGCCGCGTCCGACCGCGTAGAGGCTGGTCGAGCGCCGGAGAGCCTTCTCCTTGCTGAGTTCGAGGCCAACCGCGCCGACGCCTGCACCCACCGCGCCGCCGATGAGCGTCCCAGCAAGCGGAACAGGGATGATGAATGTGCCGACGATCGCCCCGACCAGCCCGCCCCCCGCGGCGCCGACGAGCGCGCGCCTCGAGGCCCCCACCGCTGACGCACCGGCAGCTCCAGACAGACCCTCGGCCACCTCCGCGAGCACGCACAGCGTGATAGCAGCGACGATCGCCCATGGACCCATGAAGCCTGGGTCCGCGATCAGATGGGCCAGCACCGCGACGATGAGCAGCAGCCACGTCCCGGGCAGACCGACGAGCGTGAGCAGCACGCAGAGCACGCCGACCAGTGTCAGGATGATCGCCGAAAACCAGGCCAGACACGCCTCCTTGGCACCCCCGTGTCACCCTCGGCTCGCCGAAGCCTAGCGCCGCGACCGCGGGCCCATCCCGGCACGGGGAGCGAGGGGACGCGACTGTGTCTTGGGAGCGGATGATGCGGCGCTTCACACCGGGCCGCGTCGTCGGAGCGATCACCCGGGTATGGTCTGCGCTGTGAGCACGGAAGCGAAACATGCCGACGAGGGCCACGACGACCAACTGCCCGCCGTGGAGGACATGTCGTTCGAGGAAGCCGCCGAGGAGCTCGAGGCGATCAACGACCGCATCGAGTCCGGGGAGATCGGGCTGGAAGACTCACTCCGGGCGTACGAGCGTGGGATGAAGCTCATCGCGCGCTGCCGAGCGATCCTGGACGCCGCTGAGCAGCGGGTGGAGGAGATCTCCGGGGCCGACCTCACCGCGCGTTCGGGCGTCGAGGATGAGGAGCCGGAGGAGGCCGAGTGACGCTGGCCTCGCTGCAAGCGTTGGAGTGGCTGGGGTCGGGAGTGCAGCTCGCTTTCGTGTTCGCGCTGGGAGCGATCGTCGGGTCATTCATCAATGTCGTGGTGTACCGGCTGCCACGCAATCTCAACATCGTTTCGCCACCCTCGGCGTGCCCGGCATGCGAGACGCCGCTGACGTGGCGGCAGAACTTTCCGATCTTCGGGTGGCTGTGGCTGCGCGGGCGGTGCCGCTTCTGCAAGACGCGGATCTCGGTCGAGTACCCGCTGGTGGAGCTCGTCACGGCCCTGCTCTTTGCAGGCGTCTTTGCGTTGTGGTTCATGCGGCCCAGCGTCTTCGAACTGGTTGGCGTGAACATCACCTACTGGACGCCCGAGTGGGCGCAGCTCGGGCACTGGCCCTGGATGTGGCCACTCGGGCGTCCAGTAGGAGTGGGCGCAGCTCGGGCACTGGCCCTGGATGTGGCCGGCGGGGCTGCTGATGC
>CAYTSW010000014.1:0-18292 GCA_964440605.1 uncultured Phycisphaeraceae bacterium | reverse complement strand
GAGTGGGCGCAGCTCGGGCACTGGCCCTGGATGTGGCCGGCGGGGCTGCTGATGCTCGCGCTGATCGGCTGCCTCGTGGCGATCACGATCATCGACGCCAAGCTCTTCATCGTGCAGTTGCAGATCCCGTGGGGGCTGGCGGCGGTGGCGCTGCTCGTGCATCCGCTGCATACCGCGATCGTGCTGCCCCGTTTGGAAGAGCGGGCTGAGACGCTGCCGATGGGCTGGGTGATCCCGCTGACGACGGGCCCGCTGTTGGGCCTGGCGATCGGGAGCGGGCTGGGGCTGGTGCTCTCGGGGTTGTTGTTGTGGAAGGGCTGGATGCCGCGGAGCTTCGCGGACTACGAGCAGTGGGAGCAGGACACGGAGCGGCTGCGTGAGGAAGCCGCCCGAAAGGCCGCGGCCGACAAGGAGGTCGCACAGCCCGAGGAGTCGGCGACATCCGGGCGCTCGACGTCGCTCAACGCGGCGCTCCGCGGGCTCTTCTTCGCCGGGCCGGGCGTGGCGTTGATGTTCACCGGCCTGGCTTTCGGCATGCGCACGGATCAGGCCTCGGCCCTGCAACTGGCCGGCATCGGGCTCGCGGCTGGGCTGCTGATCGGCCTCGTGCTGCGCAAGCTCGTGCCCATCGATAGCGACGCAACCGCGACTGCTGGCGACTCGAGCGAGCCCATCTGGACGTTCTATCCCCACGCCCGGCGCGAGATGCTCAAGGAGCTGCTGTTCCTGACGCCCGTGGTCGGCCTGGGTGGGTTGGGCGTCTGGCTCTGCTCGGCGGGTGGGCCGCTGGCGGCGCAGGCCGCGGCGACGCCGGCGTGGCTCGGGGCGTTCGGCGGGTCGGTCCTCGGGCTGCTGGTCGGCGGGGGGATCGTCTGGGCGATCCGCATCTTCGGGTCGCTGGCGTTCGGCAAGGAGGCGATGGGCCTGGGCGATGTCCACCTCATGGCGGGCGTCGGCGCAGTCGTGGGGTTCATCGACCCGATTCTCGCTTTCTTCACGGCGCCCTTCTTGGGCATCGGGTGGGTGCTGCTGAGCACGCTGTTCAAGAGCGTCTTCAGCCGCGAGGGCACGGTGCTGCCCTTCGGGCCGCAACTGGCGATCGCGACGCTCCTGGTGCTCGTGTTCAAGCCGGTGTACGAGAGCGGGCTGTCGGAGATGCTGGGCCGGCCGATCAACCTGCCCTGACGGAAACAGGTGCGGCCCTCGCCGTGTTGGCGGGGTTTGGTACCATCGCGGCGGACGCCGGGACGGGTTCTCAAGGCGTGGCTCGTCGAAGGAACGGCGGGCACCCGGCATGCGAGACCTACGGAGAGGTAGCCTGCGATGACACGACGAATGCTGTGTGTGCTGGGGCTGGCGTGTGCGCCGGCGTTGCTGGTTGGGTGCGAATCGGGCGAGCGCGCCGAGGAGCGCGTCGCGCTGCTCGAGGTCGAGAATCAGGAGCTGCGCGAGCGCGAGCGGCAACTCCAGGACGCCCTCTCGGCCACCGAGGGCCAGATGACCACCGCCGAACTCGAGGCCCAGCAGCTCGCCGCGGAAAACGAGCGGCTGCGTGGCGAGTTGTCCGACGCACGATCGACGCCCGCACGCCCCGCCACCACCGGCTTCGAGAACATCCCCGGCGCGACTACGAGCCTGCGCGGCTCGGACATCGTCGTAGACGTGGCGGGCGATGTGCTCTTCGCCTCCGGCTCCGTGACGCTCAAGCAGGCCTCCAAGCAAACGCTCAACCGCATCGCAAGCGTCCTCAACAGCCAATACCCCGGCTTCCAGATCGAGATCGCCGGCCACACCGACACCGACCCGATCCGCAAGTCCAAGTGGGAAACCAACGAACGCCTCAGCGCCGAGCGCGCGCTGGCGGTCGAGCAGTACCTGGCCTCGCGCGGCGTCAACTCCGGCCGCATGCATATCGCCGGCTACGGACCGGACGACCCCAGGAGCACCAAGCAGGCCAGCCGACGCGTCGAGATCATCGTCCTCGGACAGTGAGCGACGCAGAACCATGGGGTGCCGCTGACCCGGCTTTGCGGGTCAGCGCTGCTCCCTTTGTCGCGCCACGCTCCGGATGAGCTAGCGTGCTCCAGTGCCCAACGGGACCGACCACCCTTCGACCCCACGCAAGACCGACGCGTCGATCCTGACGAGGTCGATCGATCGCGTGCCGGGCGTGGGCGGGCGGACGGCCGAGGCGTTCCGCCGACTCGGCGTGCTGTCGGTTGCTCACTTGGTGGATCATCTGCCCAGCCGATACGAGTGGGAGTTGCCCTCAGCGCACATCGGCGGGCTGCCGACGGATCACATGGTGACCGTCACCGGCACGGTGACGCGGACCGACCCGATCATGTACGGCCGTGTGAAGCGCTTCGAGGCGACGCTTGAGGACGACTCGGGCAGCGTGCGCCTCATCTGGTTCAATATGCCCTTCCTGCGCAACAAGATCCACGCAGGCGACCGCCTGCGCGTCCACGGCAAGACGAAGATAGGCCGCAAGAGCGGGCTGGAAATCGCCAATCCGCGGTGGTCGATCGCGACCGGTGAGGCCGAACCGCGCGACGAGCAGCCGCGGCTCCGGCCCGTGTACCCCGCGACGGAGGGTCTGCCCAGCGAAACGATCGCGCGCGCCGTGCAGGCGATCCTTGACGAGGCGCTGGAGGCGCTCGAAGACCATCTGCCGGCCGACCGGCGCAAGGCGCTGGCGCTCCCGACGCTGCGCGAGGCGTACCGCATGCTGCACCGCCCCGCGGACGAGAACGAGACGGGCGTGGGTCGACGCCGACTGGTGTACGACGAAATGCTGATGCTCCAGCTTGGCCTGCAACTCAAGAGGGTGCACCAGCGGACGCGCGTTCAGGCGCCGGCGCTGCCCTGGAACGAAGAGATCGACCAGCGCATCCGTGGGCGGCTGCCCTTCACGCTCACGCCCGGGCAGGAGACAGTCGTCGCCGACCTTGTGCGCGACGTGCAAAGGGCCGAGCCGGCCAACCGGCTGATCCAGGGCGACGTCGGCTCGGGCAAGACGGCGGTTGCGCTATACGCCATGTTGCTGGCGGTCGCCGACGGCAAGCAGGCGGCGCTGATGGCCCCGACGGAGATCCTCGCCGAGCAGCACCTCACTTCCATCAACGCCATGCTCGAGGGCTCGCGCGTGCGGATGGAGTTGCTCACCGCCGCCCGTACCGAGTCGGAGCGAGAGTCGATTCTCGCGCGGCTGGAACAGGGCGAGATCGACATCCTCGTCGGCACGCACGCGCTGCTGAGCGAACGCGTGCGCTTCAACGACCTGGCGGTGGTGGTGATCGACGAGCAGCACCGCTTCGGCGTGCACCAGCGCGCGAAGCTGCGCGAGAAGTCGAGCGAGGCCGACACATCGGCCCACGTCTTCGTGATGACCGCGACGCCGATCCCGCGCACGCTGGCGCTGACGGTCTTTGGTGACCTGGACGTGTCGCTCCTGAAAGGCCGCCCGCCGGGGCGTCAGCCGATCGAGACGGAGTGGTTCCCGCGGACGCGTGCCGATGAGGTGTACGCCGAGGTGCGCACGCGGGTAGAGCGGGGCGAACAGGCGTATGTCGTCGTGCCGGCGGTGGAAAAGGGAGGCACAGCAAAGCTTCGGGATGTCGGCTCGATGGTCGAGCGGCTCTCGCGGCACGAGCTGGAGGGCGCGCGGATCGCGGGCGTCCACGGCAAGCGGCCCCGGGCGGCGCGCGAGCGCATCATGGCCCGCTTCCGCGCCGGAACGATCGACGTGCTCGTCGCGACGACGGTGATCGAGGTCGGGGTCGACGTGCCCAACGCGACCGTGATGGTCATCGAGCAGGCCGAGCGCTTCGGGCTTGCGCAGTTGCACCAGCTCCGCGGCCGCGTCGGGCGCGGCGAGCGGGCGTCGCGCTGCCTGCTGATCGTCGAGGATCCCAGCGAGGACGCACGCCAGCGTGTCGAGGCCCTCTGCCGAACGGAAGACGGCTTCGAACTCGCCGAGCGCGATCTGGAGCTGCGCGGCCCGGGCGAGCTGATCGGCAGCCGACAGTCGGGCGTGAACCCCTTCCGTCTCACCGAGTTTCCACGCGATACCGAGCTGCTGCTCCAGGCCCGGCGGGACGCGACCGCGTGGGCCGAGGCGTCTTCAAGGCTCGCCGCACCCGACGAAGCACTGCTCAAGCGTCGCCTGCTCAAGCGTCACGGCGCGTGGCTCGGCCTCGCGGACGTCGTCTGAGCCCAACCGATCATTCTCCGAACTCCGCTTGCATGATCGGTGAATGTTTGGAATACTGCGGCCATGGAACTGTCCGGGCTGCACCAGCGCCTGCACACGGTCATCGGCGAGACCTCGCTCCGCAAGCTCGGCTCCATGACCGGGCACAGCCCGGAGACCATCCGCCGCTACCTCTACGGCCAGGCGCCGAGCGTGGAGTTCGTCTCGGCGCTGTGCGGGGCCTTGGAGCTCAACGCCCATTGGGTGCTCACCGGCAAGGGCCCGCCCTTCGCCGGCGACATCAAGCAGCAGGCGCTCAAGCAGGCCAACCCGGCAGAGTTGCTGGCGATGATCGCCGAGGCCCTCGAGAAACTGACCGATCGCATCGATCGGCTTGAGGTCTTTGTGCAAACCCAAGAAGCGCGGCTTCGGACTCGGTCCAGAGCGACGGCAGCGGTGGAGATGAAAGGGGCGTCCGCGTCGAGCGGCCAGGAGGTTCCCCATGGCGAAGAAGCCCAACAAGTCGATCACATCGCAGGCGGAGACGAAGCCCCAGGAGCCGCGTCCGCCGCTGGTGCCGCCCGGGACCGCGCCCGGCGCATCGCCAAGGCTATTCCCAAACGATCACCTCCGGATGCTGATTGAGTTGATGCGGCCCGCGGGTGCGGACCTGTATCGACGCTGGCTGACGGCTCTCATGATGGCGCCTGAAAACGAGCGCGAGGCGATCGTCGAGGCCGTTGAAGCGCAGTTCGAGCGCGAGTACGGCGACCGCGCATCGAACACCTGCACACAACTCGGCCCGGCATCCGTCGACGATACGACCGAAGCCGGGGCGCTTCGCGAACACGTGCTGCGGCTGGTTGGGGTTGACGAGGAGATCGCGCCGGGCGAGACGCGTCGAGCCGGGGCATAGACTCCGCGCATGAGCTTCAACCGCGACGTCGCCGACCTGCTCGAGCGCACCGCCGCCATGCTCGAGCTGACCGGCGCCGACCGGTTCCGCGTCAACGCCTACGAGCGTGCCGCCCGTGCACTGCGTCAGCACGGCGAGGACCTCAAAGACGTCGCGCAGGACGAGAAGACGCTCGCGAAGATCGACGGCATCGGCAAGGGCATGGCGGCGAACGTCGCCGAGTTCGCCCGCACCGGTTCCTTGGAGAAGTATGACGAGCTCGCCAAGGAAGTGCCGGCGGGGTTGCTGAATGTGATCGACCTGGAAGGCGTGGGCCCGAAGACCGCGAAGCGGCTGTGGGAGGAGCTGGGCGTCACGAGCATCGACGAACTCGAAGCCGCGGTCACATCGGGGGCGGTCGCCGAGCTGCCGCGGCTCGGGACGAAGAAGGCCGAGCTGATCCGCGAGGCGATCGAGTTCAGCCGTCAGGAACAAGGCCGCATACCGCTCGGCACCGCGATGCCGATCGCCGAGGCGATCATCGAACACCTGCGCGGCGTCGCAGGCGTCAACCGCATCGCCTTTGCCGGCTCCCTGCGGCGCGGTCGCGAAACGATCGGCGACATCGACATCCTCGCCGCCGCCGACGATCCCGTCACGCTGCGCACGGCCTTCGTGGAGATGGAGGCCGTTGACAAAGTCCTGCTCTCGGGCGACACAAAGACCTCGCTGCGCTTCAACACCGGTGGCAGCCGACTCGTACAGGTCGACCTGCGGATCGTCGAGGAAGCCGCGTTCGGCGCAGCATTGATGTACTTCACCGGTTCGAAGGAGCACAACGTCCGCCTGCGCGAGCGCGCCATCAAGAAGGGCATGACGCTCAACGAGTACGGCGTGTTTGAGGACGACAGCTCGAGCGACGAACCGCCGCAGAAGCGCGGCGTCACGCCCGTTGCCGCGGCGACCGAGGAAGACATCTACGCAGCGCTCGGCCTGCCTTGGGTGCCGCCCGAACTGCGCGAGGATCGCGGCGAGGTGCGGGAGGACTTCTCCGCCGAGGGGGTGATCGAGGTCGCGCAGATCAAGGCCGAGCTGCACGCTCACACCACCGCTTCCGACGGTCACCTGAGCATCGAACAGCTCGCCCAAAGCGCCATCGACCGCGGCTTCCACACGCTCGTTGTCACCGATCACTCTCAAAGCTCGGCGATCGCCAACGGCCTCTCGCCCGATCGTCTACGCTCGCACATCCGGGAAGTGCGCGAGGTCGCCGCCCGGCTCGAGGGCACGCTCACGCTGCTCGCCGGCAGCGAGGTCGACATCCTCGCCGACGGCTCGCTCGACTACGACGACGACCTGCTCGCCGAGCTTGACTTCGTCGTGGCCTCACCTCACGCTGCGCTCAACCAAGATCCGAAGCGGGCGACGAAGCGGCTGCTCAAGGCGATCGAGCACCCCCGAGTCCATGTCATCGGTCACCCGACGGGACGAATGATCACACGGCGCGAGGGCATAGCACCGGACATGGGAGCGCTCGCAAAAGCCGCGGCTGCGAACAGCGTCGCGCTGGAGATCAACGCCAACCCGCGCCGGCTGGACCTGCGCGATGATCACGTGCGTGTCGCAATCGATAAAGGAGCCCTGATCGCCATCGACTGCGACGTCCACCGTGCCGAGCACTACGACTTCCTGCGGTACGGCGTGATGACGGCCCGCCGCGCCGGGCTCAAGACCGAACGCTGCGTCAACGCCTGGGAGTCGGAGCGACTGCTCGACTGGATCCGTTCAAAACACTCGTGACGAGTCGCGTTGGCCTCGGGACGGCTTTGCATACGATACAACCATGGCCCCGCAGGAGCAGACGCACGACGACATCCCGCTCGAGATCGAGATCATGGAGCCGCTGTGCGCGGTCTTCCGCCGCCACCTGCGCTCCGTCGGACAGAAGTACACGCCCGAGCGCGCCCACGTGCTCGACACCCTTATCGAGTTCGACAATGTCTTCCAGGCCGACGACCTGATCGCCCGGCTCGAGGAGTCGGGCCAACGCGTCAGCAAGGCGACGATCTATCGCACGATCAAGCTGCTCCAGGACGCCGGGATCATCCAGCAGGTGCTCGTCGAGTCCGAGCACGCCCACTACGTGCTCGCCTACGGCCGGAGTCCGCGTGATCTGGTCGTGCGGACCGACACGAACGAGATCGTCGTCGTGGATATCCCCGAACTCGCCGAACTCCGCGACCGCGTCTGCCGTGAACTCGGTCTCAAAGCACAGGGCCACCGCCTTCAGATCTACGCGATCAAGGCCAAGGACTGAAGCGCTCGCCATCGGCGCTGCGTCTCCCCGGCCTCAATCCACCGTCTCGATATCGCTCTCTTTGATCTCCCGCGTGATCTTGTAGTCCTCGTTGAACCACTTCCCAAGGTCGGCCATGCGGCAGCGTTGGGAGCAAAAAGGAAAGTGCTCGTCGTGGGACGAAGCGGTCTGGCCGCAGATCCGGCACGGGCGGGTGACGGCGGGCGGCTCGCGGTCGTGGGTGTCATCGCGGGGGGTCATTGGCTCAGCATAGGACCCAGCGCCGCGTGCAGGTCAAGCGGGCGATCAGGAGGCCGGCGCGATGTGAGCGTGATCAGACGTTCGTGCTGACCGGCGTGCTCGATGCGCACGATCACGCTCGCTTCGACTTCGGCCTCGTCCAGGCGTTCAGCCCACTCGATGGCGAGCACCGCGCCGTCGCCCTCGCCACGCGCGTAACCCAGCGAAGCGAGGTCCGCGTCGTCGTCGAGGCGGTAGGCGTCTATGTGCACGAGCACGAAGCGCTCGCCGGGATACTCGTTGGCCAGGATGTACGTCGGGCTGTTCACGGCTGCGGGATCGGCCCCACCGCCCTGCGCCAGGCCGCGGACGAAGCGCGTCTTGCCGGCACCGAGCTCCCCCTCGAGCGCGACGACGTCGCCCGGGACCAGGTGCGCGCCGAGCAGTATGGCGCAGCGCACGGTCTCGGCTTCGGATCGGCTGGTGAAGGTGACGCTGGTCATGATCGGCGCCGATGTTGCCAGCCGAGGTCGGCCAGCTCGTGCGTGCGGTCTCGTGCATCGACGCCCATGACGCCCGCACCTTTCAGGACACGACCGATGCGCGCGCAGCCCCGAAGTTCGTCGACGTCCGGCGCGGTCGTGAAGAGCAGTTCGTAGTCCTCGCCGTCGCCCGCGGCCCGGAGCGGATCCGTCGCCGGCGGACGGAGCGGGACGCGACGCAGATCGATCTCGAGCCTGACGCTCGAAGCCGCGGCGACCCGTCCCGCGTCCATACCCAGACCGTCGGACAGATCGATCATCGCGCGCAGCTTTTCGCCCAGCACATCCGCGAGCGTGCGCGCTTCATCAACACGCGGCTCGAAGGTCAGATGATGCCCCGACTCCAGCGATCCCCCTACCGCTCCCGCCTCGGCTCCGGTCAGCCAGACGTGATCGCCGACCTGCGCTGTCGAGCGCAGCACCACGCCGCGGGTCGGGTGCGGGTCGCCGAGGATGGTCAGGCTGAGGATCGTCGGGCCGGTGGTGCGGGCGATGTCGCCGCCGATGAGCGGGCAGCCCATCGCGGCCGCGACGCGGTGCAGCGCGTCGAACAGACGGTCAGCAGAGTCGTCGTCGTCGCGCAGCGCCGCGGCGCAGAGCGCAGCGGTAGGCGTGCCGGCCATGGCGGCGATATCCGAGACGTTGCGCGCCACCAGCTTGCGCGCGATCTGCTCGAGCGATGCGGACGCCGGGTCGTAATGCCGACCCTCGACGAGCTGATCGACCGCGACGAGCGTCGCGTTGCCCGTTCGGAGCAGGGCACAGTCGTCACCCGGGCCGACAAGCACGCGCGGCTCGTCGCGCTGGGCGTTGCGGTCGTAGATGTGTCGCAGCAGCGCGTTCTCGTTCATGGCACACCGGGCGGAGGGGCGGGTACTCTATCGCCATGCCCGGCGACTCCGCGGGACTGTTCGGCGACGACCCCGGCCTCGACGCCGAGGAGCAGTCGCTGCGCGCGCAGTACGAGCGCACCGGCGTGACGCTCGACGCCCTGCCCTACACCGAGGCCTTCGCCGGCTTGTGCGAGCGGCTGGAGCGGGGCGGCGACGAACGGGCGGTGCTATCCAAGCTCCAGAACATGCGCAAGGCGCGCAAGCTGCCGACGATGCCGCGGGCCGCCACACCACGCGTTCGGCTGGACGCCGAGCAGGAAGCCGAGCTCGCGACGCTGGTGGAAGCCCACGCCGGCTCACTCGGTCGGCGGGACGGGTTGCCGTACACGCCGGCATTCGACGCATTGCTGACCGCGTTCAACACGCGCTTCGGGCTCGCGCTGTCGCACCACGACCTGTGGCGGCTGATCGCGAAAGTCGCGAAGTAAGACCGATCAGGCCGTTTCGATGACCATGTTGTCGCGGTGGATGACTTCGTCGTGCGCACGCCGCCCGAGGATGTCGGCGAGTTCTGACGACGCGCGGCCCCTCACGCGATCGAGCTCGTCGGCGGAGAGGTTGGTCAGCCCGCGGCCGATGGCGTTGCCATGCTCATCGACGATCCGCACACAATCGCCGACGGCAAATGAACCATCGACGCCGGTGACGCCCTTGGCGAGCAACGAAGCGCCGCGATTTCTCAGGGCGTCGGCGGCGCCGCGGTCGACGCGCACGTCGCCGACAGGCGTTGTTGCAAGCGCGATCCACACACGCCGGCCCGCGTGGGTCGCGGCGCCGGCGCGGATGCACGTCCCGACGACGCGGCCGGCAATGATCTCATGTAGCGCGCCAGGCGGGCGACCCGAGGCGATGACCGTTGACGCGCCTGCGACGCCGGCAAGGCGCGCGGCCTCCAGCTTCGTGCGCATTCCGCCACGCCCCTGCGTCGTGCGCCCCTCGGTGACGAAGCGCTCCAGCTCCGCGTGCGACGCTGCCTCGGGGATGACGCGGCTGGCGTGGTCGAGCACGCCGGGCGCGGTCGTCAGCAGGAGCAACGCCTCGGCCCGCACGGCGCTCGCGAGCTTGGCGGCGAGGACATCGTTGTCACCCAGCGAGATTTCTTCGGTCGCGACCGCGTCGTTCTCGTTGACGATCGGGACGATGCCGCGCTCGTGCAAGCTCGTGATGCAGTTGCGAATGTTGAGGAAGCGGTCGCGGGCGTCGAAGTCGCTGCGCCCGACGAGCACCTGCGCGACCGCACGCCCGCGTACGGCGAAGGCCTCACGCCAGAGGGACATGAGCAGCGGCTGGCCGGCGGCGGCGGCGGCCTGAAGGTCGGCCAGATCGCTCGGGCGCGTCGCCAGCCCGCAGGGCGTGAGCCCCGCCGCGACCGCCCCGCTGCTCACCAGCACAACGCGTCGGCCCTGGTCGGCGAGGCGCGCGGCTTCGGCGGCGAAATCGTGCACGAACGCGCGGTCGAGATGATCGGCCCCGCCGGTGAGCACCGCCGAGCCGAGCTTGATCACGATGCTCCGCGCCGCTGCGACGCCCGCTCGCTCAGCCACCGCTCACTCCTTCTTGCGTGCGCTCCACGCGTTGCATCATCGCACGGATGAGCCCGGCATGAACGTCGGCGGCTCCGCGATGCCGCTCGACGCAGGCGCGGGCGTTCGCCGCCAACCGCTGGCGTTCTTCGGCGTCATCGAGCAGCCGCTGCAGTGTCGGCCCGAGTTCGTCGCGCGTCACCTGCAAGATCGCGCCATCGGTGCGCATGGCATCGACGGTGCTGACAAAGTCTTCGACGGCGGGGCCGATGACGATGGGCCTGCCGAGCGAGGCGGGCTCCATCGGGTCCGAGCCGTGCAGCGATCCGAAGGAGCGACCGACGACGACGACGTCCGCGAGGGCGTACGCCAGCCGGAGCTCGCCGATGGTGTCGAGGAGGAAGTGCCGCGCTTCGGCGGTGCCGGCGGACGGATCGGAGCGTCGTACGCAACCGGGAAGGTCGCGCGCGGCGCCGTCGAACCACTCCGGCCGCCGCGGTGCGCACAGGAGCTGTGCTTCGCCGGGCAGGGCGTCGCGCAGAAGGGCGTGCTCGTCCGGAGCCGTGCTGCCAGCGACGATCAACGGGCGTCGCCGATCGATGCGCATCGCCTGCGCGAGTTTCTCAAGCGATTCTGGATCGACACCCGAGGCATCGGCGGCGGCGTCCCACTTCATCGTCCCCGCGACCGTCAGGCGATCGGGCGGCACGCCCATCTCTCGAAAACGACTCGCGTATTGCTCGTCCTGCACCGCCGCGAAGGCGAGCTTGCCAAAGAAGCGGTGGAGGAAAGGCCGCGCCTTGCGATAGCCCTTGAAGGAGCGGGCGCTCAGGCGGCCGTTGACCACCGCGACCGGGATCGCGCGGCGGCGGCAGAGCGTCATGAAGTTGGGCCAAAGCTCGAGTTCGACAAGGGCGACCGCGTCGGGACGCACGGCATCGAGAAATCGTCGCACCGCCCAAGAGGCGTCCAGCGGGTACCGCACGACCGGAAAGCGGCCCTCGTACAACTGGAGGGCGCGGGCGATGCCGGTGTCGGTGGTCACCGAGAGCACGAGTTCGGGAGGCTCGGAGCCTTCGGGCGGGTGCAGCAGCCGATCGACGAGCGGACGCGTCAGATTGACCTCGCCCACCGAGACGGCGTGGAGCAGCAGCCGCGGCCGAGCCGGGGCAGGGAGCGGGTCGATCTTGCCGAAGCGTTGCGGCCAGTCGCCGCGGGCCTTGCGTCGCCACTTATGGGCGGTCGCGGCGGCGGCGAGGAGGTAGGCTGCGTCGAGGAGGTACGAGAGCACGAGTCGTTGCCTGACGAAATCAGACACCGGTCAGAGACTGGTGCCACTTGGAGACGAGTGAATGAGCGCGCTCGGATTCGAACCGAGGACCCTTCGCGTGTAAGGCGAATGCTCTAGCCGCTGAGCTACGCGCTCCCGAACCGCTGAGTCTATCGCGTTGAGCGGAATGGTCCGCCGGGCGGCAGCGGTTCGCGCCCCGCGTTACGCTGGTGGGCCCTCCGCGACCCGATGAGCAGGGGGTTACGCCACGCGAGCGCCGAGGCGCTTCAGGGAGCGAGTTATGTCCAGCTACGTCCACGACGTTCTCGAATCGGTCCGTGCCCGCGATCCGCAGGAAACGGAGTTCATCCAGGCGGCAGAAGAGGTGCTCGACTCGCTCGCGCCCGTCATGGAGCAGCACCCCGAGTTCCACGAGGCGCGCATCCTCGAGCGGCTGGTGGAGCCCGAACGGGTCATCGGCTTCCGCGTGCCCTGGGTCGACGACCAGGGCACGCCGCAGGTCAACCGCGGGTACCGCGTGCAGTTCAACTCCGCCCTCGGCCCCTACAAGGGCGGCTGCCGCTTCCACCCATCGGTCAACCTCTCCATCCTCAAGTTCCTCGGCTTCGAGCAGATCTTCAAGAACGCCTTGACGGGCCAGCCCATCGGCGGCGGCAAGGGCGGCGCCGACTTCGACCCCAAGGGCAAGTCCGCCCACGAGGTCATGCGCTTCTGCCAGTCCTTCATGATCGAGCTCAGCCGCCACATCGGCGCCGACACCGACGTCCCCGCGGGCGACATCGGCGTGGGCGGTCGCGAGGTGGGGTACATGTTCGGCATGGACAAGCGCCTGCGTAACGCCTGGACCGGCACCTTCACCGGCAAGCCCGTCGGCTCCGGCGGCAGCCTCATCCGCACCGAAGCGACGGGCTACGGCGTGGTCTACTTCGCCGCCGAGGTCCTCGAGGCCAACGGAGAGATCTTCGAGGGCAAGCGATGCGCGGTCTCCGGCTCGGGCAACGTCGCGCAGTACACCTGCGAGAAGCTGCTCCACCTCGGGGCGACGCCCATCACCGTCTCGGACTCTGGCGGCTACATCCAGGACTCCGAAGGCATCGACGCCAAGAAGCTCGCCTTCATTAAAGAGCTCAAGAATGAGCGGCGCGGCCGCATCTCCGAGTACGCCGAGCAGTTCTCTTCGGCCGAGTACCACGAGCAGCCGCGCGACGCCGACCACCATGGCGTGTGGACGGTCCCCTGCGACTGCGCTTTCCCCTGCGCGACGCAGAACGAGCTCAACGGCACCGACGCGCAGGCGCTGGCCTCGAACGGCGCGATACTCGTCGGCGAGGGGGCCAACATGCCCTGCACGCCCGAAGCCGTCGAAGTCTTCCACGACAAGAAGATCCTCTTCGGCCCGGCGAAGGCCGCCAACGCCGGCGGCGTGGGCGTTTCGGCGCTCGAGATGGCCCAGAACAGCCAGCGCGAGTCGTGGTCGACCGAAGAGGTCGACCGACGCCTCAAGGCGATCATGGTCGACATCCACAAAGCCGCACGCCACGCCGCGGGACAGTACGTGGGCGATACCAACCGCTACGACCTGGGCGCGAATATCGCCGGCTTCCTGAAGGTCGCTCGCGCGATGCTCGCCCACGGCGTCGTGTGATCAGCCGCCAGACTGCTGCTCGGCCTCGAAGTCGCGCTCGACCCGCCGCGGTTCGTCGGCGGCTTGTCGGTCCTTGTACAGCTTCGCCCAGACGCGCCGCTCGCAGATCGAGCATCGCACCTTGACCCGGGCGGCGCGCGACGAGGCCCAGGCGCGCTAGACGCCGTGCTCGCGCGCGGGCGCGGCGTTGCCGCAGCGGGTGCACTCGATGACCCAAGCGCCGGCGCTCGCGTCGGCCGACGCCTTGAGACTGCTCAGCCACTTGAACACACGCGTCTCCTCGGGACGGCCCCGGCCCCGCGGGTAGACTCGGGGCATGGAGGCGATTGTACGGCTGCCCGAAGACCGCCCCGCGGTCGCGCTGGAGACGACGCTGCTCGTCCACGGCGTGCCGCGCGAGCACGCGATAAACCTGCATCGCGAGCTGGGCGAGATCATCACCGCCGAGCACGCGCACCCCGCGCTCGTCGGCGTCGTTGAAGGCCGCCCGACCGTCGGCATGACCGATGACGACCTCGCCGCGATGCTCGAGCGCGGTTCGAGCGTACCGAAAGCCAACACCGCGAACCTCGGCGTGCTGATGCACTGGGGCGCCTTCGCCGCGACCACGGTGAGCGCGACGATGGAACTCGCCTCCCGCGCGGGCATGCGCGTCTTCGCGACCGGCGGGCTCGGCGGCGTCCACAAGGGCTACGGCTGCAACCTCGACGTCTCCTCCGATCTCTCCGCCTTCACGCGCTTCCCCGTCGCGACCGTCGCCAGCGGCGTCAAGTCCATCCTTGACGTCACCGCGACGCGCGAAGCGCTCGAGACCCTCGGCGTCACCGTCGTCGGCTTCCGCACCGATCGCTTCCCGGCCTTCTTCCTGCGCGAGAGCGAGGCGGAAGTCGACGCGCGCTTCGACGAAGTCGACGCGCTGGCGGCCTTCGTCGATCGCGAGCTGAGCCGGAGCCAGCGTGGGCTGGTTGTCTGCAATCCGGTGCCGGAGGGCGACGCTTTGCACGAGGCCGAGTTTGACGACTGGCTCGAGCAGGCGGAAGACGAAGCGGAGGACGCGGGCGTCGCCGGACGAGCCGTAACGCCCTTCGTGCTCGAGCGCCTGCACTCGCTCTCGCAGGGCGCAACGCTGCGCGCGAATCTCGCGCTCGTGAAGTCCAACGCCCGGCTCGCGGCCCAACTCGCCCACGCCATGCTCGAGGCCGCGAAGCGATGACGGACGCTGGTGTCGACATCCCCCAGGCCCTCGTCGACGCGCTGCGCAAGGCCGATCACGTCGCGGTGCTCACCGGCGCGGGCGTCTCGGCCGAGAGCGGGCTGCCGACGTTCCGCGACAAGATGACCGGCCTGTGGGCGAAGTACGACCCGATGGAACTCGCGACGCCCGAAGCCTTTGAACGCGACCCCGATCTCGTCACACGCTGGTACGACTTTCGCGTCGGCGAAGGCGGTAAGCATGCGCCCAACCCCGGGCACTTCGCGCTGGCCGAGCTCGAACGCTCCGTGACCGACCGCGGCCGTGGCTTCACGCTGCTCACGCAGAACGTCGACGGCTTCCACCGCGACGCCGGGAGCATTAGCGTCGCCGAACTCCACGGCACGATCCGCACCTGGCGTTGCGTGACCTGCGAGCACCCGATCGAGCACAGCGCGGGCGGCTTCGAAACGTACCCGCCGCGATGCGTCGCGTGCGATGAGGGCACCCTTCGGCCGAACGTCGTCTGGTTCGGCGAGATGCTCCCGCGCGAGGCACTGGAGATCGCCGAGCACGCCATCAGCGTGTGCGACGTCTTCATCTCGGCAGGAACGAGCGGCGTGGTGTACCCGGCGGCGGGGTTCATCGAAGCCGCCGGCGCGCGAGGGGCGACGACGGCCGAGATCAACCTCGAGCCGACGCCGCTCACGCCACGCGTGGATCACGCGCTGCACGGCAAGTCGGGCCTCATCCTCCCGGCGCTGGTGAGCCGCGTCACCAGCGCCTGAAGATGGAGCCGTTACTGGGCTTCGGGCATCTCGATCTCGCAGGACGAAATGCCGTCCATGATCACCTGCATCCGCAGGTCCGCAGCCGCCGAGCCGAAGCCGCCCTCCTGGCCGACGTATCGGTCAAGCGCCTGCTGCACACGACCCGAGCCGAGGATCATCGTTCGGCAGAACTCGGGCTGCACCGTCGGGCGTGCGAACTCGGTCGCGAAGATGTCCTGCAGCACGCCCGAACGCAGGGCGCGCTCGGTGTAGCCGAGCTCGGCGAGGGTCGGGCGGATGGTCGAGTTGTCGAAAGGAGTCTCCGCATCGCGTGGCGTAAGCGTCATCAGTCGCGGCGGCGAAGTCCCCGGGTCGTCCTCGGAGTTAGAGAGCCCGATGATGTCGAAGCCCGCTCCGCCGTCGACGCGGTAGATCACCGGGTCGCCGTTAGCGCCGAAGCCGTTGAAAGCGTTGGTGGCGTCGGGGTCGATCGAGACAAAGATGTTGCCTTCGCCGCCTCTGGCCTCCGCCTGCGCGAACGCCTGGATCACCAGCGCACCATCCACGTACGCCGAGCCGTTGACCTCGAAGAACCGCTCGAACTGCGCGTCCTGAATGAAGCCCGCCACGTCGCTGCCGTAGGTGGTGACTTCGGAGGTCTGGAAATCCCCGCGGGCGCCCCAGAGGGTGTTGAGGATGGCGCCCTGGCGCGGGTCGAACTCCATGATGGTGAGGCTGGCGAGCGGAGCGTTCTCCGAGAGGTTGTCGAAGTGCTCGCTGAATCCGCGCCCGCTGCCGCCGGATTCCGGCGGGCGGAAGGTGTATTCGCCCGTCGCGAAGATGGTGCCGCGCGAGGCGGCGGAGGCGATGGTGTGTCCGCGATCAAAGCCGAGGTTGAAGACCTCTCGGTACGGCGTTTCGGAACGCCCGCGGAAGAACTCGTAGTCGAGCTCGATCGCGCGGCCGTCGAGCGCCATGGCATAGTCCGCGCCGTTGAACGACGTCAGCCCGGTGAATACGGGGATCCCGCCGTCCGTGAGCGAAGCGTCGAAACCCGGATCGAGAGGCAGTGGCTCGGCGAAGCGGCCGATGAAGTCCCAGCCGGCGGACGAGTTCAGGAGGTCGAGCTCGAAGACATCGTTCTGCGCGAAGGCGAGGCCGCTGCCGGCCAGAAAGTCGCCGCCGAGGAGCAGGCGCGTGAAGGCGCCGGTCTCGTCGGCGTACGCATCGGTCGCCGAGAACGTCAGCCCGCCCAGGTCGACGTCGTCGAACCCGACGTCGAGCGACGGGACGGGCACCTGGAAAGCGTCAGTAAACCGAAGGTCACGGAGGAAGAGGTCGGCGAAGAAGCCGCCCGATCCGAAGCCGCGCTCACCGCGGAACTCGTCGAAGACGAACTCGAGCTCGGCGTAGGTTACATCCAGCGAGGGGCCGTCGAAGGAACGCAGCGCGTGACCGGGCGGGAGCGGGGCGCGGATGTCGAAGGTCGCGCGGCCGATGCCGCCGGCGGTGTCGATGTGCCGCTGGAGGATCTCGGGAATGTTTGCGTACCCGTTGGCGAAGCTCGCCGACTCGGGGTCGATGGACGTGCGCAGGATCTCGTAGCGGAACATCTGCGTCAGCGCCGTCTCGCCCTGGACCGCTTGCTCGCCGAAGGCGAGCTGGGCAAACAGCGGGTCGATGCTGTCGTCGTCGAAACGCCCGTCCTCGGGGAAGGAGAGCGATTCGGGGGCGGGAGCTGAGCCGTAGTTCGTCCCGGCGAGGCCGAGGTTGTCGAACTGGAACTCGTCGACGCCGAGCACGGCGACCGCGAGCGAGCGGTTGAACGCGTCGCGCTGGTTGGGATCGACCACGATGGTCGCCGCCCGGAGGACGAAGCTCTCGGACTCCTCGTCGAAGACGGTGCCCTCGACATTGAGCACGAGCAGGCCGTCCTCGTAGCCGGCGCCGGAGACCGTCAGGTCGTTGGTGGTGAGGATGCTCTGTGTGAGCCCGTCGCCGAAGACCGTGTCGCCCGTGGCGAAGAAGCCCAGGTTGGCGCTGGCGAGGTACTGGTTGCGCGGGTCGTACTGGAGCACGGCAGAGCCGCCGGTCGAAACGCCTCGCTCGTCGAAGAAGGTTTCGACAAAGGGGTAGATCTCCTGGAAGGCTTGGGAAGCGAGGAAGACGCCCCCGGCTTCGTTCGATCCTTCGACCGCGCTGAAGAAGGCCGGGGCGGGCAGGTTCATGTTGACATCGAACGTCGCCTCGTCGATGTCGAGTTCGAGCAGGCGCGTGATACCGTTAGGGAAGTCGAAGAAGGCGCTCGAGCCGCCACGCTGGGCCAGGGGGATGCTCAGGTCGCGCTGAAGCGTGTAGAAGCCGTTGTCGAAGACGCCCAGACCCTCGAAGGGCGCGACGTTGAAGATCGGTTTGCCGGCGGCGTCGGTGAAGTCGGCGACGAGTTCCCAACTGTCTTCGACAAACTCGAAACCACCCTCTTCGGTCGGACGCAGCGTGATCGAGTAGAGCTGCCCCACCAGGGCGAGCGAGGGCGAGATCTCGCCGCGTGCAAGTCCGGGGGCGGCGCGGCCACCGTCGAGGAAGTACAGACGCAGTTCGTTGGCCTCATTGCCGACTTCCTGCGTCGCCAGACCACCGACGTTGCTGACCGACGAGACCGGAGGCAGGTCGCGCAGCG
Organism: uncultured Phycisphaeraceae bacterium; assembly: GCA_964440605.1. Lineage (GTDB taxonomy): Bacteria > Planctomycetota > Phycisphaerae > Phycisphaerales > UBA1924 > CAYTSW01. The sequence continues at coordinate 130 of CAYTSW010000014.1, read as the reverse complement.
ATAGCGAAGCGCCTTCATCGGTCAGCGGGCGCAGGCGCAGCTCGTCCGCACCCTTGGGCAGCACGTCGGCCGCAAAGAGCACGCCCAGATCGGAAGAGCACACGTCTGAACTCCAGTCACGTGAAACGAT
>CAYTSW010000013.1:0-33773 GCA_964440605.1 uncultured Phycisphaeraceae bacterium | reverse complement strand
GGCGCACCGGTGCGCCGCGCGCGGGATGGGTGAGGCAGGAACGGATCACAGCTCGTTGGCGGGCTCGTAGCCGCCGTCGGCGTCGTCCACGCGCGTGGCGTCGGTCGCGTTGGCGTAGAAGATGGCGACGGGCGGGTTGGCCGCGTTGTCGACGAAGTAGCACCAGCCGGCCGCGGTGGCGGACGTCGTGCGGGCCGCGGCCTGCGCCGAGGTCACCGCGACGACGGTGTTGAGCCCGTTGTACGGGTTGGCGGGAATGGGCTCGGTCATCACGGTGCCGGGCGTGGTGAGCTCGGCGAGCGTGGGGTAGGCGGGCGCGCCGGTGACGGAGGAGTTGGCGAAGAAGTTGGCGATGCCGGTGCGCACGCCGCCGAGCGATCCCTGCAGCGCCGAGCTGCGTGCGCGTTCCGAGTAGTCGAGGTACTTCGGGATCGCGACGCCCGAAAGAATGGCGAGCACGACGAGCACGGCGATGAGCTCGATGAGCGTGAACGCGCACCGGGCGACGGTCCGGACATCGTGGGGACGCTGAGCGATGGCGGGCATGGTTCTGACTCCTCGTTGTTGCAGCGGTTGGAAGCCGCGCGGCCTGTGGTGAGTTCGATGCTGGTGCTGTGCGCTCCGCGTGTGGTTCGCGCGGTCCCCGCGCGGGTGCGTGTGATGTTGTCCGCGTCATCCGACGATCTTGACCATGTCCCACATGGGCAGGAATACGCCCAGAGAGATGACGAGGACCACGACGGTGAGCCCGGCGATGGTGACGGGCTCGATGACTTTGGAGATGGTCTTGGCGAGGTGTCGCGTTTCGCGGGCGTAGTTGCGCGCGATGAGCTGGCACATGCGCGGCAGCTCGGCCGACGTCTCGCCCGCCCGCAGGAGCTGACGCACGAACGCCGGGAAGTACGGGCACGTCGCGAGCACGTCACCCAGGCGTCCGCCCTGACGCACCTGGTCGACGAGGGTGTCGACGTCGCGCCGGAGCAGCGGGCGGCCCGAAGCGCGGCCGCCGAGCTCGAGGCTCTCGATCAGCGGTAGCCCCGAGCGGAGGCAGACGCCGAAGACGCCCGTGAAGCGACCGACCGCGAGGCCGACGAGGATGTTGCGCAGTTGGGGCACCGCGTGCAGCGCGCGGTCGAGCGCCCGGCGCCCGGCGGTGTTGTTCCACGTGAGCTTGAGGGCGAGACCCGCGCCGAAAACCGTGCCGAGGTAGGCCCACCAGTACGCTTTGATGGACGTGCCGAGGATCATGAGGCCGACGGTCAGCGGGGGGAGGTCGACCCCACGGTCGGCGAACATCGTCGCGAAGCGCGGGACGACGGACGTGACCAGGAAGAGCACCGCGAGCATAATCGCGGTGAGGACGCAGATGGGGTAGATCATCGCGCCGCGGACGACGCGGGTCATCTCGGCCTCATCCTCGATCATCTCGGCGAGGTGCGCGAGCACGGTGATCATGTTGCCCGAGCGCTCGGCGGCGCGGACGGTCTCGATGAAGACGTCGCCGAAGACCGCGCGATGGCGCTCGAGCGAGCCCGTGACGCTCTGGCCCGCCTCGATGTCGTGGGCGGCCTCCATCAGGATCGCCTTGAGCCGCGGGTTTTCTTCCTGCTCGGCGATGCTCGTGAAGCATTCGACAACGGGGAGTCGCGCCTCCATGAGCACACTGAGCTGGTAGGTGAACTGGGCGACCTCGCGGCGTTTGACGCTCGAGCCCAGCAGGCGGCGCAGCCCGCTAGACGAGCAGGGCGTGTCGGCGTCGCTGCGCGCACAGGTGCGCCGGGAGATGCGCACGGGCGTGAGGCCCTGCGCCGAAACCTTGCGGTAGGCCTCGCGATTGTCGGCGGCGTCAACGTTGCCGCGCCGGCGCAGGCCGGCGGAATCGACGGCGATGAAGTCGAAGCTGAGCGCGTTCATGCCGCCGCCTCCCGCACCACAGGCTCGTCATGTTCGCTCGTCTCGGGGGCGGATGTGGTCGCGGCGACGCGCACGACCTCGGCGAGCGTGGTCAGCCCGAGGCGGGCCTTGTCCACGCCGTCGCGCCACATGGGCGTCATCGCTTGCTCGATGGCGGCGGCTTCGATGGCGCGTGTGGTGGCGTCCTGATCGATGAGGCTCGCGAGCTCGGGCGTGACGCGGAGCAACTCATAGATGCCAATGCGGCCCCGGTAGCCCGAGGAGTTGCAGCGCGAGCAGCCGGCGCCTGTGAGGAAGCGGTCGCGCGTCACGTCGAGGTTGAAGCGCTGTGCGAGGTGCGCCTCGGGGAGCGTCGGCTCGGCACAGGCGTCGCAGACGCGCCGGACGAGGCGTTGCCCGAGCACGCCGAGCAGCGACGAGGCGATGACGAAGGAGGGCGCGCCGAGGTCGCGCAGGCGTGCGATGGCCGAGGGCGCGTCGTTCGTGTGCAGGGTTGACAGTACGAGGTGGCCCGTGAGCGAGGCCTGCATGGCGATGCTGGCGGTCTCCTGGTCGCGGATCTCGCCAACGAGGACGACATCGGGGTCCTGGCGGAGGATGGAACGCAGGGCCTTGGCGAAGTCGAGGCCGATCTCGGCGTTGCACTGGACTTGTCGGACGCCGTCGAGGCGGATCTCGACGGGGTCTTCGATGGTCATGACGTTGCGCTCGGGCGTGTTGAGCCGGCGCAGGGCGGCGAAGAGCGTGCTGGTCTTGCCCGAGCCGGTGGGCCCGGTGACGAGCAGCAGGCCGTGAGGGTGTTCGATGATGTCGGTGATGGCTTCGACGTCGTGCTCGCGCATGCCGAGGACGGCGAAGTCGAGGATCTCGGCGTTGGGGCGCAGGAGGCGCATCACGACGTTCTCGCCGTTGACCGTGGGGATCGTGGAGAGGCGGACTTCGATGGCCTGACCGCGGTGCTTGAAGCGGAACTTGCCGTCCTGCGGGCGGCGCGTCTGCGTGAGGTCAAGCCCGCCCATCACCTTGAGGCGCTGGACGATGGCGTTGTGGCTGGAGCGCGGCGGGGCCTGCTTGTCGCGCAGGCGCCCGTCGATGCGCACGCGCAGTTGCACCTCGCGCTCCTCGGGGCTGATGTGCACGTCGCTGGCGCCGGCGTCGGCGGCGTCGTGCAGGATGTGGTTCACCGCGGCGACGATGGGCTCGTCGCCGGTGGTGAGATCATCGTGCTCGTAGGTGTCGACGCTCGCGGAGCCGGCACCGGACAGGCTGTACGCCTGGCCGATCAGTGTCTGTAGCTCGTCGCGCTCGCAGAGCACCGCGTCGATCTCCCGGCGCAGCACCTGACGCAGGCGGTCGATCGACGCCAGGTCGAGCGGGTCCTCCATACCCACGGTCGCGACGGCATCGGTCACGAAGAGCGGGAAAGCCGCGCACGCCTCGGCGACTTCACGCGGGAGCAGTGCCGCGTTGCCGTTGTCGATGGTGAAGTGCGAGAGGTCGACGTACGGGCACTCGAGCAGCGCGGCTCGGGCGATGGCGAGTTGGTGTCCGGCGATGACGCCCGACGACACCAGCGCGTCCTCGACGCTGACGCCGCGTGCCGAGGCGTCGGCGCGCGCGGCATCAACGTCCTCGGGCGTGAGGTCGCCCTCTTCGAGCAGGAATCGGATGAGGAAGGCGCCGTCGCCGAGCATGCGTCAGCCCACCTTCCCCGCGGCGCTGCGCGAGCTCGAAGCGGTCACAACGCGAGCGATCACCTCGTCGAGGTCGAGGGGGACTTCCGTGAAACTGGTGCCGAACAGGTAGACGGGCTCCCGCGAGATCATCTGAACGCGCCGGACGATCAGCCTGAAGGAAACGAGCGGCTGGTCGTCGTCGCCGTGCGCGTGCAGCTCGATCGCACACTCTCGGGGCAGGAAGACTTCCGACTTGAAGCCGACGCCGCCCCGTCCCACGTCGACGAGCTGCACTTGGAGTGACCCCTTGCGCACCGGCGCGGCGTTGAAGCGGACGAGCTTCTCGCCCTGCTCGGCCAGGCGCACGGTCGCGGGCAGCGCGACCTCGTGGCGCTCGTGACGTCGCACGGTCAGACCGATGTGTGCCTCGTCGGGCATGAATCGCCGCTCTCCTCTGGACGGACGATTGGTGTATTCGGCAAGATCTGCTATCGGCGCATCGGGCCACTCTCCACACGTGGTTTCGGGTTCCGGGAACGCGAGCGTGCCGGTCGTGCGGGAACGCGGGGTGGCGCGGGGTTCACCCTTGCAGAGCCGGGACGCTCTGCGACCGCCAGCCGCAGGGCCGCGGCGTCTGGTCGCCCGGCACGTAGAGCGGATGACGCGGGAAGCCCGCCCGCGTTTCGCCCAGCGTGCAGACGGGGATGCGCACGCCTCGTGCGGCGTCGAACAGCCAACGCGTCGGGGTCCGACGCGCGAGCGGGAACGCCCCCCAGGCGAGCACCAGGAGATCGCAGCGCCCCACGGCCCGGCGCACCGCTCCGCGATTCCGCGGCCCTACCGGATCGGGGTGCTGCGATAATGCGCGCGGGTCGGTGGAGCGCAGCGCGAAGAGGTTGACCACCTCCAGCGACGCCCACCCCCACGATCGTGCGAAGCCGATGCACCGACGGATCGTCGGGTCGTCGACGCACCCATCGGCGGTCGATGGGTTGAGCATGACGAAGCAGACGGCGCGGTCGGATTCATCGCGCCCGTCCCACGATCGAAGCAGGCAATAGCGGTACGCGCCGCAACGGGAGAAGGAGGCGCTGCGCCGCACGAGTCAGAAGTCGCGTCGGGCGAAGATGACGGTGGCGATGAAGAGGATGACGGCTTCGAAGGCGAGGGAGGTGCCGATGATCCACCAGATGGAGCGCGAGCGGTACTCCCGTGCGGTCCGGATGTTGGGTCCGGGGACGTTGGCGGGGTTGGGCACGCCGTCGACCACGACTTCCGGGAGGTCGTCGAGTTCGTCGTTGTTGACGCCATTGGCGTCGCCCATGAACGCCTCGAGTTCTTCGATCTCGATGAGTTGGCGTTCCAGCAACGCGATCGTCTCGGACGTCTTGGGCAGCAGCGTCTTGGCCACGAATATGCCGTCGTACCAGGGTTCGACGCCCTCGAGCGTATTGCGTGCGGACTCCATTTCGCGTCCAGACTCCGCGACGTCGTTGCGGAAGCGTTGGATGCGGCTCGCGAGCCGCGAGGACGGCTCCTCGCCGGCGTCGATCGCCTGCTGGCGTTCGGCTTCCAGCTCAGCGATCTGATGTTCGCGCAGGCCGATAATCGCCTCGCGGTACTCCACCTGATACTCGGCACTGCTGCGCACGCCCAACAGGATGCCGTCGGTGAGGTTCAGGGAGAACAGCCCGAACCATCCGAGGAGCGTGAGCAACAGCGCCGCGATGGTGCTCTTGGTGATCAGCCCGAGCAGGGCGCAGAAGCTGAAGAGATAGCTGAAGAAAATGAGCACGATCGGGATGGCCAGCAGCAATCGCCACTCCCACTCGCCGCCGCGGATGCCGAGCAGCAGCAGACAGCCCACGACGAAGACGCCGACCTGGAGGCCAGCGAAAAGCAGGCCGGTCGCCAGCTTGGTGAGGAACAGGCGCGTGCGCGACATGGGCTTGGAGAGCATCGTGTCGATCGCGCCGGCCTGCACGAGGTCGGGCACGATGCTGGCGGTGGAGATGAGCGCGAGGATCGCCGCGACCCACGTCAGCCAGAGACCGAGGCCGAACTGCACGATGATGAACTTGTAAAACAGCGGCGCGGCGTTGTCGCCGAGCTGAGCGACGAAGTCCACGGTGCCGGGGATGCTCATCCAGAGGAACGTCACGCCCTTGTTCTGATCGACGCCGAGCATGGCGAGCACCGCGACGACGAGCAGCGTCAGGATCAGCGTGATCCAGAACAGCTTCTTGGCGTTCAACTCGCGGTAGGCGTCCGAGAAGATCGTCTTGGTCTGCATCCACTTCATGGGCGGGCTCCCTTGCTCCTGCGCCCGCCCTCGGCAGCGCCGGGCTTGAGAGCCTCGCCCGTGGTCGGATCGGTCACCGCCTGCATGAAAAGGTCTTCCAGGGTGGGGCGGACGTAGCGGAGCGTGCGGACCACCCCGCCGCGCCGGCGGGCTTCGTCGAGGATGGGCTGCACGTCGGGGGCGCTCTCGGTGTAGACACGCAGGACGCCGCCCTCGGTTTCGTGGCGCATCCCGTCGAGCAGGCCCGGCGTTTCGGTGAGGGCCGCGGCACTCGCGAGTTGGCCCAGAGGATCGAGCTCGAGCTCGAAGTACCGCTGATCGGCGGTAAGCTCGTCGATCGTGCCCTGCGAGCGGACCGTTCCCTGGACGAGGATGGCGACGCGGTCGCAGACCATCTCGAGCTCGCTGAGCAGGTGGCTGTTGAGGAAGATCGTGACGCCGTGCTCCTTGAGGGTGGCGATCATGCGTCGGATGTCGCGGCGGCCGACGGGGTCGACGCCGTCGGAGGGTTCATCGAGGAAGACGATCTCGGGGTTGTTGACGAGGGCCTGGGCGATGCCGATGCGTTGGCGCATGCCCTTGGAGTAGCCGCCGACCTTCTTCTCGGCCCAGTCGGACATCCCGACGAGTTCGAGGAGTTCGCCGGTGCGTCGGCGTCGTTCGCGTCGGGGGACGCCGGCGAGCCCGCCGACGTGCTCGAGCACCTGTCGGCCCTTGAGGTAGCCGGGGAAGCGGTGGTGCTCGGGGAGGTAGCCCACGCGTGCGAGGGTGGATTTGTCACCGACGCGTTTGCCCAGGAAGGTGCCGGAGCAGGCGGTGGGCTTGATGACGGTCATGAGGATTTTGACGAGGGTGGACTTGCCGGCTCCGTTGGGCCCGAGGAGTCCGAAGACCTCGCCCGTGCCGACGCGCATGTCGACGCCGCGCAGAGCCTTGACCTTGCCCTTGTAGGTTTTGGTGACGCCGGCGAGGTCGAGTGCCAGGCCGTTGTTGGTGGTGATGGCTCCGGTGGTCATCCGGGGTGTCCCTCCTTCATGCCGGGTGATTGGGCATCGGGACCGATGCCTTGCAGCGCGGACCGCCGACTACGATCCCGCCCCATGTTCGCATCCCTTGGCGCGTTCATCAAACAGCTCGAATCTGAAGGCGAGCTCCTGCGCATCACGCAGGAGGTCGACCCGCTGCTGGACGTCGCCGCGATCGCCAATCTGGTCAGCAAGAGCGACGCCCCGCACCCGCCCAGCCCCGGCGCCCAACGCACCGATCCGAGGTTCTTTAACCGCGGCGGGCCCGCGCTGCTCTTCGAGAACGTCCGCGGCAGCGACACGCCCCTGATCATCAACGCCTTCGGGTCGTACCGGCGGATGGAGATGGCCCTCGGGTGTCACGGCATCACGCAGGACGCCGGCTTTGCGCAGATCGCCGAGACCATCGCCGGGCTGGTGAAGCCCGAGCCGCCCAAATCCCTCGGCGAGGCGGTGGCCAAGGCGAAACAGTTTGCGCCGCTCCTGAAGATCGGCCCCAAGCGCAAGAAGGGCGCCGGGGCGTGCCAGGAGGTGATACTCACGGGCGACCAGATCGACCTGCGCACGCTGCCGATCATCCGCTGCTGGCCGCTGGATGGCGACTTCGCCTCGCTGGGCTACCCGGCGGACGTCAACGCGGGCATCGAAGGGCTCGACCCCTCGGACGATGTGCGCGGGCGATACATCACGCTCGCGGGGATCCACACGATCCACGCCGACGACGCGGACGCGAAGAAGCCCTCGTCGCACAACATCGGGATGTACCGCGTGCAACTGCTCGGCAAGGACCGTGTGGCGATGCACTGGCACATCCACCACGACGGGGCGTCGCACTGGCGGTCGTGGAAGAAGCGGGGCGAGCCGATGCCGGTCGCGATCGTGCTGGGCGGGGAGTCGGTCCTGCCGTATGCCGCCACGTGCCCGCTGCCGCCGGGCATCTCCGAGTTGTTGATGGCGGGCTTCCTCAACGGCCGCGGCATCGAGATGGTACGTGCCCGGACGGTGCCGCTGTGGGTGCCGGCCAACGCCGAGATGGTCATCGAGGGCTGGGTGAGCCACGAGGCGGGCACCATCGGGTACAACCCGAGGCGCGACGGACCGCTCGGTCCCGGGGCGGTCTTCGAGGGTCCGTTCGGCGATCACACCGGGTTCTACTCGCTGCCCGATCGCTACCCGATCGTGCAGGTCAGCGCGGTGACGCGCCGCAAGAACGCGGTGTACCCGACGACGATCGTCGGCCTGCCGCCGCAGGAGGACTACTACCTCGGCAAGGCGACCGAGCGCATCATGCTCCCGCTGCTCAAGACGATCATCCCGGACATCGACGATTACGACCTGCCGCTGTTCGGCGCCTTCCACAACTGCGCCGCTCTGAAGATCACCAAGCACTACCCGATGCAGGGCCGTCGCCTGATGCACGGCGTCTGGGGGGCCGGGCAGATGTCGTGGACCAAGACCATCTTCGTGGTGGACGAGCAGACCAACGTGCACGACACGTTCGCGGTCCTGCGCGCCGCGGCGCTGCACTGCCACCCCGTGCGCGACGTCGAGATGACCCGCGGTCCGCTGGACATCCTCGACCACGCCGCCCCGCGCCTCGGCGCCGGCACCAAGATCGGCTTCGACTGCACGCCCAAGTGGGACGGCGAGCAGGTGGGCGGCCTCGAGGTGGACGGCGTGAACCGCGCCGACGCGAGTCTGTTCGTGATGCCCGAGACGGCCAAGGTGGCGTGGCTCGAGACGGTGCGGGCGATGTCGGGGGTGGTGGATGCCCGCTTGCCTGACGACCTCGGTCGCGGCTGGCTCTTCGTCAGTATCGACAAGCGAGAGCCCGGCTCCGGCGCCCGCGTGCTCGAAGCGGTGCTTGGACACGACGGCAAGGGCTACGCGCCGCCGTTCGTCGTGGTGGTCGACGCGAGCGTCGACCTGGACGACACGGACATGGTGCTCTTCCACTGGTGCGCGCACACGGATGCGGGTCGCGATGCGCAGGCGCGCCGCGACCCGGCGATGCTGGGGTTCGACGCGACGCCGAAGATGCCGGGAGACGAGCGGAATGGCGAGCCGGTGCGCGAATGGCCGCCGATTCTTGAGATGCCGGCGGAAGAGATGGCGTGGGCTCGGGAAGTGGTGGGGTAGGGAAGAGACGGGGAGACGTAGGGGAGGAGATCCGCACGTCTCAGCGAGCACCGGGCGCGAGCCCGGTGACCTTGTGTGTGATCAGCGCGTGGGAGCACGGGTTGCCGCTGCGCGGTCAACCCGTGGCACCGGGCGCGAGCGACATCACTCGTACAAACGTCGCCCGGTGTCGAAGTCGCCAGCATTCGGGACGACGAGGCGGATGCGGTTGCGCTGGAGGGCTTCGCCCGTCGCGCGGTGGAGTTCGGCGACCGCGACGTTGTAGTCCACCAGCGACTGGAGCTCCGCGAGCTCGGCGTTGGCCAGGCCTTCCTGCCGGTTGAACTTGAGGTTCAGGAAGTTCGCGTCGCGGGCCTGGATGGTTTCTTCGAGCGCCAGCAGCGTGCGCAGGGACTCGGCGGCGGCGTAGCGCTGCACGCGGGTCTGTTCGATGAGGTCGAAGTTTTCCTGGATCGAGCGCAGGGCCGCAACGACGTCGTCGACCACGCGCTGGCGCGTCGCGTCGTAGGTGATCTTGGACTGAAGACGCTGGAGCTGCACGCGTCGGAAGGCTGCTTCCGCCTGGCGGTTGCCGATGGCCTGCTCGAAGTCGAGCCCGAGGACCCAGGAGAGGAAATCGGTCTCGCCGACCTGGTCGTACGCGTCGTCGATGCCGCGGGCGAGGCCGGTGCTCGTGGCTTCGATCGAGAAGTCCAAGCGCGGCAGCTTGGCGTTGCGGGCCACCGCGTAGCGGATCGAAGCGTTGTCGATATCGAGGATCGCCTGGAGCATGTCGGGGCGGCCCGAGATGGCGGCTTCGAGCTCGTCAAAGAGCGAGTAGGTGATCGGCTCGTCAATGGGCGCATCGGCGGGCGCGATGACGACCGCCGAGCCGACGGGCAGCTCCGGCGCGTTCATCAGGACCTTGAGCCGGTCGGACGCCCGGCGGAGTTGGTTGATCGCTCGGATGACATCGGCGCGGCGGCGTTCGACGGTGGCTTGCGCGTCGGAGTATTCGGCGGGGCGGGCGTCGACGCCGCGGCGGATGCCGAGGATGTCGCGCGTCTCGATGCCGCTCTCGAGGTTGCGCTGGAGGATCTGCAGCGTGCGCGTCGCTTGATAGAGCGCCCAGTACGCCCGCTCGGTTTCGGTGACCGTGTCGATCGTCGACTGCCGGAGCGTCTGGATGGCGCGCCGTTCGGCGTTGACCGCGATGCGCAGGTCCGAGAGCGCGACATCGGTCCCGAAGCCTCGGAGCAGCGGCTGGTTGTACCCGATGGTGACGAAGGCCTCGTTCGAGGGGTCGGGCGCGAAGGCGATGCCGGGCGAGGTGTCGTCGAAGTAGTTTTGGCCCTGCACGATGCTGAACTGCCCGCCGGTGGTCAGCGGCTTCCGCAGGCCGGTGGAGTAGGCGACGGACTGGCTCTCGCTGAACCCGGCGCCGGTCTGAAACCCGTTGACCACGGGCACGCGCGAGGGCTCGTCGGTGCCGATCCAGTCGAACGTGGCGAAGAAGACCCAGTCGAAGGCGGCCTCGGCGGCGACGACCTCGGCCTGGTTGATCGCCGGTGTCAGCCGCGCCGACTGAAGCGAGAGGTTGTTGGCCAGCGCGGCTTCGACGGCCTGTTGCAGGGTGATGCGCACGCGGGGCGGCGTGTTTTCGCCCGTGCGGCCCAGCAAATCGGGGCCGAGGTCGGGGATCGACTCGTCGTAGGCCATCGGGCCGCCCATCTCGTCGAGGACGGACAGGCGCTCGGTGGTGAACTCGAGCTGGTCGATGCGGCTCTGGCGGGTGACCTCGCGCCGGGCGGGGTCAACAGCCGCCGAACGAAGATCGCGGAGCGTGCCCTGACGGATGGACTCGCGCAGCTCCTCGGTCGTTGCCTGTTCGAATGGGGAGGAGCACGCGGCGGCGCCCAGCCCCACGCAGGCCGTGGTGAGTGCGAGGAGGTAGGATGGGCGTACACGTGTCATGAGCGGGCGAGCGTAGCCTGCGCGTGAGGACCGGTCAAAGCGGAATCACCGTGTTGAATCGGCTCTGTACACCACGGTAAGCGGACGCGTTGGGAGCGTTGGCATGAGCGGATACGGACGTTGGCTCACGCTGGTCATGATCGGGGTGTTCGGCGGAGCGGTCGCCGCGCCGCCTCACGCGGCGCTGGCGCAGCAGGACGGCACGACGGAGCGGGCGCTGCCCGCGTCGTTCGTCGTGACGCTCCGCCCCGACACGCCCATCCGGAGCGGGGCGGGCTCGCAGTGGTACATCGGCGTCCAGGCGCCCGCGAACGAGATCCTGCGCGTGCAGAACGAGCAGGGGGGGTGGCTCGGCGTGGAGTTCCCGCGTCGCGCGCCCGTGATGGCCCGCGTCGACGAGGTGACCGTCGAGGACCTGCCCGGCGGCGATCGCGTCGCGGAGCTCGACCGACGCTCGGCCTTGCGCGTGTACAACGTCGATGCCGAGGTCTCCGAGGAGTGCTACAAGCAGGCCTTCCCGCTCGAGCCGCTGGCGGCCGGGACACGCATGGAAATCATCGGCGAGGTGCAGCGACGGGCCGGCGGCCTGGGCGGGTACCTGGTCATCCCGCCGCAACCCCCCGTCGGGTACGTGACGCCTCGCGACGTGCGCGTCGCGACCGATGAAGAGATCGAGCGCTACTACCGCGTGCGCGGCCTCGAGCCGCCCCGGGCGGAGGAAGAAGAAGATCCCCCGGCGGACGACGACGCGGCCGACGTTGAGCAGGCCGGCGAGCCCGTCGAGGACGATGCCAATGCGCAGGATGACCAGCCGTCGGAGGACGACGAGCAGGAGTCGGCGGACGACGAAGCCAACGACGGGGAAGCGGTCGAGCCCCTGGAGCCCGCGGACCCGCAGGAGGACGAGGCGTTCAAGGAACTCGAGCGTCGGGTCACGGAGCTGGCGGCGTTGGACGACGCGTACGGGCGCGTGGTGTCCGAGCCGATCGAGACCGCCGAGCTGCGACCGCTGGCCGAGGCCTACCGCACGTTCGCGGTGCAGTTGCCCAACGAGAGCAAGTACGAGGGCATGAGCCGGGCGGCGATGGCGCGGGCGGAGCTGCTGGAGATCCGGCTGAACCTCCAGGACGCTCGCCGACGTCTCGCCGACCTGCGCGAGAGCGCGGCCCGCGTGCCGGACACCTCGGTTGTCGAGCGGGCGGCGGCGATGGGCTACCGCGTGGTCGGTCGCCTGCTGCCGAGCCGCATCTACGACGGCACCAACCTGCCCGAGCTCTTCCGCGTGGTGTCGGTCGACAACGTCGCGGGCCGCACGTTGGCCTACGTCATCCCCCGGGACGGGACGGCGCTGGAGTCAATGGTGGGCTCCATCGTCGGCGTACGCGGCGAGACGACGAGCCAGCAGGAGCGACGCGTGCCGATCCTCCAGCCCAGTGTGGTCGACGTGCTGCGCAGCGGGCAGACGCGGGATCAGACGGAGCCGGCAACGCAGGAGTGAGCGCCAGCCGGCACGACGCGGCTGGCCCGCATCGTGGCGCCGTCGAGCTAGTCCTGCGGGCCAAGGCCGAGACGATCTCTCTGCCTGCGCAGGGCGTCGATGCAGGTCTGGATGTGCGCGGTGAAGTCGTCGCCCGTGAGAGCGCCGAGTTCCTCGGCGCCTTGGTTGATGTCCTCGCGTGAGACGGCGGCGGCGAAACCCCTGTCCTTGAGCTTCTTCTTCACCGACTTCGGCGCCAGGTCGTCGATGCCCGCGGGCCGGACCTTGACACAGGCGACAATGAAGCCCGCGAGCTCGTCGACGGCGAAGAGCGCCTTGGCCATCGGCGTCTCGCGCGCTACGCCGCTGTAGGTCGCGTGGCCCAGGATCGCGGTGCGGATCTCCTCGTCGACGCCGAGCGTTTCGAGATGCTTGACGCCGATGAAGGGGTGTTCGGCTTCGGTGGGGTGCTTCTCGTAGTCGAAATCGTGCAGCAGGCCGCAGACGCGCCAGCGCTCGGCCTGGTCGGGCTCGAGACGGTGGGCGTAGGCGTCCATGCAGGCGGCGACGGCTTCCATGTGAATGCGCAGGGCGTCGCTGGGCGTCCACTCGTGCATGAGCGTTCGGGCCTGGTCTTCGTTGAGCATGCCGCGCTGCCTCCTTTCAGAGCCAGCGTAGTGCTTGTTCGCGGGCCGTGACGGCCTTCGAACACTTCCCTTTCCTCTCTCTCCCGCTCTCTCTCGTCCAGAAGTGTTGCGATCAGGGCAGGCAGTCGGCGCGGCCGAACTCGGCGCCGAAGGCGCCGAAGTCCGCCCCGTCGATCGAGCCGTTGCCATCGGCGTCCATCGACGCGTCGTACTCGGGGTCACCGGCGTTGGAGCCGAAGGCGGCTCCGAAGGCGCCGAAGTCGGCGCCGTCGACCGAGCCGTCGTTGTTGAGGTCGAAGCCGCAGAGATTGACCACGGGTTCGAGGATCTCCTGCGCGAGCGCCCGAGCGTCCTCGAGTTCGTCCGAGGGACGCGCGCGGTTGAAGAGCAGGAGCACGTCCTCGCTCGGGTCGACGCCCGAGGCGTTCGTTGTCAGACGCAGACGCAGCACGAAAATGCCCTGCCGGTCGGACGACGGCAGCGTAACGCTCGGTGTGATCAGCGTGTAGCCGACATGCTCGTGCATGCCGCCCGTGCCGGAGACCAGTCCCACGCCGAAGCCGGGGACCACGTCGTCGCCCGCGGGGGTGATGACGTTGGCTTGGCCCTTGTTGATGAAGAGCCTCACGTCGTCTTCCGGGACGACAAAGGCGTCGTTGTCGGCGTCGTACTCGAGCACCGCGCCGACGATCTCGAAGGAGACGACGGCTCCGGCGAGCTCGGTGACGCCGGAGCTGTTGAAGCCGGGGTTGCCCGCGAAGAAGGGCGAGGTCAGCCCCATGTCGGCGGTGAAGACGCGGACGTTGGAGGTGACGGTGTCGCCCCCGTCGACATCACGCAAACCGGTGTTGATGGCGTTGTCGGCGATAGTGATTTCGATATCGGTGTGCTGGGCGATGGCAGCGGGGGCCGCCATCGCGGTCAGCACGCCGGCGATGATGAGTCGTTGCATGACGGATCTCCGTGGGGTGATGGATCAGGCGCGACGGCGACGCGAGAGCGTCAGGCCGCCGGCGAAGAGCGCGAGGGCCCCCGCAGCGGGCGCGGGGAGGATCACGTTGGCGACGTAGTCCTCGGCGGCTTCGAGGGCGACCTCGCCGCCGTTCGCGCCGCCGGCGTCGAACAGGAAGAACAGCGGCTGGGACGTCGCGCCGTTGGGGGCGGTCACTTCCAGTTCCAGCAGCTTGATGCCGGTGGTGGTGTCGGGCATGACGAACCAGGGGTGATCGTCGAAGGAGCCGGTCCCGTCGGCGACGGCGAAGTCGAAGCCGGCGGTGAAGCCCGTGCCCGTGGTGATCTCGGGGGGGCTGATGCCGCCGAAGTTCTCCGAGATGAGCATGGACTCGACGCCCGCGGCGTCGAAGGACGCGCCGTTCCAGGCGCGGATGCCGACAAGGACGTTGAAGCCGATGGTCGCGCCGGCGTCGAGGGAGTTGGCGAAGAAGCCGGGCTCCTCGGCGACGAGGTTGCCCGCTCCGTCGTTCTCGAAGGCGGTCTCGAAGATGCGCTTGCCGGGCTCGAACTCGAGCGCGCCTTCCGAGTCTTCCGTGACCCCGCCGGTGACGATCTGCGAGGAGCCGATCGACGAGATGAAGACGTCGAACTCGCCTTCGCCGATGGCGAGGGCGGCGGCGGGGGTCAGAGCAATGGCGGCGAACGTGGTGATGGACTTGTTCATGATTCTCTGTCTCTCTTTCTAAGTGCCTCTGTGTGAGGCGATGGTTGTTCGAGCGATTACAGGTTGGGGTGATGGGGGGGGTCAGTGGGCGACGCGTGGGTCGAAGTTGTTGTCGGAGATGGAGAGGTAGACGTCGCGGAACGGGAGCGTCTTGGCGTGACCGTCGAGAAAGGCGTAGTTGGAGCGTGCTTCCCACGTGCCGGCGCGGCCGCCGTGGGCGTTGGTCTGGGTCATGCCTGATGCGATGGAGGGCGGGGCGTCGGGAAGGAAGTCGGCGATCCACCACTGGAACGTGTGAACATGGTCCGAAGCCGCGAAGTCCCCCTCGTACGCCATGATCACGAACTGGATGACGGCGTGGGGGGCACGGATGCGGAAGAAGTTGCGCTCGCCTCCGGGCTTGTTGGTGAGCGGGTCGAAGGGCGGCGTCGAGGAGACGTGCTCGTTGAGCCCGTAGCTAAGCAGACGCAGCCGGCCCGTCGCCTGCACGGGCACGCCCGAACCGCCTCGGTCTTCCGGCCAGTGGATACTGGTGTCGACGGGAGACTGGGCGACCAAGGGGGTGTCGTAGTAGTCCTCGAGGGTGTTGAACCACGAGTCCTCTTCTTCGAGCGGCGTGTTGGCTTCCTCGCTCAGGCCGTAGCCGATGAGTTCGCCGTCGTGGTCGTGGGAGTAGAGGCGCGAGGCGATCGTGAGCTGTCGGACGTTGCTGAGGCATTGTGTCGTGAGCGCGCTGCGTCTGGCGGCGGCGAGGCTGGGAAGCAGCAGGCCGACGAGCAGGGCAACGATCGCGACGACGACCAGCAGCTCCACGAGGGTGAAGGCGCGGCGTGTGCGCGTCATCATGAGCGCTCCATCGCTTGGATGTGTCAGAATCTCCCGCGGCTCGTGCGCACCAATGAGGCGTATCAAGCCGCAGACGCGAACCGGAAGTGGATCAGGCGTCGGCGGGAAGAACCGGCGGCCCGCGCACGGGCGGCATCGGCGTGCGCTTCGCGGCGCACTGTTCGGGCTCGATCAGCACGAGAAAGTCTGAATGCTCGAGCGTCGGAGCCATCGAAGGCTCGGCGTCGGGCGTGGCCTTGGACGCTGCGACCAGCGCCAGGCAGACGGCGCAGTCGTGGTCGTCGGGGTTGTTGGGCTGCGGGTCGGGCGTGTCGGGCGTGGCCGGGCCGTGGTGGACGCAGGCGCAGCGGGAGGGGGCGTCGGGAGCGTGGTCAAAGGTGAGGTGGGCGGTGCGGAGGAGGCCGGTGCCTGTCGCGAGCAGAGCGATCAGGGCGAGGAAGGAAGCGAGTTGGAATCGCGGGGTGCTCATGTGACGGCGCAGGTCTCACAGGAGCCGTAGAGGAAGACTTCGTGGTCGCGGAGGGTGAAGCCGTCGGGCAGGAGTTCGTTGATGGAGCCCGCGCAGCCGGGCACGTCGTACACCTTGCCGCAGTCGTCGCAGCGGAAGTGGTGGTGGTGGTGCTCGGCGTTGGTGCGGTGTTCGTACCGATCGGGCTCGCCCGGCACGGGCACGACGACCGTCTCCCCCTCCTCGGTGAGCAGCTTGATGGTGCGATAAACGGTCGCCAGCGACAGCCCCGGAGCCGCGGGCTCGGCGGCGTCGACGATCTCCTGCGGCGACAGCGGTCGCCCGGCGTCCTCAAGGGCGCCAACGATCGCGTCGCGCTGTTTGGTCTTCCGGGTCATCGCGCTCCTGCACATGCGAATGCGTTTGCAAGTATTCGGGGGTCGGCGGCCTGGGTCAACCGGGAAGACAGGAACACGGAGCAACGCAGAGGACAGAGAAAACGGAGGAGAGGCCGCGCGGAGCGGGGGGGGGGAAAGCAGAGCGTGTCTTCATCATCCGCTTTCCTCTGTTTGTTTTTTCCGTCTTCTCCGTTGCTCCGCGTAGTTCTTCTAGTCGCTGTCGATGAGCCGCAGCACCCGCTCGAGCGCCTCGTCCCGGTCGGCGGCGGAGTCGGCCGCGATGTTTACGTGGCCGAGTTTGCGGCCTTGCCGTGGGGCCTTGCCATAGAGGTGGACCGCGCTGTGGGGGATCGCCAGCAGGTCGCGCCGCGGCGGGACGGCGCCGATGAGGTTGACCATCGCGGCCGGGCCGCGCACGCCGACGGGGCCCAGCGGGAGATCGAGGACAGCGCGGAGGTGCTGCTCGAACTGGCTGGTGTGGCAGGCGTTTTGGGTCCAATGCCCGGAGTTGTGGACGCGGGGGGCGAGCTCGTTGCCGAGCAGGCGGTCGCCCGTGTCGAAGAACTCGATGGTCAGGACGCCGACGTGGTCGAGCGCCGCGAGCAGGCGCTCGGCGTGGGCGTGCGCCCAGTCGCGGGCGGTCTCGGGCACGCCCGGGGCCGGGGCGACAGTGTGCGAGAGGATGCCGGCGATGTGGTGATTCTCGACCAGCGGGAAGTGCAGCACCTGTCCGTCGGCGGTGCGGGCGGAGATGAGCGAGAGCTCGCGCTGGAAGTCGATGCGGCGTTCGAGGATGGCGGGCTGGAAGTCGATGGGGTCGAGCGCATCGTCGAGGTCGGCAGAGGCGTTGATGCGGACCTGGCCCCGCCCGTCGTACCCGCCGCGGCGGGTCTTGAGGATGCAGGGCAGGCCGAGCTCGTGGGCTGCGCGACGGAGGTCGTCCTCTGAGTCGATGCGTGCGTAGCCGGGGGTGTCGATCCCGACCGAGGCGAAGAGCTGCTTCTCCAGCAGGCGGTCCTGCGCAATGCGCAGCGACTCGACGCCGGGCCGCAGCTTCTCCTCGGAGACCAACTCGGTGGCCAGCCGTGCAGTGTCGACAGGCACGCGCTCGAACTCGTAGGTCACGCCGTCCACGCCCGAGAGGAAGTCGGCCAGCGTTTCCGCGTCGTGCCAGTCGGCGACGTAGAGCGGGCAGACCTGGCCTGCGCAGGCGTCGGGCGCGGGGTCGAAGCAGCGGGTGCGGACGCCCATGCGGTGGGCTTCGAGGGCGAGCATGCGCCCGAGCTGGCCGCCGCCGAGGCAGGCGATCAGCGGCTGGTGATGGTCCGGGTCGTGGGCGGTCATCCCGCGGGCCCGTCGGTCGGGGTGTCGTCGTCGAGGACGCGCTGGGTCTGCGCCTCGCGCCAGGAGGCGAGGCGGCGGGCCAGCGGCTCGTCGTGCAGCGCGAGAATGCGGGCCGCGAGCAAGGCCGCGTTGCGGGCGCCGGATGCCCCGATGGCCATCGTCGCGACCGGCACGCCGCCTGGCATCTGGACGATCGAGAGCAGCGAGTCGACGCCGGCCAGAGCCCGACTGCGCACGGGCACGCCGATGACGGGCAGGTCGGTCTTGGCGGCGCACATGCCCGGGAGGTGCGCGGCGCCGCCCGCACCGGCGATGATCACGCGCAGGCCTCGGTCGGCGGCGAGGCCGGCGTATTCGAACAGCCGATCGGGCGTCCGATGCGCCGAGACGACCTTGGCCTCGTGGGGGACACCGAGCTCGTCGAGCATCTGCGCGGCGTGGGTCATCGTCGCCCAGTCCGACTGCGAGCCCATGATGACGCCGACGGTTGGTTGCATGAGAGTCGCTCCGATCCCACCACGATATCGTGGGGCGATGCGTGGCACGAGCGAATCCAGCGAGCGGATCCCGCCGCCGAACGAACTCGACGAGGTGCTGAGCCGCGCGTGGGCGATGCTCCGGCGAGGCGTGGCGGACCGTCGGCACGGATACCACCTGCCCACGCTCGCGACGGTGGACACGAACGGCGCTCCCGATGCGCGGATCGTCACGCTCCGCAAAGCGGACGAAGCCCAGCGGGTGCTGCTGTGTCACGCCGACATACGCGCGCCCAAGGCGTTGCAGATCGCTGCGGGATCGCGGGCGACGTGGGTGTTTTATGACACGGGCCTCAAGGAGCAGATCCGCGCGAGCGGCGCGGCCTTCCTGCACCACGAAGACGAACTGGCCGACCAGCGCTGGAGCGCCAGCAAGGTGATGAGCCGGCGCTGCTACCTCGCCCCGCACGCCCCCGGAGCCGCGACGCCCGGGCCGGATCCCAACCTGCCCGAAGACGTGCGCGACGCCAGGGGATTCACCGCCGAGCGGGCCTCACCGGGGCGCGCCAACTTCGCGGTCATCCGCTGCGTCGTCGACCGCCTCGACTGGCTCGGCCTGAGCGGGCATGGGCACACGCGAGCCGCGCTTTCCTGGGACACGTCGGGCGCGGTGACCGCGACGTGGGTCGCGGTCTGACGCGGTAGGGTGTCGGCGTCGGCGATCGATTCGGGGCCGGACCAACAGGAGAGGGCGTGATGAGCGAGCGGTGCGTGCGTAGGGCGTGGGCGGTGGGGCTGGCGGGTGTGGTCGGCGTCGCGGGCTGCGCGACCACCGGGGAGGAGGAGCCGGAGCTCGTCGTCTCGACGGCGGAGCCGGGCATCGTCGAAGACGACGACGCGGTGTCGGTGGAGGTGGTCGAGGATCGCTTCTCGATCACGCCCGAGATCACGATCCTTCGGCAGCAGACGCTGCCCGGCGTCGGCGCGGCTCAAGGACTGACGGAGCGCGACGGGTTGATCTACATCTTCGGCGACGCAGAGGTCGGCGTTATCCGCGAGTTCCGCCTCGAACGCCGGCCCCAACCCCGGCTGCGACCGACGGGCCGCGACATCCGCCTCACCGTCGACGGCGAGGACATCGCGCCCCACCCCACCGGCCTCGCCTTCCACCCTGTCCTCGGCACCTATCTCGGCGACACCGTCAGCCAGCGCGGCACGATCTTCCGCATCGACTTCGACCGCGCCTTGACCGACGGTACGCTCGACAATGCGATCCTCAACACGGTCGACGACGACGCCGCGGTCAACGGCACGCGGCCCGAGTATGTCTTCTACGAGGGCCGGTGGCTCATCGCGACGTCCGACTACGGGCCGACGGGCAATGAGGTGAGGCTCTATCGCCCCAGCCGCCTGGCGGTCGCGGGCCGCACCAGCGAGCCGGGCGTGGAGGTGGCGTCGTGGCCCTGCGGCCCCTTCGTCCAGAGCCTGCGCTGGCTCGACGAGCGCGAACTGCTCACGCTCGTTCAAAACCAGGTCGCCGGCCTGCGCTACCGCCTGACGTTCACCGAGTTGGAGGCTACCGACGACCTGACGCGCTTCGAGTCGACGGATCTCGAGCGGCCGACGGACGAGCTGGAAGGGTTTTTGTTGCTCGACGGCGGGCTTGGCATCATGGTGAGCGCGATGCGCGAGAACAACGTAACGTTCGTGCGCATCGACTTTGACCCACGACCCCGGGGCGAGACGGAGACGCAGCGATGAACATTCGGACGACCGGCGTGTTGTCGGCCTGGGGGCCCGCAACGAGTTCGAGGTCGGCCCCGGCGGGCAGTTCCTCGTCGCTCGCACCATCGCCAGTGACAACGGCGGGGAGCCATACGAGCGCTCCCGCACGATCGACACCTGGGACCGCGAGCAGGAGGTCATCGTCGCCCACGGCTTCGCCTCCCACGGCTCGGTCACCGTCCAGGCCATGGATCACGAGCTCACCGACGAGGGCACGCTGGTGCTCGAGATGCGCCGCGAGGCCGAGCCCGGCTCGGGCGTGCCGACGCTCGACCAGCGCCTGGAGATCGCGCAGGACGCCGAGGCGTATTCGTGGAAGGTGTGGTTCGAGATGGGCGGGGGTCAGCGGGTGTTGGTGATGGATGATGAGTGGGAGCTGGCGAAGAAGTGATCAGGTCGCGCTGACGGTCGTCCCCACCGCCTCCCCCCGCACCACCCGCGCGATGTTCCCCTCCACGCGAAAATCAAACACCACCACCGGCACGTTTTGCTCCTCGCACATCGTTAGGGCCGTCATGTCCATGACGCCGAGCTTCTTGTTAACCGCTTCGGCGAAGGTGAGGCGGTCGTAGCGGGTGGCGGCGGGGTCGGTCTTGGGGTCGGCGGAATAGACGCCGTCGACCTTGGTGGCCTTGAGGATGGCGTCGCACTCGAGCTCGGTGGCGCGGAGAGCGGCTGTGGTGTCGGTGGTGAAGAAGGGGTTGCCGATGCCGCCGGCGAGGATGACGATGTTGCCGTTCTCGAGGTGGTTGATCGCCCGGAGGCGGATGAAGGGCTCGGCGACGGCGGGGACGTCGATGGCGGTCATGCAGCGGGCGGGGCGGCCGGCGTCGGCGAGGACCTCGCGGATGGCCAAACCATTGATCACCGTGCCGAGCATGCCCATGTAGTCGGCGGTGGCGCGGTGGACGAGGCCCTGCCTGGCGAGCTGGGCGCCGCGGATGATGTTGCCCCCGCCTATGACGACGGCGACTTGGGCGCCCTCGTCGGCAGCGCGCCCGATCTCGGTGCCGAGGGACTGGAGCTTGGCGGAGTCGACGCCGAAGCCCCCCTCGCCGGAGAGCGCTTCGCCGCTAAGTTTGAGGAGGATGCGTTTGTATGGGCGGTGATCGGGGGTGGGCACGGCACGGCTCCGATGAGATCAGGCGGGTGAGGGGGCGGCGGCATTGCACGGTTTCGGGGTCGCCGCGTCAAGGCGAGTGAGCGCCGGGCGCGGTCGTGACGGTTCGCGTTGGAGCGGGTGCGGATTTGGAGGAAACCACCGGGCCCCTCGAACGCCTATAACGCTGTGATGAGCACGGACGTCGGCACACCCGCGGATGGGGGGATGGTCCGAGCCGGCCGCAGGACGCGGCGGCAGGATGGCGAGGGCCTCACGCCCGTGCGCCTCTTTGCCATCTCCGTTTCGCTGGTGATCCACCTAGCGGTGGCGCTGCAACTGGCGCTGCTGGTGTGGGAGCGGCCCATGGCGTCGGCGAACGACGGCACGGGCGAAGTCCCGCTCGCGGTGATGACCGACTCCGAGTTGACGGCCCGGGCCACGGAAGTCGAACTCTCGGCGGATGTGCCGACGGAAGGCATCGGAGGCGCGATGGACGACCTGCCGGCGGTCGCGGACCTCGCGCCGATCGCCGACGGCGAACTCGCGGCGCTCCAGCAGGGCGACATCGCGGGGCTCGACTCTGACGCGGGCGGGGAGGGCGCGGGAACCGGGGGCGCCGACGCGGGCGGGGCGGCGAGTTTCTTCGGCGTCGAGGCGTACGGCTCGCGGTTCGCCTTCGTCGTCGACATCTCCGGCTCGATGACGCAGGGCGGGCGCATTCAGGCGCTGGAGAACCAGCTCACCTCGGCGGTGGAAGGTCTGCTGGAGCACGCCCACTTCTGCATCGTGGCCTTTAACTCGACCGCCGTGCCGTTGACCGCGACCCGGTGGGTCGACGCTTCAGACCGGGCCAAGCGCACGGTCAACGCGCGGGTGTCGCGGTTGAGCGACCAGGCGGCGGGGGGCACGACGCCCGACGACGCCTTCCGGATCGTTTTCGACCTGCGCCCGCGTCCCGACGCGATCTACTTCATGACCGATGGCGACTTCGCCGGTCGCAACGACGCGGTGGCGAACCTCGTCGCCGAGCTCAACGCGCGCGGGCTGCGGCAGGTGCCGATCCACTGCATCACGCTGATCGAGCGCCGCGGCGAGGCGGTGATGCGCCGCATCGCCGCGGAGAGCGATGGGACGTACACGCACGTGTCGGGCATCGTGCCGTGAAGCGTGGATGGCCGGTCGGGGCGTGCGCGGTCACGGTTCTCTTCGGCGTCGCCGGCGGGGAGGTCGTGCGGCGCGACGGCTCACGCGTCGCGGCGCCCGTGGAGGGCGTATCGCTGGCGGGGGTGACGATCGGCGGCGACGAGCCACGGGTCATCGGGTGGCAGAGCGTGCTGCGCGTCGATGGCGACCTGGCCGACGAAGCGGCTGCGTACGAAGGCATCGCGGATGCGGCGTGGCGGGCGCGGCAGCGCTTGGCGCGCCGGGACGTGGCGATGGCGGCGGTGGAGTTCGATCGGCTATGGGCGCTGTTCGCCGGCGCCGAAGACGCCGATGGGCCAACGGCTCTCGCGGTCGCCGAGGGCGCGATGGCGACGCGCATCGCGCAACGTCGCGCGGTGGAAGCGGTCGGGCCCTACCTCGAAGCCGTGCGCCTGCGCGCCGCGGACGTGCGGCTGGCGGGCGAGCCGACGGCTCGGGCGGTGCGCTCGCCGCTGGATGAAGCGACGCTGCTCGTGCCCGAACTGCCGCCGATGTTTTCCGCGCCCGAGGTCGTGACATCGTTCGATGTCGAGACGGGTGACGCGCGGGCGGGCGTGCTTGCGCAGTTGTACGCCGCGGCCATCGTCGCGGAACTCGGCGAGGAAGTTGAGCTGCCCGATCGCGCTGTGGTGGGCGACGATCGCGCGCTGCAACTGGTGTGGCACATCGTGCGGGCGCGGGTGGGCGACGCGACGGAGCGTGAGGCGTCGCGCGCGTTTCTCGAGGGTGATCTCCGGCGGGTGGACGAGCCCTGGGAAGAGGCGTGGCGGCGCGCGGGCATCGGTCGATCGCTGCTGATGGAAGAAGACGCGGCCCGGCGGATGGCCGGGGTGCTGGAGCTGCTTCACATCCCGGCGCGGTTCGAGCGCTCGCAGCCGCTGCTGACGCTGGTCGCTCTGGCGGACGTGGCGGCGGAGCTGGAGCGCACGGGCGATCAGCGTGGGGCGGATCGTCTGTTGGAGCAGCGTGAGCGCCTGCTGGTGCACCCGGAGGTGGATCTTGCGCTCCCGCCGCTGGACGCGCCGGGTCGGGAGTCGGAGGATGGTGGTCAACCGGTCGAGGAGGCTTCGTGACGCATCAACTGTTGGTCGTGCTGGCGCAGGCGGACGGGGCGGGAGGCGCGGACGCCGAGCGCTCGCGCTCGCTGCTTGAGTTCGTCACCAACGGCGGCATCATCGGGTATGTCATCATCGGGCTGAGCCTGGTGGCGCTCGCGTTCGTGGTGATGCACGTGCTGCAGATCCGCCGTTCGGCGCTGGCGCCGCCCGAGATCGTGGAACAGTTAGACCAGTTGCTGAGTCGCGGGCGTGTGGCCGAGGCGTCGCGTTTCTGCGAGGAGCCGGCCAACGCCTGCTTCCTGACACGCGTGGTGCATTCGGGCCTGAGCCGGTACCGGCGGAGCCCGTTCGGCGCGCTCGAGCTCAAGGGCGCGCTCGAGGAGGCGGGACAGGCGCAGGTCGCGCGCCTGTACCGCTCGACCGATGCGCTCGCGCTCGTCGCCGGCATCGCGCCGATGCTCGGGCTGCTCGGCACGGTCGTGGGCATCAACGGCGCCTTCGCCGCGATGAACACCGCCGAAGGGTTCGCGCGGCCCGATCAGCTCGCGGGCGACATCTCTCTCGCGCTGGTGACGACGATCATGGGCCTGTCGCTCGCGATCCCGACCACCGCGATCGTGACGTACTTCCGCAACCGCATCGACGCGATCGCCAGCGAGGTGGGCGACGTGATCGACGAGCTGGCGATGCACATCGAGCAGCCCGGCCAGCCGAGGCAGCCCGCTTCGGGCGTTGCACGGCCTGCGACCGCGTCGGCAGCCGCGGGCAACGCGGGCCGGCCCGTCAACGCCGGGATCGGCAACGTCGAGGGCGCGGGAGCCGCGGGCGGCGCGGCGCGGTCACGCCCGGCGACGCCCGGGTCCAACTGAACAGCCACGCGAGGCGCACCGCACATGAACTTTCGCAGCGAACACACCCGACAGCGCGTCCTGCCAACGGAGATCATCGCGCTCGTCGACGTGGTGTTCCTGCTGATCATCTTCTTCCTCACCACGTCGTCCCTGGTGGAGATGACACGCACGCACGTCGACCTCCCGCAGGAACCGGGGGAGAGCGAGGCCGATGCCGCCTCGCCGGGGCTGGTGCTGAACCTGACGGCCGATGGGAGCTTCGTCGTCGAGAACAACACCCTCGACCTCGAGCGAGCGGTGCAGATGGTCGCGGCGGAGGTCGAGCGCGCCGGCAACGCCGAAGCGGTCGACGTGCTGCTGCGGGGTGATCAGGCGGCCTCGATGGTGCACGTCAACGCGCTGGTCGAACGGCTGATCGAGCTCGGCGTGACGCGCTTCCGCATCGGGACGCAGGTGCCGCGAGGCGGCACGGGAGGGGGTGGCGGATGAATCTGCGGCCTCCCAAGCGCAAGCGTCGCGGTTCGATCCTCCGCATGGAGCTGACGCCGATGATCGACGTCATCTTCCTGCTGCTGATCTACTTCTTCCTCACCAACGCCCAGCAGCCGCCGGAGGCCGAACTCGCCCCGGCGCTCGCGGCGCAGCGCGTCGAGGGCGGGGGCACGGCGGACTTCCAGCCGCAAATCGTGGATGTGGTCCGTCGCGATGGGTCGCCGGCGTTCCAGATCGGGGGGCGGGTGCTGCGCGAACGCGACCAGCTCTTCGACGTGCTCTCGGCGCTGCCCAAGGACAGCGGCGTGTTCGTGCGCGCCGGCGACGATGCGCTGCTCGAGTGGACCGCGACCGCGCTCCAGACCGCACGCGACGCGGGGTTCGTGCGCGTCACCTACGTGCCGAGGGGGTCGTGATGGCGCGGCGCGGCCTCGTCGCCGTCATGCTCGCGGCGGCGGGACTCGTCGCAGCGCCCGCTGCGCGCGCGGACCAGCAGTCGCGCGATGCGGTCGAGGCCTATCTCGAAGAGGCCGGGCTGACGGAGCTGCGGGCGCGGTTTCTCGAGCGAGAGTTGGAAGTAGCGCCGTCGTCGCAACGCGTGGAAATCGCGCAGCGGCTGGCGCTGGTTTACGCCCGCCTGCTCGACGAAGCCGACACGACGCAAGAGCGGCAGGACGTCGAAGCCCGTGCCGAACGGCTGCTCGCCGCGGTCCCGGACGCGGCGTCCACGGATCTGCGCATTTCGCTCGCCCGCGCGAGCTTCGCCCGCGCCGAAGATGTCGTCGAGCGGTGGCGGTTCGGCGACGCCGACGCGGGCGAGATGGAGGTCATCACCTCCCGCCTGGAGACGCTCGAACGGACGCTCGAGCAGATCGGTTTCCAGGCGCACCGGGACGTCGTGTCGCTGGAGGGCCGCGAAGAGCGCGCGCGGGAGACGGATCTCGACCTCATCGATGCGCGCATCAGCGAAGCGCGCCGGCGCCGTTCGGCGGCGTACTACATCGCCGGCTGGTGCGCGCGGTACCTCGCCGAGATCACCGGCGACGGCAGGCCCGCCGTCCGCGCGATGGAGCACTTCGGCTGGCTGCTCAACGCCTCCACGGGCGACCCCGCGGAGCTCGAGCGTGTGCCCGAGGCCTTCCTGCACTATCCGCACGTCGCGCGGGCGATGCTGGCGATCTCGTTCTGCAACCACGTGGTCGATCGGCGCGATACCGCCGACGCGTGGTATCAGGCCGTGCTCGAGTCCGAGCGCGTGCCGCGAGCGGTGCGCCAGCAGATGCCCGCCCGCAGAGCGATGAGCCTCGCGTCGGGCGCGCGCTGGGCGGAACTGCTCACCCACTTGCAGGCGCAGCGGGCGGGCTTCGGGGATCTGCTCCCGGTGCGCGAAGCGCGCCTGGGCGCCGCGCTGGCTATGCGCATCGAAGCGCCCATGCGCGACGACGCGCCCCGCCGCGCGATCGCGGAGATGGGTCTGGGCGATCTGGTCGCCCACGGCGAGCTCGGGCACGTGCTCGGGCTCACACGCGCTTTCGGGGCCGACACGGTCGGCGAAGAGGGCTTCATCGCCCGTTTGGTGCGCGGCCTGCTGAGTTATGAGAACGCGCGCGAGCGGCACCGGCAGGCTGGGGACTCGGATCGCCCGACAAAGGACGCGACGTTGGCCGGTCGGTACACGCGGGCCGCGGCGCTGCTGAGCGATGCGCTCTCGGAAGAAAACGCGATCGACTACCCGCGGGCCGTCGGCACCGCGGCGCTGTTGCGTGGGCTGGCGCTGTATTACTCGGGCGAGATCGCGGGCGACGACGGCGGGGGCCTGCGCGCCGCCGAGCTGTTCGTGGAGGCGGCGGAGCGGGCGGCGGGCTCGCCCGCGGAGGCCGACGCCCTGTGGATGGCGATCGTCGTGCTCGACGCCTCCATCCGCGCTTTGGAGAACGCCGGCCGCCCCGACGATGACGAAGCGCTCGCAACGCTGCGCGAGCGCAACGCCTCGCTCATCGAGGAGTTCCTCGGAAAGTTCCCCGGGCACCGGAGGGCAACGTCGTTGGTCATCCGCCAAGCGGCGAGCGGCGGGGCGACCGACCCCGAGGCCGCGCTCGAGCGACTGCTCGCCGTCCCCGAGGACGACCCCATGCGCGAGACCGCGCTGCGTCATGCGGCGCGTATCGCGTTCGACCACACGCGCGCCGCGACCACGCCCGACCAGCGTTCGATGCGCGGCAGGCAATACCTCGACCTCGCCGAGCCGCTGCTCGCGATCGACCGGCGGCTGGCGGCGCAGGACCCCGAGGCCGCGGAGCGTGCAGCAATCCGTGGGCGGCGGATGCTCGCGGTGGCGCTCGCTCTGCCCGTGCCCGACCTCGAACGCGCCGAGCGCGCGATCGACGTCATCCAGAGCATGGCGGCCGCGGGTCTGGTCGACGTGAGCGACTTCCGCGCCGAGCTCGCGCTGCGTCGGGCCGAGCTCGCGCTGGCGCTGGGCGAGATCGAGGAGGCCGAGGCGGCGCTCGAGCAGGTGGCGAAGATCGATGCCGGTCTGGCGAAGCAGGGCGACCGCCTGCTCTACCGTCGCGCGCTCGCCGACTGGCGACGCGTGCGCCGCGAGGGCGAGCCCACGCGTGCGCAGCTCGAAGCCGCCTCACGCGTGACACGCGTGGGCGATCGCCTGCTCGCGGGCGCGGGCGAACTCGATGAGGCGGTGGATGAGCCGCAGTACTTCTCGCTCGCGCTCGCGGTCGCCGACGCGCACGACGATCTGTGGCGCGGGCATCGGGACGAGGCGGCGCGCGATCGCGCGATGACGCTGTACGAAACGGTGCTCGGTGCGCGGCCCGAGTTGCGGTCGGCGCTCGAGCCCTACGCGCGCCTCACGCTCCAAGCGGGTCGGTACCAAGCCTCGGTCGACGCGTGGCGCCGGCTCGTGAGCGGGCTCGGAGCGGGCTCGGAAGAGTGGTTCGCGGCTCGGCTCGGACAGATCACCGCGCTGGCCGAGCTCGATCCGGCGCGTGCTCGCGAGGTGATGGCCCAGCACAAGAGCCTGTATCCGAACCTCGCGCCGCACCCGCTGACCGAGCGGTTCCGCGCGCTGGCCGAACGACTTGGCACGCATGGCCCGCGGGGGGACGCCCCGTGACCGCGCCCGTCGAACGATTCCTGGGCGTGCCCGACGCCGAGGCGGCAAACCCCTTCGCGCTACTCGGCTTGCCCGTCGCGGACGTTTCCGAGCGCCAGGTGGAGGACGCGCGGGCGCGCCGGCTCGCGCAGGTGGACGCCCATGCGCAGGCGGGCGGGGCCGAGGCCGACGAGGTGCGCCTGGCGGTGCAGGTGGCCGCGGCGCAGCTCAGGGATCGGGATGTGCGATTCGCGCTGCTCGACCGCGTCGACCGCCCGGGCATCGTCGACCCGCGCGAGCAGACGCCGCCGACGGCGCCGATCCACGCCGAGACCAGGGGCGTTCCGCCGCGGCCGCGCCCGGCGCGACCCACGCCTCACGCGCCGGCGTCATCTGCAGACGCGCCGTCGCCCGTCAGCGAACGCGCCGTCGCCCTCCAACTCATGGCCGTCATCGCGCACTCGGGCGGGTGGAACGACACCGCGCGCTCCCGCGTCGCGGCGGTCGCCCACGCCAGCGGCATGACCGTCGACGACGCCGTGCGCCTGATCGGCCTGGCCACGCGCTCCACGCGAAGGACCCCGGCCTTCGATCCGCGCACCGCGAACCGCGGCGCGGAGGCGGCGATCGACGAGGGACGCAGCGCCGAGCAACGCCTCAAGCACCGGCTGTTGATCGCGGCGTCGCTGCTGCTCTTCGCCGTATCCGCAGTGCTCGCGGGCACGATCGCCTGGATCATCATCGGCGGCACGACGTCGGACGGCCAAGCGCCCCCTTCTCAAACAGCGACGACGAGCGGCACTTCCACGCCCCGGAGCGTGACATCCAACACGCTCGGCGACGCGGGCGGTAACGGGCTGGCGGCGTTGACAGGCGACGCCTCGGCGCTGAGCGACCGGTTCGCCGAAGCGACCGCCATGCTCCAGTCCGACGAGCGGGGGGCGCTCGCGCTGTTTCGCGCGGCGTTCGAAAACGCCTCTCGTTCATGGGGAGCGCTGGCGCCCGAGTCGTTCGCGCGCCTGGCGTACCAGGCGTTCGATTTCATCGCGGCGGCGGAAACGGCGGGCGTCGGCGACGCCGCCGTCGCGTATGTCGCGGGCGCGATGCTGCCCGATCTCGCCGCGGAACGCGAGCGCCGGACCTTCGCGTCGGCGGCGTTCGCGGGGGCGACGCTGACGCGGGTGCGCGCGGCGTCGCTGCCCGCGCTCGGGCCGACCGTGGAGCGTGCGCTCGCGTCGATCGGCGCTCGACCCGCGCGCGAGCAGGCCGACGACATCGCGGCCCCTGTTGCCGGCGCGGCCGCGGCGCTGGAGCACGCCGGGCGCGTGCTTCTGAACGCCAACGCCGACGAGGCGACATGGCAGCGCTGGGTCGAGACGGTGGAGGATCTGCATCAGGTCAGTCCCGGCGTACGTTCGCGCCTGTCGCTCGGGGTGATCGGCGCGGCGATGGGCGGGGCCGGAGAGCCGGAGGCGGCGCAACGCGGGCTGGGCGTGCTGGTGCCGATGGTCGACTGGCCCGACGTCATCGCGCGCGGTGAGGCGAGCCGCTTCCTCGGGTGGTTCGCGAACCGCGACGTCACCGCGCCGCGCCTGGCGGAGTGGACGCGCTTGATGGTCGAGAGCGCCGCCCTGCCGCAGCTCGACTCGGCCATGATCCTGAGCGAGACGGCGAGCGTGCAGGATCGCAACACGCTGGCGCGACGGTGGCGCGGTGCCGTCATCTCCGGCGCGTCGCGTTCGCCCACCGACTCGCTGACCGACCGCTGGGCCGAACGCTCCGGCCGCGCCATCGCGACCATCGACCTCGCCTCGGAAGAGACGCAGTTGGCCGACGCGCTCGCGCGTGTGATGCATCTCAACGCCGCCGGCGCGCTGCTGTGGGTCGACGAGCGCGACGCCGCAGAACGGATGCTCAACTTCTCCGAAGAGACGATCGCGCTGGAGACACACCCGGTCCGCGACGTGGACCTCGAACGGCTCACGAGTCACTCCCGCGCTCCCGACGGCGTGTGGGCGGCGGACTTCCTCGACCCGCGCAACGACACGACCGACCGCATGCGCGCGCTGCGCGAGCTGCCCGAGCGCGGGGGTCCGAGGGGGCCGGCGGATGCCGACGTGCTCGCCCGCGCCGCCATCGTGGGCGACGAAGGCACGCGACGCATCGGTCAGGAGGTCATCCTGCGGTACGCCGACGAACTGCTGGTCGTGAACGCGCTGTCGGAATCGATCCACAACGCGGCGCCGCGACGGGACGTCTCGCGCATGCTGGAGACGGTCACGGGCGCGTCGCTCCCGCCGTCCGGCGATCGCGATTGGGAAGCGCGGGCGCAGGCGGCGCTCGCGTCGAGACTGGTCGAGCTGATCGCGACGCTGCGGGGCGGGCCCGTCGCGGAGTTGGAGCGTGCGGCAGATCGCTCGTACGCGGCGCGGCTGACGTCTGCGCGTGGCGAAGCGCCGCCGGGCTCCGACGCCCCGGACGCGCCCGCCGCGCCGACCATCGAACAACCGCTGGGTCTGCCGGCGAGCGTGACGGGCCCGAGCGGTGCGTGGCGCGACGCCGAAGCGTTGGTGGACGCCTGGCTGCGCAACGCCAGTCGCTACCCCGAAGGAGGCTGGACCAGGCACGCGTACGACGAGTTGGTGTCGCGGCGCGATGCTCGGGCGCGGGTGGCGCGGGGCGATTTGCGCCGGTTCGCGGCGGCGCAACTCAGCTTGGTCGAGGTGATGGCGTTCGTGATCGGCGCCGAGTCACCCAGCCGCGCTGACGCCGTGCTCGAGGTGCTGGACGACATGGCGGCCCGGCGGCGCGAGGCGGCGACGGTGTTTCAACAGATGCTCGCGGTGGAGCGTGCGATCGCGCGGCTGTGGCTCATCCGCACGGGCCGAGTGCCCGGCGCGGGCGACAATCAGGCGGGAGGGGCGGTGTCGTGAAGCGCGCAGCCGTCATCGTGTCGTGCGTCGCGGGCCTGGTGCTCGGCGGGGCGTGGGTCGTCGCGCAGCCGGCGACGCTCGAGCAGCCCGAGGCCGCGCCGCCCGAGGTGCCTTTGGGGGACGACGAACTCGTGGCCCGGCTGACCGCGCTTCGACCGACCGATGCGCTGGCGTACTTCGAACTGGCCGAAGAGGTGATGTACGCGGTGCAGACGCCCGAGGGCGACGCCCTGGCCCGGCAACTCCTCGTGTTGTCATACGAGCTCGACAGCGACGCGCCGGCGCCGATCGGGCTCGGGCGGAGCGTCTGTCTGGCGTTGGCGGAGCTGACGCGCGACGTCGACGAACGACGCTGGCTCGTGCAACTCGCCCAGGCGCTGGGCTCGGGCAGCGTCGTTGGCGGTGACGCCGAACCCCTGGAGCAGAGTCACGCCGAAGCCGCTCGCCTGCTGGCTCGGTATCGCGCGGGCGACTGGCGGCGGCTGCGCGGGCGGGCCGATCGGATCGAGCTGGAGCGCGCGCTGCGGGAGGCGGGAGTTGAAGCCGAGGATGCCGCGGGCATCGCTGCGGATGTGCGACGCGATGCTCGCGCGATGCGCCCCGACGAGCGGATCGAGCCGACCGGCCGGGGCGACGACACCCCCGCGCAGCCGCACCGCGTGACGGGCGGCAACCCTGGCCCCGACCTCGATGGCGAGCGTTTCCTGAGGCATCTTGGTGCTGAGCTTGCGCTGCTGAACGCCGACCTGTCATCCTGGGGCGCTGAGGCGATGCTTGGCACCACCGGCCCCGTGCGCGACCTCGACACTCAGGAGCTGTCGTCCGCCGCCGCTGTGTCACCCGAGCGGCCCTTCTGGACGCCCGGTTCGGACGGCGGCTGGCGCGATGGTCAGTGGTCCGACGCGCCCGATACCGGCGCGCGCGGGGAGTGACTCGGCTCAGCCGCGCCCGCGATTGCTCAGCCCGGCGCTCTCGCCGCCGCCTTCGTCGTCGTTGTCGTCGTCGCGCTTCTTCGGGTCTTTCGGTCCCGACGGGCGACGCGGGTCGGCTTCGGGGTTGTCGAGCCACTCGGCGCGGATCGTGGTCCGTCCAAGGGCGAAGTCGAGCTTGCGACGGATCAGGTCGGTGATGTCGTCGATCTGGCTCTTGGCGGCGAGCTCGAAGTGGGCCCAATAGACCCCGTCCACCTCTTTGGCTCGGCCCAGCACCTCCTTGAGGTGCTTCTTGAAGCGATGCGCGGGCATCGACTTGATGGAGTCGGGGGTCAGTGGAACGCTGAGCTTGATGCCCGACGGGTCGGGGACGAGGTAGGCGACGGCTCCTGAGTCGTCCTCGTCGTGGGTGTACTTGTAGCTCCAGCGCCAGGGCAGGCCGTGCCATTTGAGGTGCGCCTCGACGTCCTCGAAGGCGTCGATCTTCTCCTTGGCGTAGTCGAAGTGGGCGCGGGCCTGCTGATTGAGCGGGCTGCGGAGCTGCTCGAACGTGGGGCGTTCGAACTCATCGTGCCACGGGAGCTTGTTGCGTTGGGGCGGTGCGGGCATCGGTCTCTCGGGAGCGGTGCGGTGCTCGATTGGTGCGCACCGGCGGTCAGAACTGTGCGACCCGACCATACACGCCGCGCGGCGCTCGCTCCAGCGACGAGCGACTGTGTCACTCGGGCGGATCGCCGCGGGGCTCGGGCCGCGTCGTTGCCGTACAGTGCTGAGGCACGAGGAGTGATCGCGATGAATGAGCCTCACGACCGCCCAGACAACCCAGCTTCCCAGAGCGCGCTCCCGACCCGCACCGGGGCGGACCTCGACGCGGAGATGAACGTCCAGAGCGCCCGAATCCTGGTCGTGGACGACCACGAGCAGAACATCGAGCTGCTCCAGGCCTACCTCGAAGACATCGGGTGCCACGTCGACACGGCGCTCGACGGCCTCCAGGCCCTCGAGGTCATCGAGCGCCATCCGCCCGACCTGATCATCCTCGACGTCATGATGCCGCGGCTCAGCGGCTATCAGCTTTGTGACAAGCTCAAGAGCGACCCGGCGACGCGCGACATCCCCATCATGATGGTGACGGCACTGAATGAAGTCGGTGATGTCGAGCGGGCCGTCGAATGCGGCGCCGACGACTTTCTCACCAAACCCGTCTTCAAGCTCGAACTGGTCACCCGCGCTCGGTCGCTCCTGCGCGTCCGCCTGCTCAAGAAGCAGTTGCAGGCCACGCTGACGGAGATGGACCGCCTGCGCGAAGACGCCGAGTAACGACGCCCCGGGCTGTAGCGGGGGCTGGTGGCGGGGGGACGGTTACCAGGTATCGAAGCGTTCTTTGCGGATGCGCCACCCGGTGACCGAAGCGCCGTCCGGGCGGGCCCAGCGGGCGTCCCGGCCGCGCGGCTCGCGCGACGCCTCAAGGTGCGCTTTGTATTGGATCAGCGCCGCGTCGTCGAACCTCGAGAGGAACTCGACCGTCGCCGTCGGGTTGAGCTGGAGCAGTTCCTCAACCAGTCGAGCACGCTGGGTCAGCATGTCGAGCGGGGCGGGAGCGGGAAGGGGGGGTGTGGTCGCCACCATGCGTCGTCTCCTGTTGCGTCTTGCGGGGAGCGATATCGGACTGCCACACCGCGTGCGTCCACTTTTGAAGCACAATCTGCGCCCCAGCCTCCCACATCTTGTGTGCGTGTCATGATGCTGTAGGTCGAGTGCGTCGTGCCACCAAATGTAGACGTTGGGTTGGTCGGTAGTGTCAGGGAGCCGGCGTTACACTGCCGGCATGCGAGCCGTGACCATTCAGCAGCAGGGCGCTCCGGTGACGCCCAACATCCGCGTCGTCGACGACTGGCCCGACCCCCCCCTCGACCCCGCTCCCGACGCCGCCCCGT
This sequence comes from uncultured Phycisphaeraceae bacterium, assembly GCA_964440605.1. Taxonomy (GTDB): domain Bacteria; phylum Planctomycetota; class Phycisphaerae; order Phycisphaerales; family UBA1924; genus CAYTSW01. The sequence continues at coordinate 45 of CAYTSW010000013.1, read as the reverse complement.
CCCCCGGCCAGGCCCGCCTACGCACGCTGGCCTCGGCCCTCAACC
>CAYTSW010000012.1:13078-34762 GCA_964440605.1 uncultured Phycisphaeraceae bacterium | reverse complement strand
GCGCCAACTACTTCACGTCCTGTGGGTACAGAACGTGATTTGGCAAGGTGCTCTATCCAAGCAGAGGTCAGTGGCATCTGACGGTCGGGCCGGCCTCACCCGCACACCGAAGGCAACAACCGCTCCAGCACTTCCAGCGAAGCATGGAGGTACCGCGGGTGCCCGTCGCGGTCGAGCCGCGCGGGGACCGTCGCCGCCAACAGCACGCGGCGGATGTCGGCGAGCTTGAAGTCCTCATCCCGGACCGCCAGCCCGTTGGCCTTCCGCGCTTCGGCGATGCGCTCGACCGGCTTCGCACGCTCGAGCACGTCCGGGCGGGCCCAGTACAGGCGTTCGGCGAAGACGGCGTCTTCCACCCAATGCCCGCCGTGGGCCTCGGCGAAGTCCAGCAGGACGGGCTCGTTCGCGCCCCAGGGGTTGTCGTCGCCGCGGTGCATGAGGTTGCCCGCGTGGAGATCGCCGTGGCACCAGGTCGTCTGGTCGCGTGCGTTCCAGCGATCGAGGAGCTTTGACAGCGTGCGTTGGACGCATCTGATCTGCCTGCTCCACGTCTGCTTCTCGGGGATCTCGTGCTCGCGGGCGTTGGTGCGGGCGGTGTCCAGCAGCCGCTCCCAATCCCATTGCTGGCCCGGCGGGGCCTTGGGCCACAGCCGGGTCGTGTGCACGTAGAAGCGAGCCGCGGCGTCGGCGAGGTGCTCGAAGACTTCTGCGTGCAGGTGCGCGGCCAACGGGTCGCCCGGCAGACGCTCCATGACCACCCACGCCAGGTCGTACCCGCCCAGCTCGGTGCCGTGAAACGCCACACGCGGCGTCGGCGCCCGCGTATGGCAGAGCCCGGCCGTGATGTGGTGTTCGCGCGGGCCGATGGGCAGTTTCACCACTGCCGGCCGAAGGTCGTCCTCGGCGATCTCGGCGGTCGCGTACGCCGTCGCGGCGCCCGATCGCTGCCAATCCGTCTTGAACCAGTGCACGTCGTGCAGGCGACGGTCGCACGCCTCGATTAACATCGGCAGGAGCTGCGGCCCAAGCGCGTGCGCAACTCCGGTCAGGCCCGAGGGCGCGGGCGTCACAGCGCCCCCTCTCGACCGCCCTCGCTGGTGCGGTCGCCGCACTCGTCAACCCAAACAGATTTCGACAACGAGGAGGCGAGCACCATCGTTTCACCGTACCCCAGGCGCGATCGCGCGTCCACGGGAAAACGCTCACGAGAGCCGCGTGTACGCGCTGGTATTCGGTTCATTTTGGGTGTGGGCCAGCGGCGTCCGCCCTCATGCTGCGTCGCGCGGGTACGATCATTCGTAAACCGCTGTCGCGCTCGGGCACTGTTCCGAATCGCGGTGCCGCACTTTCCTCCCTCACGAGCGACCTCTCACATGACGACCGCCTCTGTTCCCGACGTTCCGCCCTCGGTCCAAGCTCCCCCTCCCACTGATGACCGCCTCTCGTTCAAACTCAAGGTCACAACGCTGCTGGCCGTCATCATCCCCTTCGTGGGCCTGATCGCTGCCGTCGTCCTCCTTTGGGGCGTGGCCTTCAACTGGCTCTATCTCTGGTTGCTGATCGGCATGTATCTCTTCACCGCCTTCGGCATCACCGTCGGTTACCACCGCTACTTCACGCACAAGAGCTTCAAGACGCCCAAACCCATCGCGGCGCTGCTCGGCGTCGCCGGTTCCATGGCCGTACAGGGCCCGATCCTCCAGTGGGCCGCGACGCACCGCAAGCACCACCAGCACAGCGACGACCACGACGACCCGCACTCCCCCCACGCCCACGGCGGCGGCGTCGTGGGCACCATCCGCGGCGTCTGGCACGCGCACACGGGCTGGCTCTTCGACGCCCACATGTTGGCCGACGGCACGCAGACGCCCGAGGCCGCGGCCAGCGGACTCAACAAGTACGTCAAAGACCTCGAGCGCGACCCCGTCTACCGCTTCATCTCCAAGACATTCGCCTGGTGGGTGCTCCTCGGCCTGCTGCTGCCCGCTGTCATCGCCGGGCTGGCGACCATGAGCTGGATGGGCTTCCTGCTCGGCTTCATCTGGGGCGGCCTCGTCCGCGTCTTCCTCGTGCACCACGTGACCTGGAGCATCAACTCCGTCTGCCACATCTGGGGCACGCGGCCCTTCGAGAGCCACGATGAAAGCCGCAACAACGCTATCTTCGGTGTGCTGGCGTTGGGCGAGGGTTGGCACAACAACCACCACGCGTTCCCTGCCTCGGCACGCCATGGCCTGAGCTGGTGGCAACTCGACACGAGCTTCATCGTCATCTGGCTGCTCTCGAAGGTCGGCCTGGCGAGCGACATCAAGCTGCCAAGACCCGAGCGCATCGAGAAGAAACGCCGCGCCGCTTGATCCAAGCCGCCGCTACGCTCCGCCTCGCATGAGCAAGCGTCGCTACGACATCCTGGCGGTCGACCTCGATGGCACGCTGATCGGCCCCGACGGACGCGTCAGCCACGCTCACACCAACGCCATCAACCGCGCCCGTCACGACGGGCTTGAGATCGTCGTTTGCACCGGTCGCGGCCTCATCGAGTCGGGCCACGCCCTGAGCGCTATCGACGGTGCCACCCCGGCCGAGGGACGCGCCGTAGCGCCCGTTGTCGTCGCGGGCGGCGCGATGATCGCCGACGCCGCCAGCCGCACCACGCTCCACCGCTGGCCGATGCGTCACGAGCTGGTCCGCCGGCTCTGCGGCTACTTCGCCCAGCGGGAGCGTGCGCCGCTGCTGCTCAAGGATCGCGACGCCGCGGGCTATGACTACCTCGTCGTCGACTCGGGCCCGATCGAAGAGCCCAGCCGCTGGTGGTTCGAGCACATGGGCGTCGAGGTGAAGTTCATCGGCGACATCGAGCAGGACGAGCACCCCGAGCACACCGTCCGCGTCGGCTTCGCCGCCACCGCGGCCGTGATGGCCGACCTCGCCGCCGGCATCCACGCGGGGTTCGGCGACGAGGCGCGTACGCAGCACTTCGCCGCGGTCTCCGGCTCCAAGGACGCCGGCCCGTCGGGCGTGAAGGACGAGGACATCCACCTGCTCGAAGTCTTCGATCCGCAGGTGAGCAAGTGGACCGCCATCCACCGCCTGGCGCTCGAGCAGGGCGTGCCGCGCGAGCGCATCGCGGCCATCGGCGATGAGATCAACGACGTGCAGATGATCGAGGGTGCCGCTCTGGGCATCGCGATGGGCAACGCGGTGCAACGCGTGAAGGAAGCCGCCAATGTCGTGGCGCCGTCCAACGCCGAGGACGGCGTCGCCTTCGCCATCGACCGCATCCTCGACGGGACGTGGTAAGCGATGCCGCAGCGGTTGGGCGATATCAAGGCGCTTCTCGCTGAGCGTGGCCTGCGCCCGAAGAAGTCGCTCGGGCAGAACTTTCTGATCGAGCCCACTCACATCGACCGCCTCATCGACCGCTCCGGCGCCGCCGAGGGCGACCTCGTTCTCGAAGTCGGCCCCGGCACGGGCGCGATGACCGAAGCCCTCCTCGAGCGTGGCTGCACGGTCATCGCCTGCGAGCTGGACCGCCACCTCGCCGCCCTCATCCGTGATCGCCTGGCCGACCGTGTGAACCTCATCGAGGGCGACTGTCTCCACGACAAGCGCACGGTCCATCCCACGATCGACGACGCTCTGGCGGGCCGCCCCTTCCGCCTCGTCGCCAACCTTCCATACGGCGCGGCGAGCCCGTTGATGGTTGCCCTTGCGCAGCGATCGCAGCAGTGCCTGGGCCAGTACGTCACCATCCAGCGCGAGGTCGCCCAGCGCCTGCGCGCCGAGCCGAACACGCGGGACTACAGCGAGCTCACGGTCATCGTCGGGGCCATGTGCCGCGTGGAGCGGGTCGCGACGCTCCCGCCCGGCTGCTTCTGGCCGTCGCCCAAGGTCAGCAGCGAGATGATCGCCATCGAGCCGCGGCGGACGCCGCTGGTCGAAGGCCCCGAGCACGCGCAGCGGCTCGGGATGCTTTGCCGCACGCTCTTCACACAGCGTCGCAAGCAGATCGGCGCGATCTTGGGCCGCGATCATCCGGCTCTGGACGGCGTCGACGCCTCCCGCCGACCCGAGTCCTTCACCTTCGAGGAACTCGCGGCGTTGGCGCAGCGGACACCAACAGGCTGAGGTCCGAGCGTCCGGATCTTGCTGGACGGCCCCGCGCCCAAGGGTGGCCGCGGCGGTGAGGGGGGCTAGGAGCCGATTTTGGCGACGACGGTGGGGCCTTCGGACACGATCTGGTCCGCCACTTCGCGCCGGTGGACTTCGATCTCCCGGGGGAACTCGAAGGCGATGCGCACGCGGTCGCCTTTGATGTTGGCGATGCGCACCACACCTATGGGATTCTTCGGGTCGCCGATGACGACCTCTTCGCCTTCACGTCGTGTGATCACCAGCATCGCCCAGCCTCCTGCTGTAGGCGGTTCACCACCAGCCGACAGCCTACCACCCAAACGGGTCGATGGAACCGCGACCTTGTGGATTCGTGGTAGATGAGCGGTCCGGACGCCACCACGCGTCAGAGAGGCGACCGCTCTACGGGGTCTCCCGCGCATGTTCTGCGCGTTATTCGATGGCTTCGACCCCGGTCACTTCGGGCACGTACTCCCGCAGGTTCCGCTCGACGCCCATCTTGAGCGTCATGGAGCTCGAGGGGCACCCGATGCACGCCTTGAGCAGGCGAACGCGCACGCGCAGATCGTCGGTGATCTCCGCGAGTTCGATGTCCCCGCCGTCGCTCTGCACCGCCGGGCGGATCGCCTCGATCACGCGCGATACGCGTTGGGCGACCTCCTCCGGCACGTCGGACCCAACCCGCACGCTCTCGCGGTCGTCCTGTTCGGACTTCGCAGGGGGGGGTGGGGGGGGTGGGGCGGCTTGCTGCGAGTGAATGCGCACGATGGGAGAGTCTATACCTGCGCAGGACCCCGCGTACACTCGCCCGATGACGCCCTCAACCCACCGCGCCGCACACGTCCTTATCGGGCTGCTCGCCCTCACGCTCCTCGGCTGCGCCGGTGGCGGCGAGGTCGACTACGCCGACGTCACCGACGACGAAGCCCACACCCGCACCCGCGAGCGGGCGATCGAAGCCCTGGGCGACGCCATCGCGGCGGGCGAGGAGCCGGCCTCGGAGCGCGAAGCCCTCAAGGATGTTGCCTGGAGCCGGAGCACGCCCGCGATGGTGCGCATCGCCGCCCTCGATGCGCTGCTCGCCGACGACGAGCGGCTCGACGACACGCGGGCGATGCTGCGTCTGATGGTGCCGACCGAGTCGGCGTGGGAGGAGTGGGAAGTGCTCGAGCATGTGGGCGGCGTCGCCGTCGATCGCGGCTGGGAAGAGTTCCTGCCCGCCTTCGTCGCGTCCTTCGCGCGCCCTCAGCCATTGCGACCGGACGATCGCCGCCCCGAGCGCCGCGTCATCGAGCGTCTGGCTGGCGACCGCTCGGTGCCCGAAGCGGTCTTCGACGTCTTCGCCGCCCGCCCGCTCGAGTTCGACGAGCAGCCCGTGCGCGAGCGCGATCGTCTGGCCGCCTGGTCGCTCCTGCACCGGTTGGACGTCGACGAGGACTACCTCCGCGATCGGCTATCAAGACTCGAGACCGACCGCGAGGACCAACTGCTCGTCACGCTGCGCGAGGCGGCGCGGACGCTGGGTGTCGTACCCGGCACGGGCGAGCAGCTCGCGCGGCTCGCGGATCTGTTCACCGATGAGCACGCGGCCTTCCGCCGCGAAGCCGCCGGCGTCATCAGCGTGCTGTCGGATCAGCAGCGCGTCGGCTTGGGCCTGCACCACTTGCCCACCCTCGTGTGGACCGCGCGGCACGAAGCCGCGCTGCTCGGCCTGAGCCCCGCCGATCTGCGCGACCGCTTGCGCAGCGCGCTCGACGGGCAGGACCACCACGCACGCGCCGACACGGCCGGAATCTACGAGGACGAACTGCCCAGCCGCGTGATCGATGGCCTCCCGTGGCCCGACACGCTCGCGGCTCTGGTCGCCCGCCGTGTGCTCGACGATCGCGGGCTCGTCGCCGAGCTCTTCCGACAGGTCGACCTCGACCGCGACGACCCCACCACCGAGCACGGCGGTGTCATTCTCCCCGAGGAAGAATCGCCCGTCTTCCTGGCGGCCCACTACCCGCCTCGGCCCGCGCAGCGGCTGGGGGACGACCGCTTTATTGCGAGCGCCGCGATGATCGCCGCCGCGACCGACGCGCCCTTCGTCTACCACTTCCATGCGCGCAAGCCCGACCTCGCGTCCTACGCCGGGCCCAGCCTGGCCGACATCGAGTTCGTCGAGCGTTTCGGCTTCGTCGCGATGGTGCTGACCTCGACCGATGAAGACACCCTCAACGCGGACTTCTACAGCGCCGATCGCCGCGTGCTCGACCTCGGCAGCGTGACCCGGCCGTGAGCGGGGCCGCCTGATGGGCATGCTCCTCGTCCTGGCGCTGGTCGCGTTGGTGGGTCTGCGCGGCGGCTCGGCCGCGGCGCCGGAGTTCACGCTGGGCGTTGTCGCCCTCGTCGCGGTGGGGGGGTACGCCGTCATCCTGGTTCTGCTGAGCGGGCTGGTCGCGCTGGCGGGGCATCGCGTGGACCGTTCGGGCCGCCCCATCTGGATCCGCCTGGCCGACCGGGCGCTTGTCCTGACGCGGCTGGCGATCGTCGGGTGGCACGCGGCGTTGCTCTTCGGCTTCGGGATGCTCGAGAGCGTCCGGGCCGCGACGGGCGATCTGGTCGGGGTGGACGAGCTGGTCGCGCTCGTGCCGGCGTCGGTTGCTCTCTTCGGCTCGTGGGTGATCTTCTTTCCGATCGAGCGGCGGATCCGGGAGGCGACGTTTCTACGCGCGATGGACGAGGGGCGACCGCTGCACCCGCCGCCCGCCCGGTGGGTCTACGCGCTGGAGCAGTTCCGCTTCCACGCCGCGGCTCCGTTGCTGGCGGCTTTCCTCCTGCTCACGGCGCACGAGGGCGGCGAACACTTGCTCTGGTGGCTCCGCGGGCGGTATGGCGACCAACTCGGCTGGACGCTCGAATCGTGGGGCTGGGCCTCGCTCGGGCTGGTGCTGCTGGCGACCGTTGTCGTCGTCGCGCTGATCCCGGTGCTCTGGCGCTTCGTCTGGAGCACACGCAAGCTCCCGCCGGGCCCGCTGCGCGACGATCTGCTCGCGCTGTGCCGGCGTCACCGCGTACGCGTCTCGGCGATCCTGCTGTGGCACACGCGCGGGTTGATCCTCAACGGCGCGCTGGTCGGGCTGTTCCCGCCGCTGCGCTACATCCTGCTCACCGACGCGCTGCTCGAGCGCTTGGATGAGCGCGAGGTCCGGGCGGTGATGGCGCACGAGATCGCCCACGCGCGGCATCGGCACATTCCCTGGCTCGGCGCCGCGGTCCTCACGACGATCGGTCTGGCGTCCACGCTGACCGGCCTCGCGATGGAAGCCGCGCTGCCTTCGCCCGCCTGGGGCGAGGGTTGGCTGGTGACGACGGTGACGCTCATCGTCGCGATGGCGGTGGGGCTGACGATCCTGGGCGTCGTCAGCCGGCGCTTCGAGGAACAGGCCGACGCGTTCGCCGCGCGTCACCTCGCGCTGGAGCACGCCGGCGCTCGCGGCGCGCGCACGGTCGAGGACTCCGACGCCATCCCCATGGCCTCGGCGCTGGAGAGCGTCGCCCGCTTCAACCACATCGACCCGACGAAGTTTTCCTTTCGCCACGGCTCGATCCGGAGGCGTCAACGCCGCCTGCTGGCCCTGGTGGGCGCCGACCTGGATCGCCTGCCGATCGACCGTCGCGTGCGCGTGCTCAAGGCGATCGTCGCGCTCGGAACGGTCGGGCTGATCGCGCTGCTCGTCTGGGTGCCCGAGGCACGGGAGTATCTCTGATGGACGATGTCGCGCCCGGCGCCGTTGAGCCTCGTCACGCTCTGGCCGGCCTCGCGTTCGCGAAGGTTGAGAGCGTGGGCAACGACTACGTTGTCGTGGACGTGATCGGCAACGGCCCTGCGAACGAACTTGGCGATCCGAGCGTGGCCGCCCGGCTGCTGAGCGATCGGCACTTCGGCGTGGGGGCGGACGGGCTGCTGCTGATGGAGTCGGCCGCCCCGACAAGCGGCGAGCGCGACGGGCGGACGATCGCCATGCGTGTCTTCAACGCCGACGGCTCGCCGGGCGGCATGTGCGGCAACGGGCTCCGCTGCGTCGTCAAGCTCGCCATCGAGCGTGGCTACATCAGCGCCGACCGCTACACCCGCGTCTGGGTCGAGGTGGGCGACGGCGCCTCGCGGATCATCGTCGAAGCGCGGGCGCACCTCGACGCCGAAGGCCGCGTCGAAGCCGTGACGGCCGATATGGGCGAGCCCGTCCTGGACCCGGCACGGGTCCCGCTCCGCGCGGATGATGCGCCGGTGGTCGAAGGTGATCACGTGCGCCGCCTGCGCGTGCCGGCGGGTGTCACGACGGTGTCCGAGCTTGAGTGTGTGGTGGTGTCGATGGGCAACCCGCACGCCGTCGTCTTCACCGATACGCCCGAGGCGCTGCTCTTCACCGTCGGTCCGCTGCTCGAGCGGCACGCGGCGTTCCCCGAGCGGGTGAACGCGCACTTCGTGAAGGTGGAGGACGAGGGCCGTGCGCACGTGTTCTCGTGGGAGCGTGGGTCGGGGCACACGCTCGGGTGCGGGTCCGGCGCGTGCGCCGTCGCGGTCGCCGGGGTGTTGACCAACCGCCTCGACCGCTCGCCGCTCATCCGCTCGCCGGGGGGTGAGGTGACGGTGCGATGGGAAAAGGGGACCAACGCGGTCAGCCTCACCGGTCCGGCGCGTGTCGTTTTCGAGGGCCGCGTCGCGTCCCCGGGCGTGCTCGTCCGCCCGTGACGGCGTTCGCGTCTGGACGCCTCGCGAGAGGTGTGCGACCATCTCGCCGATGAAGCCGGAAAAGGTGAAGTTGGAGACGCCGCGGCTCGTCCTGCGCAGGTACACGCGCGACGATGCGCTGGACCTGTGCGCCGCCATCGGCGACCGCCGCATCGCCGAAGCCACCCTCCGCATCCCGCACCCCTACTCCATCACCCACGCTCGCGAGTTCATCGACCGAGCCGCCGGGCCCATCGCGGAGTCCAACCTCTTTGCCCGGGGAGTTTTCAGCAAGGAGACCGAGCGTCTGGTGGGCGGCGTTGGCCTGCGCCTCGAACGCCTGCGTGAGACCGAAGGCGACGACGCTGGCTGGGTCGAACTCGGGTACTGGGTGGCCGTCCCTGAGTGGGGCAGGGGGTACGCGACCGAAGCGGTGGCCGCGATGACCACCTTCGCCTTCGACCACCTCAAGGCGACGGCGGTGTGCGCCGAGGTCTTCCTCAACAACCCCGCTTCCCGCCGCGTCGTCGAGAAGATCGGCATGACCCCCTACGGCCCGGAAGAGGGTCTTGAGAGCGTGGAGAAAGATGGTCGGGAACTCCCGGTCCGCCGCCTGCGGTTCACGCGCGCGGCCTTCATGCTCCGCCGGAGCGAGCGGCGCCCGGCGTAGGATCTCATGTCCAACCGCCCCATCAGCAAGGCGATCCCATGACGACTCAGCAGCTCGCGCCCATGATCGACTTCGAGCCCGCCGACCGACTCGGCCAACGCGTGCTCTTCACGCCCGGTCCCGTAACCACGTCCCGAGCCGTGCGTATGGCCGCCGCACAGGACGTGGGCTCCTGGGACGCCGACACCACCGACGCGGTGCGCGATTGCCAGCGCCGCTTGCTCGAGGTCTGCGGCGGCCGGGACGACTTTGCCGTCACCCTGCTGCCCGGCTCGGGTACGTACGCCGTGGAGTGCGTCGTCACGTCGGCGGTGCACCCGCAGAACGGCAAGCTGGTGATCCTCAACAACGGGCTATACGGCCAGCGGCTGTGCGACATCGCCGCGCAGGCGGGCATCCCCTTCTCGCAGATCACCGGCGAGGAACGCCTTGCCCACGACCCCCAGCGCCTCGACGACCTGCTCGCCAGCGAGCCCTCCATCACGCACATCGCCCTCTGCCACTGCGAGACCACCAGCGGCGTCATCCACGACCTCAACGCCATCGGCGAAGTCGCCAAGAAGCACAACGTGCGCATGATCGTTGACGCCATGGCCACCTTCTGCGGCTACGAGGTCGGCCCCGGCAGGGCGATCGATCTCGACAATGCGCCGATCGACCACATCGTGGCCTCGGCCAACAAGTGTGCTCAGGGCGTGCCGGGGCTGAGCTACATCATCTCGCGTCAGAGCGCGATGGACGCCATCGACTGGCCGGCGCCCTCGATGTCGCTCGATCTCAAGGCGCAGTGGAAGCTCATGCGCGACACGGGGCGGTTCCGCTACACACCGCCCACGCACGTCCTGCTCGCCTTCCAGCAGGCGCTGCACGAGCTCGGGGAGGAGGGGGGCGTCGCGACACGAGCCGAGCGGTACCGCAACAACCAGCGCCTGACCATCGAACGTCTCGGTGCTATCGGCATCACGCCCTACATCGACGACGACAACCGGGGCCACATCAACACCACGTTCAACTACCCGAGCGACGACTTCGACTTCGACCGCTTCAAGGCCGCCTTGCGCGAGCGCGGCTACATCATCTTCCCCCAGCGCGTCACCCGTGCCGAGACCTTCCGCATCGGCGCCATCGGGCACATCGGCCCCGCCGAGGTCGTGGGCCTGACCAACGCCATCGCCGAAGTTCTCGGCCGCGGCCCGATCGACTGACCGGCTCGGTCGCGTCTCTTCTCATTGGTGGGGCGGGCTTCCAGCGCGTCTTCTACCTCTGGTGGCACCGGTCTCCGACCGGTGTTCTTCGTTGTACGCCCCCTTCCAGCCGGCGCTCCCATCGGCTACCATCCGGCAGCGGCTGGCCGCCATCCCCGAGACTGCTGGGCCCCCGCGACACCCCCCTCATGACCACGACCGAACGTGACAGCCTGCAGGCGCGGATCGCTGCGCGCCAAGACGAGATGCGTGCCGACCTGGCCCGCTATGTCGCTATCCCCACGGGCGGCGACCACCGCGCCGGGCTCGATGAGTTCCGCGGACTCCTCGGGGATCGCCTGGCCGCGCTCGGCGTGACCTCCGACTTGCGCGCCGGGGATGAGCGGCCCGACTGGTTGCTCAATGCGGGAGCGGGCGAGCCGCTGCCGACGATCGTGCATCGCTGCGCCGGTTTCGACGAGATGACGGGCCCTCGCGTGCTCATCGCCGGGCACCTCGACACCGTCTTCCCGCCCGGGAGCTCGTTCAACGAGATGACGGTCTCCACCGACGGGCGCACCGCGATCGGCCCGGGCGTGGTGGACATGAAGGGCGGCCTGCTCGTCGCCTGCGTCGCGCTCGAGGCGCTCGCCGAGGCGGGCATCCCGGTCCGCTGGTCGTTCCTCATGAACAGCGACGAGGAGACGGGCACGTACTGCTCCGAGCGGCACCTGCGCGACGAGTCGTCGCGGCACGACGTCGGCATCGCCCTCGAGCCGGCCCTGCCGGGTGGCGAGCTGGCGATCCAGCGCAAGGGGTCGGGGCAGTTCTCGATCGCCGTCGATGGCCGCTGCGCGCACGCGGGGCGTGAGTTCGAGAAGGGCGTCAGCGCCGTCTACGCGCTGGCGCATGTCTTGACGAAGGTCGAGACGTTCTCGGACCTCGATCGCGGCGTGACCGTCAACGTGGGCCCGCTGGTGGGCGGTTCGGCGACCAACGTCGTCCCGCCGCACGCCCAGGCGTGGGGCAACGCGCGCTTCCCCGATCCCGAATCGGGCGACGCCTTGCAGGACAAGCTCGCCGCGCTGGCCGATGACGGGGATGACGCGATGCCACGCGTCCGCGTGATGCGCTCTTTCAACCGCCCCGCCAAGCCGCTGATCCCCGAGACCGAGCGCTTCGCGTTGCTCGCCCGCGAAGCCGCCGAGTCGCTCGGACAATCGCTGCCGTTCGCCTCGACGGGCGGCGTCTGCGACGGGAACGTCATGCAGGACGCCGGCCTGCCCACGATCGACACCCTGGGCGTTCGCGGCGGGGGGCTGCACACGCACGACGAGCGGATCGAGCTCGACAGCCTCCACGAACGCGCCGCCCTGCTGGCCTGCCTGCTCGCATCGCTCGACGAACGCTGGAACCCGTAGATCACTCTCCGACAGTCCCCCTCCCCGCCCTTACGCCTTCATCGGAGGCATCATCATGAACGACTCCGCCAACCCCGCCGCCGTCAACGGCCAGACCGCCACCAACGGGCACGCCCTTGGCCACGCGTTTCGTACGAGCGACACGGTGCGCAGTTCGATTGGCGCCATCGTCGACGAGGTGCGCGCCGCTTCGGCCAAGATCACCGGCGTGCGCGGCCCCGTCAGCCGCGAAGCCACGGAGGACTTCGAGACCTTCATGAACCGCGCCTCGGCCGTGCGCGGCCGACCGCTGCTGTATCCCTACATCGGCTCGGGCGTGGGCAACAAGCACTACGTTGAGTTGCTCGACGGGTCGGTGAAGATCGACATGATCACGGGCATCGGCGTGCACTTCTTCGGTCACTCGGACCCCGAGCTCGTCGAAGCCGCGCTGGTCGGCGCGACCAACGACATCGCCATGCAGGGTCACCTGATGATGAACGAAGACGCGATCCGTTTCGCGTCGCTGCTCGTCGAGGAGGCGCGGCGGACGTCCGACCTGTCGCACGCCTTCCTCTGCGGCTCGGGGGCGATGGCCAACGAGAACGCGCTGAAGGTCTGTTTCCAGAAGCACAGCCCGGCGGGCCGCGTCATCGCCTTCCAGGACTGCTTCATGGGGCGCTCGACGACGATGGCCCAGCTCGGCGACAACGCCGCGGGGCGTGTCGGCCTGCCGCTCAACGCGCAGGTCGATTACATGCCCTTTTACGACACGATCGCCGCGCGGCGCATGGGCGCGGGCGAGGTCTCGGGCATGACGCGCTACATCGACATGGCCTGCTGGCACCTCGAGCAGTACATCGCACGCTACCCGAACCAGCACGCGTGCTTCGTCTTCGAGCTCGTGCAGGGCGAGGGCGGGTTCAACCCCGCGCCGCCCGAGTTCTTCCGAGAGCTCATGCTCATCTGCAAGGCGAACAACATCGCCGTCTGGTCCGACGAGGTGCAGACCTTCGGGCGCGGGCACAAGATGTTCATGTTCGACGACATGGGCCTGGGCGAATATGTCGACGTCGCCTGCGTCGGCAAGATGAGCCAGGTCTGCGCCGCCCTCTACACCAACGAGTACAACCCCAAGCCCGGCCTGCTCTCGGGGACCTTCCTCGGCTCCAGCGCCGGGCTCAGCGTCGGGTGCCGGATCCTCGAGCGCCTGCGCGACGGGGACCACTACGGCGACGACGGGCGCATCGCCCGGCATCACAAGCTCTTCCGCGAACACGTCAAGGCTCTGGCCGAGAGGCACCCCGAGTGGTTCCCCAAGAACCACGTCGTCCCCGATGTCGCGGGCGGGCACGGCGCGATGATGCGCTTCACGCCCTTCGCCGGCGACAAGGACGCCCTGCTCAAGCTCTGCAAGCAGATGTTCGCCGACGGCGTGATCGCCTTCTTCTGCGGGCACGGGCCGTATCACGTGCGGTTCCTCCCGCCGCTGGGCGTGCTGGAGGAGAGCGCCTGGGGCGAGATTTTCGAGATCGTGGAGAAGTCGATGGCCGAGGTGTTCCCGACGCTCCCGCGTCACGAGCCGCGCGAGCCGCGACCGATGCATCGCGATAATGCCGTCAGCGCCCACGACGAGGGCTGAGGACCGCGGCATGCGGTGACCGGGAGCAGGCGATGACCCTTGTTGTTCGACAGGCCCAGTTGCACCACCAGCCCGAGCTGCTCGAGGCCGCGCGCACGGTGCACTTCATCAACCTCCCGCCCTTCGCCGACACCATCGACAGCCTGATCGCACAGTCGCTCGACTCGACGAAGCGCACGCTCGCGTCCCCGCAGCCGTCGGTCGACGATATCCGCTCCGAGCGGCGGTACATGTTCGTGCTCGAGGGCGTCGCGGGCGACGAGGCGCACGACCCGCGCGCCAAGTCCAGGCGCGTCATCGGCACCAGCGGCATCACCGCCGGCATGGGCGACGAGAAGAACCCCAACCTTTCGTACCAGCTCGTGCGCGTGCGCCGGCGCTCCGAGGACCTCGCGAAGCAGGACCCGGACCTCGCGCACACCGGGCTCGACTACGTCACAGGCGAAGTCGAGCACATCGTCGCTCAGCTCTTCCGCGACAAGGCCTCGCCCACCGAGCTCGGCGGCCTGATCGTCCGCAAGGAGAACCGGGGCCGACGCCATGGCGCGCGCGAACTGCCCGGCAACCCGACGCCCGGACGCGTGCTTTCCTTCGTCCGCTTCCACTTCATCGCACGCTTCCGCCCCTGGTTCAGCGACGTCATGCTCGCCGAGATGCTCGCCCGCCTCGAGCGATATAACGACGGCAATCCCTTCTGGCGTCACTTCATGCGCAAGTTCATCAACCTGCCCTACGAGAAGGCCGACCGCCTGAGCACCCGCCGACGCGAGTTCATGTACCGCCTCCTGCCCGACCGCGTGTACGCCTCGCTCCTGCCCGATGACGTCATCGACAACTTCGGGGCGATCAGCGCCGAGACGGAGCGTGCGCGGCGTCTGCTCGAAGAGGTCGGTTTTCGCTACGTCCACCGCATCGACCCCTTCGACGCCGGCCCGCACCTCGAGGCCTCGACCGACGAGGTCACGCTCGTGCGCGACACGCGCAAGATGCGCGTAACGAGCGTGCACCCGCTTGCCGAACTGCGCCCGACCGACTCGCGCGTGCTCAGCGCCGACGCCTCGCGCGACGCGTTCCTCGCCGCCGCCGCCGCCGTGCGCGACGAAGAGGGCGGCATCGCCATCGACGAGCACGCTGCCGCCGCCCTGGCGATCGGCGCAGGCGATGAGGTCTGGTGCACGCCCCTGAACCCCACGCCCGAGGAGCACGAGGACTTCGCGCTCCCGATGATCGACCTGCCCGCGCTCGACAACCCCGACTACGACGCGCTGCTCAGCGCCGCGTACCGTCGCCACGCCGTGGGCTCGCCCGGCCGCCCGCCGGGCCCCACCCCGCCCCCCGAGGAGACCCCCGCATGAACCAGGCGATCATCGACGCGACCGCAGGCGACACCATCCAGGGCCGCGACTTCGTGGGCGACGCCTCGCACGAACTGACGGGCGAGACGCTCGCCTCGCGCAGCCCCGCCCAGCCCGACCGCGTCGTCTGGCGCGGCGCTCCGCGCGTGGAGCACGTCGACGAAGCCGTCGCCGCGGCGCGCGAGGCGCTGGCCACGTGGTCACGCACGACGATCGAGCAGCGCGCCGACGCGCTGCGCTCGTACCAGTCGCTGGTCGTCGAGCACGAGGACACGATCACCGAACTCATCTCCATCGAAACGGGCAAGGCCCTCTGGGACGCCCGGGGCGAGGCCAAGGCGCTGGCCGCCAAGGTGGATATCACGCTCGACTCGAGCGAGCACTCGGGGCGCTCGCGCGTCACCGGCTTCGAGATGGAACTCACCGAGTCCCGCCGCGCCCGATGCGTCTTCCGCCCCCACGGCGTGATGGCCGTCATCGGGCCCTTCAACTTCCCCGCCCATCTGCCCAACGGGCACATCATCCCCGCCCTGCTCACCGGCAACACCATCGTCTTCAAGCCCTCCGATAAGACCCCCGCTGTCGGCCAACTGCTCGCCGAACTGCTGCGCGAAGGCCTCGTCCGCGCCGGCGCGCCGGCCGGCGTCGTCAACCTCGTCCAGGGCGGCGCGGATGTCGCTCAGCGGCTGACCACGCACGACGGCGTCGACGGCATCCTCTTCACCGGTTCCTGGCCCGTCGGCCGCGCGATCCTCGAAGCGAACCTCGACCACCCGGGCCGCATCGTCGCGCTCGAGATGGGCGGCAACAACCCGGCGATCGTCATGCCCGACGCGGACGTGCGCCAAACGGCGATCGAGTGCGTTCGCGCCGCCTTCGTCACCACAGGCCAGCGCTGCACCTGCACACGCCGCCTGATCATCCACGAGGACGTCGCCGAGACGCTCATTCCGCTCATTCAGAAGACCACGAGCAACCTGATCATCGGCGACCCCAAGGGCATCGGCGGCGGCTCGCGCAACCAGGCGGTCTTCATGGGGCCGATGATCCGCGCCGAGGTCCGCGATGCGCTCCTGCGCGATCAGCGGCGGCTCATCGACGCCGGCGCCGAGCCGCTCATGGAAGCCACCGCCATGGAACACCCATCGGGCGGGCACTACATCACGCCCGGCATCCTGCGCGTCGCGTCGTTCACGACGGGGACCGACCCCGCCTCCCAGCCCGGCTGCGACGTCGAGTTCTTCGGCCCGCTGCTGCGCATCTCCACCGTCGGCTCGTTCGACGAAGCCGTCGAGCAGGCCAACGCGACCCGCTTCGGGCTCGCATCGGCCATGTTCTCGACCGATAATCAGACGATCGAGTCCTTCCTCACCCGCGCCCGCGCCGGGTGCATCAACGTCAACACAGGCACCGCGGGCGCCTCCAGCAAGCTTCCCTTCGGCGGCCTGGGGCACTCGGGCAACCACCGCCCAGCCGGTGCCTTCAGCCTCGACTACACCGCCTACCCGGTGGCTACCCTCCACGAGTCGGGCGATGCCGCGACGGTGCTCCCGGGCATGCGTTTCGAGGACGACTGGCTGACCAGTTGACCTGCGTGCGCACGAGGTCCGGGAAGCCCCCGATTGGTGTGGGTTGGGGTGGCGTCGCGTCTCAGACGATGTACATTGATCGCGTGCCGGTACGCCTGCTGGTCATCTACGGGCTGATCATCCAGCTCTTCGCGGTCGCCCCGCGAGTGGCCTTCGGCTGCGCTGATGACGCCGGCCCCGAGTGCACCATCGAGCAGCCGGTGTCCTGCTGTCAGGATCCCGCCCCCGATCCGGAGCCGAGCGAGGGCGAGCAGGAAGACTGCCCTTGTTCGGTCTGCCCCACGTGCTTCCTGCACGTGAAGGATCCGCTGGATGTCCGCCGCGATCGGTCGGAGCGGCTCGAAGTCGACCCGGACGACACGTCGCGGTCGACGTTCTGGACAAACCCCGCGTGCATACCGGAGCGTGAAGCGTTCCGGGCGGCATGGTTCACCGATCTCCCGCCGCCCAGGCTCTCGGTAGCCAACGCGGCCGTCACGGGGCGGTGGTTGTTGTAGCGAGCGGCGCTCGCCGTCGTGCGCCTGCGCCATTGTCGGCAGCCGGCGCTTCTCGCAAGTACCCGCGGCGCGCGTCGTGACCGCGGAACACGCCATACAACCATCACCTGTGGAGGCACGGCCAACGAGCCGTGCGAGGAGATATCAATCATGTCCATGTTCAAGACCATCCTGACCGCCGCCTGCGCCCTCACCCTGGGTCTGGCGATGTCCGCCTGCACCACCGCCGGCAACACCCAGTCCGGCGCCGCCGTCACCCCCGCCTCGGCGACCCAGCAGAAGGATTGCTCGGGCTGCTGCGGCGAAGAGGCCAAGACCGTCGCCGCTTCGACCAAGTCCACCTGCGCCAACGTCTGCAACTGCTCGACGGGCGCCACGCCCATCGCGGCGTCCGCGAGCGAATGCCCCAATGGGTGCTGCTGCACCACCAAGGCGTGCGATGACAAGTCGGCGTGCGACAAGCCCTGCGCTGAGCGGGCCAACGTCCAGGCCGCTTCGACCAAGGCCGCCTGCGCGAACGGTTGCAACTGCACCGCCGCCAAGGTGACGCCCGTCGCCGCGAGCGACTGCCCCAACGGCTGCTGCTGCACCACCGACGGCTGCGGCAAGGACAACTGCGACAAGCCCTGCGCCGCCAAGGCCAACGTGCAGTCCGCCTCGACCAAGGCGGACTGCGGCTCCTGCTGCGGCTCCGAGAAGGGCGACACGCAGGTGATCGCCGCTTCGAGCAAGGGCGCCTGCGCCAACGGCTGCAACTGCTCCGGCGCCAAGGTTCAGCCCGCATCCACCACCGCCGACGCCGACTGCTGCGGCACCTGCAACGGCGCCTGCCAGGGCTGATCGCTCCGGCTCAGGCTTCATCCCATCCGTGACCAGCGGGCCCGTTCTTCCGGCGGGCCCGCTGTCGTGCGCGCATCACTACACTCGGCCCCATGCCGCGAACCCAGCTCCCCAACGCACGCACCACGCCCCGCTACGCCGGCCTCACCACCTTTGGCCGCTACCCACGGCTCGAAGACGTGCCCGACGAGCATCGCCCCGTCGACTGGGCCATCATCGGCTCCGTGTATGACTGCGGCGTGACGTACCGCCCCGGCGCGCGCTTCGGTGCGCGGGCGGTTCGGCAGGAGAGCCAGTACCTCAAGCCCTACCACATCGAGCACGACCTGATGCTCACCGATGTCCTCTCCCTCGCCGACGCCGGCGATGCGCCGGTACAGCCCTTCAGCGCCGAGGAAAACGCTCGACTGCTCGCCGAGCACATGGCGGGCCTCGCCGATTCGCAGTCCAAACTGCTCATGCTCGGCGGCGACCACTCCAACACCCTCGGCGCGCTCCGCGCCGCCCATACGCGCGCCGGGAAGCTCGAGGGCGGCTTGGCGCTCATCCACTTCGACTCCCACCTCGACACGCTCGACATGACCCTCGGCGAGCGGTACTCACACGCCTCGCCCTTCATTCGGGCCGTCGAAGAGGGCGTGCTGGATCCGAAGCGCATGCTCAGCATCGGCATCAAGGGCCCGCTCAACTCGCCGCACGACCTCGAATATGCGCGCGAGCACGGCGTCGAACTCGTCACCTACGACGACTGGCGACGCGAGGGCACGCGGCGCATCGACGCCTTTCTGCGGCGCCTCGGCGACGATCCGTGCTACCTCACCTTCGACATCGACTGTGTCGACCCCGTTTACGCGCCCGGCACCGGCACGCCGTCGGTGGGGGGGTTCACGTCGGCCCAAGCCCTCGAACTGCTGCGCCATCTCGCCCGCGCCCACCCCGGAGCCGGCCCGAACCTGGTCGGCGCCGACGTGGTCGAAGTGCTGCCGGACCGGGACGTAGCGGGCAACACCGCCCTGCTCGCGGCGCACGTAGCGTTCGAGATTCTCTGTCTGAGCGCGCTGCGCCAACGCTGACCGGGCGCGTCCCTCCGGAAGCGGTCGCATTCGCGCTGCCCCGGGGCGTACCCTCCCACATTCACCCTCACCGAAAGGACGTCCCATGCCTAGCGCCGTCGCCAGTCACATCCTCGTCGATTCCGAGCAGAAGGCCCGCGACCTCAAGCAGGAGATCGAGAACGGCGCCGACTTCGCCGAGCTCGCCAAGCAGCACTCTTCCTGCCCCTCCTCCCAGCGCGGCGGCAGCCTCGGTGAGTTCAGCCAGGGCCAGATGGTGCCCGAGTTCGACCAGGTCGTCTTCTCCGACCTGCCCGAAGGCCAGGTCTCCGAACCCGTCCAGACGCAGTTCGGCTACCACCTGCTGGTCGTTGAAAAGCGGATGTAAGCCGATCCGGCGCGAGCGGCCGTTCGCGGCTAGTGGCGCCGCAGCCGCCCGTACATCGCCAAGGTCAGCAACGCGAGGGCGAGTACGCCTCCCCAGAGCAGCACGAGTCCTGCCGGCCCCTCGCGGTGCACGAGCCGCTGCCCCGCGCTGATGGAGATGACGGTCGCCAGCGCGGGCAGGAAGCTCCAGAGGTAGACGGGCAGGGGCAGCCGGCGTCCGCTGCGCAGGCCCGTCACCGCTCCCGCGAGCACCATGACGAGGCAGGCCGAGGCGAGCGCCAGCCGCTCGTGCCGCTTGGAGAGGATCTCCAGGCGAAGGTCGGTCAGTCGCTCGCGCAGGTCGCGCACCATCGGCTCGAGCCGATGGCTGAGGACGTCGGGCGTTGCGCCGTCCAACGCCCTTGTCGCCTCGCCCATCAGCTCCGCCAGCGGGCGCGATCGTTCGGCGTCCGCGTCGGGAACGGGCAGTTCCAGGTTGGTCCATGACAGCGCAGCGCGTTGCGCGGGCGGCGCGGTTGGCTCGTCGCCCGAAATGTCGACACGCGTCGAGCGCACGTCCTCCAGCGAAAGCACCAGCCCCGTCGGTCGCGACGGATCGGGTTCGGGGATGCTGAGGAACGCCCGAGCCGCGCGGTGCACCGTTTGCACACCGTCGGCCCGCGTGCGCACGACCGTGACGGTGGCCTCGGGCGCGGCGGTCTCCGGGAGCAGCCGCCACCGATCGACCTGACGACGGAGCCGGCGGCGGGCGATCTGCTCGTCGTCGAGATCGCGCGCCGAGTCCGCCTGGATCGCTCGGGCCGAGGGGGCGACGGGGTCGAACGCGAGATCCACCGCCGCGATCGTCAACTCGTCGCGGCCCGTCGGGGAGGCGCGTGTGAGGGCGGTTTGTCCCGACATGCGCAGATCCGTAGCGATCGCGTCGATCGCACGACGTTCGATGAGCAGTTGAGCCAACCGGCGCGCCTCGCGGTCGACGCTGTTCATGACGCGCGGCGTCCGCAGCGCCTCGTCCATGCCGCGCCAGGTCAGGTGTTTCGGGTCGTCGGACAGACCCACGGGCAGGGCGATGGGCTCGGTGTCGAAGCGGTCGAGAGCGACGCTCCCGCCGCCCGTGGAGTTGGTCGCCGCCCCGCTGAAGACGAGCTGCACCACCGTGCCCGCGTCGGTTCCCGGATCATCGAAGAGGAACATGTCGACGCGCCGGGCCGAGGTGTAGACATGGTCGCCCCGGGGGTCGGGCCGCAGCGCCAAGACGCCTTCGAGCGTGATGACCTCGCGTGCGCCGGAGGCCGACGGATCGGGGTAGGGCCCCAGCGCGCGGTCGGCGTAGAGCTGCACGTCCTGCCCGCCCACGGGCAGCGTGACGCTCTGGCCGCGATTGAGTTCGGCGACCAGGATTCGGGCGCCATCGGCGACGAGCATCCGCTCGGCGGTGCGCATGATCGCGGGGCTGACCTCGAACGCGACGACGCCCAGCGCCGCTGAGAGCCCAAGCCCGATGAGCGTCGCGGGGAGGAGCGTGGAGCGGTGCGGCACGCCACCCGCCGCGGCCGCCATCGCCTCGTTCTCGGACGCGAACCGCTGGTAGGTAAGCGTCGCCGCGAAGCCGGCGGCGAAGGGCAGGGCGAACTGCACCATCGGGAGGCTCAGCAGCCCCATGAACAGCAGCGCGTCCGATACGGACAGCCGACCGTCGGCGAGCGGCTTGATCGTCATTGCGAAGGCGATGAGCGTGACCAGGGCCAGGGCCGTGACCAGCAACAAGCGTGCGAGGTCGCTCGCGAGCATGCGCCAGAGGGTGATGGGGGGGCGACGCCGGGCGGACATGGCGGCATCGTCGGAGGCCCGGGCCGCCGAAGCAACCCGGCTTGCCCGCCGCGGAGCGGGTTCTTGGACCCGGACCACCCGCACGACGCGCGCCGCCTCTCACGCGGGCGCACTCCACCGCCTTTTCAGGTGGACCCGGGCGGGTGGTGAAACCGACGCTTGGGGGGATATGTGCGACAGACGAGCACAGCCCGGGGCCTCCACGCCGACCACGCTTCCCGTTCCTTGCGGACGCGGGTATCGCCGCGGCTTCACCATGGCCGAAGCCGCCATGGCCTCCGTTGTACTGGGCTTGATCATGCTGGCGGTGGCGACCGCGATCTCCACCGCGCAGCAGGTCAGCTTCGAGGGCCAGAAGCGGCTGCTTTCGGCCCTCGTCGCCGACGA
>CAYTSW010000012.1:0-12978 GCA_964440605.1 uncultured Phycisphaeraceae bacterium | reverse complement strand
AGCAGGTCAGCTTCGAGGGCCAGAAGCGGCTGCTTTCGGCCCTCGTCGCCGACGATCTGATGATCGAGATCGCCACACGCGACTACGACGACCTGTCCGGGCTCGACGGCCTAGAGCAGGAGATCGGCTCGATGGCCACGCTCGACGGCGTGTCGTACCCCGACGCGTACTGGGCGTTGGGGCGGCGCGTCGGCGTCGAGCCGCACACCATGACCGACGAGGCGACCGGCGCCTCGGTGCCCGGTCGGCTCGTGCGCGTGGCGGCCTTTGACCAGTTCACGGAGCTGGCGGTCTGCGAGCTCTTCGTGCCGGAGCCGAGCGAATGACTGGTGCGCGCCTCAACAACCCGTCCCCGCGCCGTCGCGGCCTGACCACGCTCGAGCTGCTGGTCGCGCTGGCGATCACCTCGGTGACCGGTCTGGGCGTCGCGGCGGTGATCACCTCGGTCGCGCGTGGGATCACCGTCATGAACGAGACGCGCGGCGCCATGCAGCGCGCGCACGCTGCTCACCTGCGCCTGCGCTCGTACGCCGACCCGGCGCTGTGCCTGCTCCAGACCGACTCGCGCGGCCTGGCCCTCTGGCTCCACGACGACCGCGCCAACGGCCAGGTCAATCTCAGCGAGCTGCGCATCGTCTGGTTCGAGCCCGCGGAGTCGGACGACGACGAGATCGGCGGCGAGCTCGTGCTCGAACGCGTCGACTGGCCCGAGTCGATGGACGAAGCGGCGATCGAGGCGGCGGACATCGTGCTGACGCCGGCCGACGACATGTTCCGCGCGATGGAGCTCGCGCGTTCGCTGGGGTACACGACGCGTCAGGCGCTGGCCGACGGCGTGTCGTCGTTCAGCTCGACGTATACCGCCGCGACGCCGCGCGAGTCCGTCCGCTTCACCGCGACCCTCGCCCTGGCGAGCGCCGGCTCGGATGTCGAGGAGGTGCTCATCTCGTTTGGGTTGCCGAGCCATGAGCCGCCCGAGTAATCCGAGCGCGTGCCGGATGCCGGCGCTCGCGGCCCAACCACCGTTGATTCCCGGGAGGAACACAAGAAGGAGACTCCCATGACCCGCAACATCCCCAACAACGCCAACATCCCAACCCATGCGCGCACGCCGGCGCCGCGTCGGCGCGGCGTCGCGATGCTGATGATCGTCATCGCCCTCGTGGTGACGACCGTGCTGACGACGACGCTGGTGACCTCGCGCGACACGATGACGCCCATGGCCGACAACGCGGTCGAGGCGACGCGGGCCAAGTGGTCCGCCGAGTCGGCCGCGAACTTCACGACCGCGGCCCTCTCTTCGGGCGTCTCCGTCGACGCGGCGCCGGGCGGGACGATGCTGTCGAACTACAGCATCGCCGGCTCGAACGCGACGGTGAAGCTGACGACGCTCGACGGGCAGCCGGCGACCGCCGCCGACCGCGAGGTGCTCGTGACCGTCGCGACCACGACGCCGCGCGGCGTGACCAAGACCTCGCAACGCGTGATGGAGCTGACCCCGAAGGCGACTTCCAGCGACGCGGTGGACCTGTGGCACGGCGAGTTCGCCGTGCTCGCCGCTGAGTCGCTCCGCTTGGAGGATGGATGGCGGGTGACGCGTTGGCCGCGCAGCCCCGAGCAGAGCCTCGGGGAGGTGCGCGTCGGCACGGCGTTCGAGAGCGCGGGCGATGCGGTGGTCGGGAGCGGGTCCGGGGGCGTCCGATTCGTCACCGATGCGCGTGCCGACACCGGCCTTGCGCCCCGCCTGGGCGAAGGCGTTGTTGCACTGCCGGTCAAAGTGCCCACCTTTGAGTCGGAGTGGCCGCTCGCGATTGGCGCAGGCGGGTCGGCGTGGATGGGCCCGGGCACGCTGCCGACGGGCGCGCACGACACGGTGGAGGTTTCGGGCGGCACGCTGGTGCTCGAGCCGGGAGACTACGCCGTCGACAGCATGAGGCTCACCGCGGGCGCTTCTCTGAACGTCAGGGGCGACGTGCGCCTCGCCGTCGAGGACGACCTCACCGTGGAAGGCCTCTCCGGGATCTACCTGGAGGACGGCGCCCGCCTGCTGCTCTACGTCGGTGGGGACATGGTCGTGCGGCAATCGCTGATCGGGCCGTTCGCGGATCTGAAGGGCCCGCTGTCGTGGGACATGATGTCGCCGACGCGATGGGCATCGCCCAAGCGCATCCGCGTGCTCATCGGCGA
This sequence comes from uncultured Phycisphaeraceae bacterium, assembly GCA_964440605.1. GTDB lineage: Bacteria > Planctomycetota > Phycisphaerae > Phycisphaerales > UBA1924 > CAYTSW01. The sequence goes on along the minus strand of CAYTSW010000012.1, from coordinate 10,791 downwards.
TGGCGGAGGCCTCAGGCTGCGCGACGGCGCCTTGATGCTCGCACGCGTCAACGCGCCCGAGGCGCGCGTCCACATCCATGACCACGCGACGCTGCTGGGCAACGTCGTCGGGGGTGAGTTCATCCTCGACCGCGCCACTGTCGCCTGGTGCCCGACGCTCGACAACGGCTCGGGGCTGACCGCGCTCGATGGGCCGCTGTACGACGATGAAGGCGACCCGATCGCGGGGCTGGCGGCGGCGCTCGAAGCGGTGGCGGGCACCGCACTGGGCACGGCCGAGGCAGCGCTCAAGGGCGTGATCGAGGCCGCCTGGGGCGGCGAGACCGCAGGCGGTAGCAGCGCGTACGGAAAGGTGAACACCAAGACGGTCCCGCTGTCGGCCAAGGAAGGCGAAGAGCGTGAGGACACCACCAACCTGTTGCGCTCGATCCTGGGAGACGGGTGACACGCCGATGGCGATCCTCACGATGCACAGGGCGCCCGGGCCGTCCGGGGTCCACCGCGGGGTAGCGCTGATCGACCTGATGGTCGCCATGGCGATCATCGGCGTCGTGCTGCTGGCGGTGATCCCCTCGACGCGCAGCGAAGAGCCGCTCAAGCTGGTGAGCGCCACGACCATGATCGCGGCTGACGTCGAGTACGCGCAGTCGCTCACACTGGCGAGCCCGTCGCAGCCAACCGTGGTCGTCTTCGACGCGCCGGGCGGGCGCTACTGGCTCGCCGAGGGTTTGGCGCCCGACACCCCCATCGAGAGCCCGAGCACGGGTGAGCCCTGGATGCGCGCCATCGGTGAGGGCGCGCTGCTGCAACTCGCGGGGACCGCTCTGGACACCCACAACGTCGGGTGGATCCACGACGACGGCACGCTCCGGCTCGAGTTCGACGCCTTCGGGCGCCTGAACCAATCGGGCGACCTGGCGATCGAAGTCTCCAACACCTCGGGCAGCATGTTCGTTCACGTGCGCGAAACGACCGGCACCGTCGCGGTCACGGGCGTCGTGCCCGAAGCGGTGGTCGATGCGGTTGATGCCTCAGACGGGCCTGTACGCTGGACACCGCCGACGCCGCCGCCGGCACCTCCCGAACGAGAACCGGAGCCGGAGCCCGAGTCCGAGACGCCCAAAGCGCCCGAGGCGGGCGGCAAGCCCACGGAACCCGAGGGCAGCGGCTCCAAGCCGGCCGACACCGGTCTCCTGGGGCGTTTGCTCGGAGGCGGGCGGTAGCCCGTCTCCTGCGATCGGTCTTGCCAGATGATCGGAATGTGATAGGGTGTCCGAATGCAGTTGCGGCACCACTACGAGCAGGCGTTCGCATACTACTTGCGGGCCAATCGGCTGCCTTACGTCGCCGTGAATGAGGCCCGAAGGGCGATCCTGCCGGAGGGCGCCGAGGTCACTGTCGCCGGCGGCTGGTCGGAGGCGGACCGCCCGCGTGAGAGGGCGGGCGTGACGCTCAAGTCCTTCGACTTCGTGGTGTACGGCGAGGGGGCCAGCCGGCTCGTGGACATCAAGGGCCGAAAGGTCGCGGCCCGGAAAAACGGGCGGCGGAGCGGTGGGCGGCTGGAGTCCTGGGTCACGCGCGCGGACGTCGAAGCGCTGGCGACGTGGGAGAGGCTGTTCGGCGAGGGCTTCCGCGGAGCCTTCGTCTTTCTATACTGGTGCGAGGTCGAGCCGCCGGACGGGCTGTTCCAGGAGGTCTTCTTGTTCGAGAGCCGCTGGTACGCGCTGCGGGCGATCGATTTGGAGGACTACGTCGCGCGTATGAAGGTGCGCAGCCCGCGCTGGAAGACCGTGGACCTGCCGACGGCGTCGTTCGCGGAGGCGAGCCGGCCCTTCGTCGGTTGCTAGACCCACAACAGGATGCGAGCACCGGGCGCGAGCCCGGTGGCCCTCTGCGTCGCTTGCGCCAACCGCGTGCGAGTATGGTGCCCGGCGTTGCGAATCATCGCGAGCCAAGGAGGTTGTATGAGCGGCGTCGTTGAGTCTGTGTGCGATCGATTGAGGCGGGAGGAGTCGGCCGCGGTCGAACGGCTCGTCGAGTGGCTGCGCATCCCGAGCATCTCGACCGACCCGGCGTACCGCGATGAGACGCGCCGGGCGGCTCAGTGGGCGGCCGACCGCCTGCGTGACGCCGGGCTCGCCCCCGAACTCCGGGAGACCGGCACGCCCGAGAAGCCCGGGCACCCGATCGTCTGGGCGCACTATCCGGGGCCCGCGGGGTATACGGGCCCACACGTGCTCTTCTACGGGCACTACGACGTCCAGCCGCCCGACCCGCTGGAGCTGTGGGAGAGCGCGCCCTTTGAGCCGGTCATCAAGGCGGCCTCGGGCGACGTCGGCGAGCGGGTCGTGGCCCGCGGGGCGGTGGACGACAAGGGGCAGGTCGCGACGTTCCTCGAGGCGTTGCGCGCCTGGAAGGAGGAGGGCGCGGAACTGCCCGTGAGGCTGACGGTGATGATCGAGGGTGAGGAAGAGAGCGGCAGCGCCAACCTCGCACGCTTTCTGCAGGATGAGCGCGCGCACCTGGAGACGTGCGACATCTGCGTCATCTCCGACACCGGCATGCTGGGCCGCGGCGAGCCGGCGATCACCTACGGCGTGCGCGGTCTCGCCTACACCGAAGTCGTGCTGCACGGGCCTGATCAGGACCTGCACTCGGGGCAGTGGGGCGGGCGCGTCGTGAACCCGATCAACGCGTTGACGCGCCTTCTGGCGGACCTGCACGACGACGAGCATCGCGTCACGATCCCCGGTTTCTACGACGCGGTGATCGAGCCCACAGCCGAGGAGCGTGAGGCGTGGTCGAGGCTGCCGCTGGACTACCCGGGCATGCTGGAGAAGATCGGCCTGCCCCGCGAAGCGGACGAGGGCGAGGCGGGCTGGACCGCGATCGAGCGCGAGTGGGCGCGCCCGACCGCGGACGTCAACGGCATCTGGGGCGGCTACCAGGGCGCCGGCGCCAAGACGGTCATCCCGTCCTCGGCTGGAGCGAAGGTGAGCTTTCGCCTCGTCGCGGATCAGGATCCGGCGGCCATTACAAGGGCGTTCGAAGAGTGGCTGCGCGATCGTCTGCCGACAGGCTTCCGTCTCGAGTTTCACGACCATTCAGGCGGGCACCCGGGGACGGTGTCGAAAGAGTCGCCCTACCTCCGGGCGACAGCGGGCGCTCTCGAAGACGCCGCGGGCGGCAAGCGGCCTCACCTGATCAAGACGGGCGGGTCCATCCCGGTCGTCGGCATGCTCAAGGGCGAGTTGGGCCTCGACACGCTCTTGATCGGTTTCGGGCTCGACGATGACCGCGTCCATTCGCCCAATGAGAAGTTCGAGCTCGACTGCTTCCGGCTCGGGATGCAGACGCACGGGAGGCTGCTCGCGGCGCTCGCAGGGGTCTGACGCTCGGAGGCGCTGACGCCGCTTGGAGAGCCCGGCGCGGGCCCGGTGGCCTTGTGTCCATTCACGCCGCGGCGCGCTGCGCTTCGAGCGCTTCGTCCTCGTCGACGATGTCGACGTTGATTGCCTGCGGTTCCGGGGCGGGCGCGCCGGCGAGTTCGGCGTTCTCCCACGCTTCGGAGTTACGCAGGGCGTCGAGTTTGCGCATGTACTCGGCGTGGAGGGCGTGCGCCTCGATCTTCAAGCGCTGGATCTGGAGGTTGTAGATCAGGGCGCGGGCGGCGAGCCAGCCGAAGGCGAGCACGCCGAAGGCGCCGACAACCACGAGCAGCAGGATGGTCCAGGGGCCGGGGTGCACGCAGGAGCGCATCGGGCGGGAATGGGGGCGGCTTGACGCGGGTTGGTCCCATAGACTCCCGACCAGATGCCGGTGCTCCGCACAGACCGAATCGGGCGCGTGTTCCATCTGATGCTGGCGGCGATCGCCTGCCTCGCCGTTGTCGGCTGGGGCGCGGGCCTCGCCGCGGCGCAGCAGAACGCCGACGCGAGGCCGGACGCCGCGGCGTCAGGGGCCGGCGGCGCGTCGTCCCCGGCGCCGCAGACTCTGGTGGAGGTGGGGGTTGAGCAGTTTGGCGTCGGGTCGATCGTCCGCCCGGGGGACTGGGCGGGTGTGCGGCTGAAACTGACATATAACGGCACGCGGCCGATCGACGTCGCCGTCCGCCTGCACCTGCCCGATCCGAACGGTGACACCCTCTTTGCCCAGCGGCGGGTGACGCTGAACGTAGGCCGTCAGCCCGGTCTGTGGCTCTACGGATGGATGCCCCGATCGATCACGCCGGGCAGCCTGTACACGGTGTCGATCCACGAGCTGACGGACCTGGGCGTGGGGTCCCAGATCGATGCGTCGCCGATCCCGGTGTCTTCGGTCGCCGAGCCCTGGCACAAGCTGCTTGGGGTGATCGGGCGTGGCACGGTGGCGCTGGACCAGTACGACCTCGCGACGGTGAACCGACGTTCGGGGGTGGTTTCGACGGCGAACGAGTCCATCGACGTGATCGGCGGGCTGATGCCGCAGGACCTGCCCGACCGTTGGGAGGGTCTGGCGCCGTTCGGGACGCTGGTGTGGACCGAGGCGAAGCCGGCGGAGCTGGGCGTGGACCGCCCGCGAGCGATCGTGGAGTGGGTGCGTCGGGGCGGGCACCTGGTCGTGGTGATGCCTTCGGTGGGGGGGCTGTGGTACACGTCGGACGATCCGCTGGCGGAGATCATGCCGGTCGCCGAGCCGGTGCGTGTGGAGGGGGCGAGCCTTGAGGACTACCGCGATCTGATTACGACGCCGGAGTACGACGACGAGCGGCTGGCGGAGAACGTGGTGCTGCATGCCTTCGAGATCCCCGAGGGGGTGGAGGCGAGCGCATCGCAGCCCCTGTTCGCGGGGCCGCACGGGGTTGTGGCGGTGCGCCGGATCGTCGGCGTGGGGATGGTGACGGTGATCGGGCTCGACCTGACGTCGCCCGACTACACCTCGGGCGGCGTGCTGCGGGCCGACGCGTTCTGGAACCGCGTGCTGGGCAAGCGACTGGACACGCCGGCCAAACCGATGCCGGGCCCGTCGCCGACGGAGGTGCTGGACGTTGACGCCGGCGTGGGCGAGGGGCTGACGTTCCGTTCGCAGGCGGGTGCGGGCGTGCTGCTGGCGTTGATCGTCTTCATCGCGTTCTGGCTGCTGGGCGGGCCGGGGCTGTTTGCCCTGCTCAAGGCGCGGGGTCTCGAGCGCCACGCGTGGGTGGCGTTCGTCGCGGTGATCGGCGTGTTCACGGCGGTCTCATGGGTGGGCGCGACCACGCTGTCGGACAAGAGCCCGCGAGGGCGGCACCTGACGATCCTCGATCACGTGCGCGGGCAGAGCGTCCAGCGCACGCGGACGTACGTGAACGCGATGATGCCGGGCTACGGCGACCGCGTGCTCGCGGTGGGCGACCCGGACGACCAGTTCCGCCGTCGCCAGACGCTGGCGCCGTGGTCGGCGCCGCGTGAGCTGTCGTCTGGCGCTACGTCGTTCCCCGATGCGCGCGGGTACGTGGTGGACCTGACGGACGACGGGCTGATCGAGTCGCCCGTGCGTTCGACCGTGAAGCGGTTCCGCGCCGACTGGCTCGGCCCGGTGGTGTGGGAGACGCCGCGCGCGGTGGATCCGGGCTGGGAGCCGCGGATGGCGCGCGGCGACGAGCTGACGGGCCGGCTGACGCACGGGCTGCCGGGCGTGCTGCGCGACGTGCAGCTGATCCAGGTCGTGGGCCAGCGTTCGGCGGCGCTGGTGCGGAACCAGCGCGAGGGCGGCCGCGTCGCGGGCCCGCTGCTGTTCGAGGTGCGGCGTTGGGAGTATGCGTCGTGGGCGCCGGGCGAAGTGAAGGACTTGAGCGATCTCTTTGCGCGGGGCGGGCCGAACCCGGTGGGCGGGCTCACGTGGTTCGACAGCCTCGCACCGCCGGCCCAGGGCTTCCGCGCGCTCCAGAGCGGGGGGCTGGTGGAGGCGGTCGTTGAGTTCGACAAGACGGAGGCGGCGCGGGCGGCGTGGCTGCCGCTGCTGAAGCTCCCGAACTACGTCCGTCCCGAGCTCGCGAACCAGCACCGCACGCCCCGCGTGGTGGAGCTGCACGGGCTCGACCTGGCGAAGTTCGCGACGCAGCCGGCACTGATCATCACGGGCCGCGTCGCGGAAGAAGAGTCCCCCACGCCCCTGCTGTTCGGGCGTCCGGGCGGGCTGCGTGAGCTGGAGACGGTGGGCGACACGTGGGTGCGCGTCGTCTTTCCGCTCCGGGGCGAGCCGGTGCGATTCGAGGACCCGTCGCCCTAACCCGAGCGAGGAGTGACCCGCAGATGCCGATGATCGAAACGATCAACCTGTGCAAGGAATACGGCGACCTGGTCGCGCTGGACAACCTCAATCTCGTCATCGAGGAGGGCGACTGCTTCGGCTTCATCGGCCCCAACGGCGCGGGCAAGACGACGACCATCAAGATCCTCGCGACGCTGCTCAAGCCGACGCGCGGTCAGGCGATGATCGACGGGCTGACCGTGGGTTTTCAGAACCGACAGATCCGCCCGCGCATCGGCTACGTGCCCGACTTCATGGGCGCGTACGAGGACATGGTGGTGACGGAGTATCTGGAGTTCTTCGCCTCGGCCTACGGCATCCACGGCTCGCAGCGCGCCAAGGTCGTCAGCGATGTGCTCGAACTGACCGACCTGAGCTACAAGGCCACCGCCGAGGTCAACTCGCTCAGCCGCGGCATGGGCCAGCGCCTGAGCGTGGCGCGCGTGCTGCTGCACGACCCGAAGGTGTTGCTGATGGACGAGCCGGCGTCGGGCCTCGACCCGCGCGCCCGCATCGAGATGCGCGAGCTGCTCAAGGAACTCAAGCGCATGGGCAAGACGATCATCATCTCCAGTCACATCCTGCACGAGCTGGCGGAGCTGTGCAACGTCGTGGGCATCATCGAGCGCGGGCAGCTCCTGTTCTCGGGGCGCGTGAGTGAGATCATGCAGCGGGCGCGGGTGGAGCACGCGGTGCACGTCGCGGTCGCCGAGCGGACGGAGGAAGCCGCGAAGCTGCTGCACCAGATGCCCGGCGTCAAGCGGATCAGCGTCGTGGAAGAGGACGACCCGGCGAAACTGGGCGAAGCGCGCCGGCCGGTGCTGCACGTGGCCTTCGAGGAGGCGGGGGTCGCCCACGCGTCGGACATCCCCAGCCGCCTGATCAACGCGGGCTTCCGCATCACGATGTTCACCGACGAACGCGTGAACCTGGAGACCGCGTTCATGCGCCTGACGCAGGGGTTGGTCCAGTAGTCTACACCGGGCGCAAGCCCGGTGATCGGTGGGCGTAGCTTGGTACGAAAAGGCGAAGAGACGAAGGGACGGAGCGATCGCAGAGAGCACGGGGCGCAAGCCCGGTGGACCTGTGCTCGGGGAAGGGGCGGGGAACCCTGGGCGTGCGGGGCGGTAACGAGATTCGGCGCGCCGCTTGTCGCGGCGTGGTTCTTTGAGGAGTGTCGTGATGCGTGACTGGCAAGTCGGTGTGAGCGTTCTGGCGGTCGTCGGGTGTGTCGGCGTGGTGTCCGCCGAGTCCTTCGACTACCCCAAGACCCCCAAGGTCGAAGCTTCCGATGAGTACTTTGGCGTCGAGGTGCCCGACCCCTACCGCTGGCTCGAGGAGGACGTCCGCGAGTCCGAGCGCGTCGCCGACTGGGTCGAGGCCCAGAACGAGGTGACGTTCGGGTATCTGCGCGAGCTGCCGATGCGCGACGGCATCCGCGACCGCCTCGAAGAACTGTGGGACTACGAGCGCTATTCGGCGCCGTCCAAGGTGGCGGACTACTACGTCTTCTCGAAGAACGATGGGCTCCAGAACCAGTCGGTCGTCTACATCGTGGACCAACTCGACGGCGAACCCGAAGTGCTGATCAACCCCAACGAGTGGTCTGAGGACGGCACGGTTGCGCTGTCGGGTCTGTCGTTCTCGGAAGACGGCACCTACGCCGCCTTCGGCAGGAGCGTCGCGGGAAGCGATTGGCGGAAGTGGCACGTCATGCACGTGCCCACCCGGCGCGTGCTGGACGATCGCCTCGAGTGGATCAAGTGGACGTCGGCGTCATGGACGCCCGACGGGGAGGGCTTCTTCTACACCCGCTTCCCGCAGCCGCCCGAGGGCGAGGAGTTCACCGCTCCCAACATCAACTCGAAGATCTACTACCACCGCGTCGGCACCGACCAGTCGGAAGACGTGCTCGTCTTCGAGCAGCCGGCGAATCCGAAGTGGGGCCTGTACGGACAGGTGACCGAGGACGGACGCTACCTGGTCGTCGGCGCGTTCATCGGCACGGACGACGTCAACCGCGTCTGGGTGCGCGACCTGACCGACCCGTACGCCGCGCCGACGGCGCTGATCGACAACTTCGACAATAAGTTCAGCTTCGTGGGCAACGACGGCCCGGTGTTCTACTTCAACACCGATCTCGATGCGCCAAACAGCCGCGTCGTGAAGATGGACATCCGCGAGGGGCGTTCATCGATGACGGAGGTCATCGCAGAGCGCGATCAGACGCTGCGTGGGGTGGGCATCACCGGCAACCTGCTGGTGGCCCAGTACCTGCGCGACGTGCTCCCGCTCGTGCGCATGCACCGCATGGACGGATCGCTCGTGCGCGAGGTCGACTTCCCCGGCATCGGCTCGGCGGGCGGCTTCGGCGGCAAGCGCGAGCACACCGAAACCTTCTACTCCTTCAGCAGCTTCAACCGCCCCCCCTCCATCTACCGCTACGACATGATCACCGGCGAGAGCGAGCTCTTCCGCACCGCCGACGTCGACTTCGATCCCGACGACTACATCGTCGAGCAGGTCTTCTACACCTCGAAGGACGGCACCAAGGTGCCCATGTTCATCAGCCACCGCAAGGGGCTGTCCATGGACGGGTCCAACCCCACGCTGCTCTACGGCTACGGCGGGTTCAACATTTCGCTCACGCCCTACTTCAGCACCGTCCGCCTCGCCTGGATGGAGATGGGCGGCGTCTTTGCCGTCGCGAACCTCCGCGGCGGGGGCGAGTACGGCAAGGCGTGGCACGAGGCCGGGAAGAAGCTCAGCAAGCAGAACGTCTTCGACGACTTCATCGCCGCCGCCGAGTACCTCGTCGACACGGGTTACACGCGCCCCGAAAACCTCGCGATCCAGGGCGGGTCCAACGGCGGGCTGCTCGTCGGCGCGTGCATGGTGCAGCGGCCCGACCTCTTCGCCGTCGCGCTGCCCGCCGTGGGCGTCATGGACATGATCCGTTTCCCCGAGTTCACCGCCGGTCGCTACTGGACCGACGACTACGGCGACCCCAAAGAGAACGAAGACGAGTTCCGCGCGCTGTTTAAGTACTCGCCCTATCACAACCTCGAGAAGGGCGAGGCGTACCCCGCGACGCTCGTGACGACGGCGGACACCGACGACCGCGTCGTGCCCGGGCACTCCTTCAAGTTCGCCGCCCGCCTCCAGGAGGTTCACGACGGCGAGGACCCGGTGATGATCCGCATCCAGACCGACGCGGGTCACGGCGCCGGCAAGCCGACGAGCATGATCATCGACGAGTACGCCGACATCTTCGCGTTCATCATGGCGAACGTGGAAGCGAACCGGCGTCGCAGGTGAGCGAACACCCGGCGCGAGACCGGTGTGACTGTCCGCTGTCGACTCGCTCGTTGAGACCGGACGAAGGCGCCTCAGGCGCCTTCTTTTCTGCGTCGTTTGAGCTCGGCATCGATAAAGGGGTCGAGGTTGCCGTCGAGCACGCCCTGCACGTTGCCGGTCTCGTGCCCGGTGCGCGTGTCCTTCACTCGGTTGTCGTAGAAGACGTAGCTGCGGATCTGCGTGCCCCAGCCGCGCTCGACGTCGCCGCCGGCGGCCGCCTTGATCTCACGGTTGCGCTTCTCTTCCTCGATCTCTTCGAGCTTGGCCTGGAGGATGGTGAGAGCCTGGCGCTTGTTCTGGAGCTGGTCGCGGTGGGTGGAGCTGACCACCATGATGCCCGTCGGCTGGTGAACGACGCGGCAGGCCGAGGCGACCTTGTTGACGTTCTGCCCGCCCGGCCCGCTCGAGCGCGCGAAGAAAGTGAACTCGAGGTCCTTGTCGGGGATGTCGAGGTTCGACTCTTCGAACACGGGCGTGACGTCGACGGTGGCGAAGGATGTCTGGCGTTTGCCCTGAGCGTTGAAGGGGCTCACGCGGGCGAGGCGGTGGGTGCCGCGCTCGCACTTGAGATAGCCGAAGGCGTAGGGGCCTTTGATGAGGAAGGTGACGTCGTCGATGCCGACCTCGACGCCGTAGTTCTTGGAGATCTCTTCGAGCTTCCACTCGGGGTGGTGCTTGTCGAAGAACATGAGGTACATGCGCATGAGGATCTCGGCCCAGTCGTTGGCCTCGGTCCCGCCGTCGCCCGCGGAGATGGTGAAGTAGCAGTCGCGGATGTCGTGCTTGCCCGAAAGCAGGCTGAGCAGCTCGATGCGATCCATCTTCCGTTCGAGGCCGTGGAGGGATTCGTCCGCCTCGACGAGCAGGTCGTCGTCGCCGGCTTCCTTGGCCATTTCGAGGGCGACCTTGGCGTCCTCGAACTCAGCGATCGCCTTGCGCAGGGGATCGACGATGCCTTTGACCCGCTTCATTTCGCCAACGACCACTTGGGCCTTGTCCTGGTCGTCCCAGAAGTCGGCTTGGCCCATTCTGTCTTCGAGTTCCTTCAGTCGAGCGGCCTTGGTGTCGTAGTCAAAGAGAGTCGCGGATGGTCAAGATCCGCGCCTCGAGGTCGTCGACGACCGAGCTGTGCGAGGTGTAGTGCATGGTGCGGAGTGTAGGCGG